>JAFDDT010000019.1 GCA_019310725.1 Deltaproteobacteria bacterium | reverse complement strand
GGAGAAGATCTCAAAGGAAATGGGTGCTGGGTTTTGGGATTCTACACACCCGCATACTGTAACACCTTTTTTCAAAAAAGTATGTGGGAGTGGAGGTGCGCCCCTTGATTTTCCCGGTAAACATTGGCTTATAGAGAGACAATTCAATGGATAAAGTAGGATTATACAATCAACATATGTGGGAATGGAGCGCAGGTGCCGTAGCCGATGGTTGTCCGGTTAGCAATTAGAGAGTTTACTGAGAAACACAGGGGATTCTTCTTTGGCATGGGAATCAGGCATAGCGGGCAGGTGAGAATCTCTCCGAGTTGTAGGCTCTACGAGCCGGAGGCCGAATCCAAATCCTTGGTGGGTGGGGTGAAAAAAGACCTGTTAGGGAGGGGGGACATCCTGAACGGTGTTTCGATCATTCATATCGCGTCATCGGCGAGGTAAATTTGTCAAAAGTAAAGATTTGACCCCCAATTTACTTTCAAATACAAAAATCAAGGTAGTTATTGACAAAGTGTTTTTTTCCATATAAAAGCAAAGACTATGTATTTCCATCGCCTTTGCTTAGCTATATTCGGATAAATTTGGCTTTATGACCTGTAGAAACTGTTTTAAGGCATTCCGGAACGACAGATAAGGATCTCGGGGCAGATATATAGCAAAGGTTCACCTTATCCCCAACGCAGTGACACCAGAGCGGTTAGTTGAAAAGGGCAGTTCAATAAGTTCCGTGGAATTAGGGGCGGCGTAAATGGCTGGGAATAGATCAATACATACCTTCCCCCCAAAGGAGCAAGCTACCAGACGTGCCACTGGAGACGAATACCGACTTCCACCGTGGCTCTTCCAGCACCAAGAGCTTATCCATGATCTTGAAAGCGCAAGCATTGTTGATCAAAAGACCCTGACCAATATGCTTAATCATGTCCATTTTATGGATGGATATGTTTTTGCCCACCTCTGTCATCGGAAACATGAAGAAGGTATTCTTGTTAAAGTCCGGCCTGAGCCCTGCCTCGGCAAAGACCTCACCTGTCGCTGGTCAGATGAAACCTCTTCAGGCCTTGAACTAGAGAACTATCAATTCCTCAATATTGTCATTGATGATGGTTCCTCTATGATACTGGTACCGGCCGTATTGCAAGAGATAGACAGAGGTGGAGTTACCGTTCAATTACCCTCCGCCAGCTATATCGTAGGGCAACGCCAGGCAAGGCGGTATCCCTGCCACGAGGTGGTCGTCGAGTTGATCCAGAGTGGGTTTCAGGCACACGGTGAGTTACTGGACTTTAGCCCTCTGGGATTCCGGATCAAGATCGACACACCGTCATCTGATTCCCTTCACTGGTTCAATTCGGATGCATTAGTCACCATTCATTTGCGGCACGGGCAAAAGATTTTCTTTTCTGGGCTGTGTCGGTGCATACGTGAGCGGGGTGGCCTTGCAGACAAGGAGATTGTGGCTGTCCCCGTGGAAGAAAAAATCACACGCTTCAAGAGAAAGCGGATGCGCAATCCTCGGCAGCGGTTGGTGCCATCGCCTACACTTATTTTCAATCACCCGCTTTTGGATAAGAGAGTTCAATTAGACATTGCGGATATTTCCACCTCGGGATTTTCCGTTTATGAAAAGCCAAATCAGGGAGTTCTTTTGCAGGGGATGATCATCCCGGAGCTGATAATCGATTTTGCCGGTGCAGTGAGGATGAAGTGTTCTGCCCAGGTGATCTACCGCTCTGAGGAAAAAGCAAAAGGCATCCGTTGCGGTCTTTCGATTCTGGATATGGATATCAATACTTACAGCCGTTTAACACACATCCTCACCAGTGCCCTGGACCCTCATGCCCGTGTTGCCAGCGAGATCGACATGGACGCACTGTGGGAATTCTTCTTTAAGACGGGGTTTATCTATCCCACGAAGTATCGCCTCATCCAATCTCACCGGGAGAATTTCAAAAAAACCTATAAGAAAATCTACCAGGAAAGCCCCGAGATTGAGAAGCATTTCACCTACCAGACGAACGGGATGATTTATGGTCATATCTCCATGGTGAGGGCTTACGAGAGGGCCTGGTTGATTCATCACCACGCTGCAAGGGCTATGGACAACAGGCGGGCTGGGTTTACCGTGTTGAAACAAATCATGCACTATTTAAATGACATGCATCGCCTGCCCTCTGCAAAAATGGATTATGTGATGAGTTATTTCCGTCCGGAGAGCATTTTCCCTGATCGAGTTTTTGGAGACTTCGCCAATGCTCTGAATAATCCCCGCGGCTGCTCTATGGACCTCTTTTCCTATCTTCCCTATACCAGTTTGTCTCTCGGTATGAAACTTCCGGAAGGTTGGTCGCTGAGGGAAAGCTCAAAACTTGACCTTTGGGATCTAAAACGGTTTTACAGTCACTGCTCCGGAGGGCTGCTACTGGATGCCTTTGGTCTGGCTCAGGACGATTCTGGGGATGAGTCTCTAGAAGAAGTTTACAGCCGCTTGGGGTTTTTACGGAACAGAATAGCTTACTCTTTAAGCCAAAAGGATGACCTGAATGCTGTTTTAATTGTTAATCGGTCAAATCTGGGAATCAATCTCTCTGAACTCTTGAACGGTATCACTGTTCTGGTGACAAATTCTGAAGACCTCCCATGGAATGTGCTCTCCACTGCTATTGCACAATTGACCGGAGTCTATAATATGGAAAGGGTCCCTGTTCTGTTTTATCCCTTCGACTATGTCAAGGCCGAGCATGTGCCTTATGAGAAGCAATATCAGCTATGGATCTTGAATGTCCGGTACGGAAACGAATACATGGAATACATGCAGAAGAGATTCAGGCTCAGCTATAAGTAACACATGACTGAAAAATCGTGGCCTCTTTTTTCCTCCGCGTTATGCATTCATGCTTGTCAACGCATTTCCCTGCACCTTAATATTGATAGTTGTATCAGAATTTACTTATGGAAAGGTCACGGAACTGTACGCAGTTAATCCTGGGCATTCTCTCTACGCATAAGAAAAGCTTAATCCACCGGTTATGCATTGAGTTTGGACAAATAGGGTGAAGAAATGAGGTGTCATATCATTGATATGTGAAAGCTAATCAGGGCTTGGGTTAGATTGGTTGGCTAAGCTTGGTAATCGATGATGTCAGATGAGTTTGACATCATGGGTGTTTTATTTTTATAATGAGTTATCTAAGGTTAGCCGATAACATAACTGCGACTAACATGAGGAAATATCATATGATCTCTCATAATGCCCCAGGTAATACAATAGATGACCCTCAATATAATAGTCGGGCTATAAACAATTACGTCGAATATGTTCAGAAGTTCTATCCTGAGGTAGACATTGATGCAATCCTCAGCTACACAGGGATCGCCGCATATCAACTCAAAGACCAGGGTTACTGGTTCAGCCAGCGGCAGGTGGACCGCTTTCGCGAAGTCTTGGCGCAAAAGATAGCGGACCCAAATTTATCCCGCGAAGTTGGTCGCTATGCCGCCTCCTCAAAAGCCTCTGGCGCTGTAAGACAATACGCACTGGGGTTTATGTCCCCGGCAACTGCCTATCGGATGCTGGAAAAGATTGCTCCCACATTGAGCCGGACCTTTACGCTGAAAACTAGGCAAATTGCCAGCGATAAAATGGAAGTTACGGTTGTCCCTAAGCCGGGCGTGAACGAAAAAATCTATCAATGCGATAATCGGTTAGGAATGTTTGAGGCCCTTTCCAAGTTATTTACCAATAAGTTTCCAGAGATTGAACATCCAACTTGCATACACAGGGGCGGGGATGTTTGCCGCTACATAATCACCTGGGAGAAGACAGCCGCTCTTAAATGGCGGCGGATCCGTAATTGGCTCATTCTCCTTAGTCTCCTAGTTTGTGCAACACTCCACTTTTTCATTCCTTTCATTTCCTGGACGGTCCTGATTCCCTTATTTGCTTCCCTTGTATTGGGAATTTCATTTTACTATAAGCATCTTGAAAACGAGGACTTAGCAAAAACCGTTGAAACACAAGGCGATGCGGCAAAGGACCATATAGATGAAATCAATATTCGCTATGGTAATGCACTGCTTATTCAGGAGATCGGGCAGGCTACCTCTACAATCCTAGATATCGACAGGCTCATGAGATCGGTGTCCAATATTATGGAGAAGCGGCTTGATTTTGACCGCGGGATGATCATGCTTACCAACAGGGAAAAAACTCGACTTCTTTACACCGTTGGCTACGGTTACAGTAAGGTACATGAAGAGCTTTTGAGGAGAACGGAGTTTCATCTTGACAATCCTGAGTCCAAAGGGATGTTTGTAGTAGCTTTTAGGGAGCAGAAATCCTTTTTAATGAATGATCTTGCCGAAAATAGCAAAAAGCTCTCGAAAAGAAGCCGGGAATTGGCGGCACAAATGGATGTTCACTCACTCATTTGCGTGCCTATTGTGTATGAACAAGAATCCCTGGGAATTATAGCTGTGGACAATATCGAATCAAAGAGGCCTCTTACTCAGAGTGATCTGTCCCTTTTGCAAGGGGTTGCCTCGCAAACGGCTGTTAGTATGGTTAATGCCATGTCGTTCAATAAACTTCAGGAAAGCGAGGAAAAGTATCGAACCATCATCGAAAGCACTGAAGAGGGATATTTCGAAATCGATCTTGCCGGGAACCTGACCTTTTTCAATGAATCACTGTGCAAAATTTCTGGATATTCCCAGACCGAATTGAAGGGTATGAATTATCAGGATTACGCCACCCCAGAAACAGCCAAGAGAATGTATCAGGTCTTTAATGAAATCTACCAGACAAAAGAGCCTGCAAAAGTGATGGACTATGAAGTCGTCAAGAAAGATGGCAGTGCAATTGTTCTTGGGATGTCTGCTTCCCTGATACAGGACGTAACAGGTAAGCCGATCGGTTTTCGGGGCGTTGTACGGGATGTTACCGAGCGAAAGCGTGCCGAGGAGGCCCTGAGGGCGAGTGAGGAAAGATACCGAACAGTTCTGGAGGCAAACCCTGACCCCGTTGTGGTTTATGACATGGAGGGTAAAGTAGTTTATTTTAACCCCGCATTCACAGAAGTCTTCGGCTGGCCTTTAGAAGAGCGCTTGGGGAAGAAAATGGACTTGTTTGTGCCTCAGGAAAACTGGCCAGAAACCAGGATGATGATCGAGAAAATGCTGGCAGGAGTACGTTTCTCTGGTATTGAAACCCATCGATATACCAGGGAAGGGAAAATTATTCCCGTTAGCATCAGTGGATCCACCTATCGGGATGAGGATGGCAATCCTGTGGGCAGCGTCAACACCTTACGAAACATAAGTGACCAGAAAACGCTCGAAGCCCAACTCCAGCGAGCGCAAAAAATGGAGGCCATTGGAACCCTTGCAGGCGGGGTGGCACACGACCTCAATAATATCCTCTCTGGTCTTGTGAGCTACCCCGAGTTGTTGTTAATGGAAATTCCGCAAGACAGCCGCTTGAGAAGGCCTATTTTAACGATACAAAACTCGGGAGAAAAGGCTGCTGCTATTGTGCAGGATCTGTTGACCCTTGCACGAAGGGGAGTTGCTGCGACAGAAGTGGTGAACCTCAATCATGTCATCTCTGAATACTTACATAGTCCCGAATATGAAAAGTTGGAATTATACCATCCCAAGGTTCGATCAAAGACCAATCTTGAGGCAAATCTTCTACCTATTCTAGGCTCTCCTGTTCACCTTTCAAAGACTATTATGAATTTAGTCTCCAATGCAGCTGAGGCTATGGCAGATGGGGGTACCATTCTTATTTCCACAGAAAACCGCTATATTGACCGATCAATTGGAGGCTATGACCATGTAGAGGAGGGGGATTATGTTATCCTCACTGTTTCTGATACAGGTGTGGGTATCCCTCATAAGGATATAGAAAAAATATTTGAGCCTTTCTACACGAAAAAGGCGATGGGACGAAGTGGAACAGGATTGGGCATGGCAGTCGTGTGGGGAACAGTGAAGGATCATAAAGGATATATTGATGTTCAAAGCAGTGAAGGAAAAGGGACTACGTTTACCCTCTATTTCCCTATTACCAGAAGAAAGCTAGACAAAGATACATCTCAATTGTCCATGGAAGAGTACAGGGGCAAGGGAGAGTCTGTTTTGGTTGTGGATGATGTAGAGGAGCAGAGACAAATTGCATATGAGTTATTAAGTAGGCTGGGGTACTCAACCACAACAGTCTCAAGTGGCAAGGAAGCGGTTGAATACATGAAAAGCAACTCAGCAGATCTCTTGGTGCTGGATATGATAATGGATCCTGGAATAGATGGGCTGGAGACATACAAGAGAATCCTCAAGCTCCATCCCCACCAGAAGGCAATAATTGTAAGTGGATTTTCTGAAACAAAACGGGTCAAGGAAGCTCAAAAGCTGGGTGCGGGATCATATGTCAAGAAACCGTATACCCTGGACAAACTTGGCACGGCTGTTAAGAATGAATTAAGCAGATAGGAAGATTGGGGGTTTTCCCAATGCTTCTTTTTATTGGCTCACTTATCTTGCCGTAAATCGGTAAGCCCTAAGATCTAGTTGGATATGTTGATAATCTAGATCCAAGAGATACCAATACAGTTTCCGACCCCAAACACTTGGACTTGTGGAATCTAAAGGCCAGACCACCACCAAAGGCTAAAAAACCACAAGTAAACATTCACATATATTACTCAGATTCTCAGATCCCTCCTTGTGAAGATTACCTATACAGCGAGCAAGATTATTCCATGGGGATGCATGCCTTTTAATTTCAAACTCACCTTCGACGTTGATCGGGGAACCGGCCATGGGATTGAAATAGACAGGTTCGTCTAAATCCAGCCAGGTAGCAGCCCCACCCAATAGTTTCTATCATGGAACGTATCTGCTGCCCCGCTCCTGGCAATATTCACGAGCCCCCACCCGATATCTTAACCCCAAAGCAGCATATCTTGTGGCCCCTTTTCCCTTGACACACAAGGCTATTTCACCCTATGCTTCCCACGCAACAAAGGGAATTCTATCAAGTTATCAAGAGATGGTCGGTGTGGTTCGCGTGCTTACTGGGCTTATAGGATTGCAAGGGGGAAGAACAGTGCGAATTAACAGGGTTCATGTATATAAGATCTTACTGCCTTTTCAGGGCGATTTTTATTCCGCCCGGAAGAAGAGCGCATACGCCGAGAATATAATTGTTGAGGTCGTTGCCGATAAATGGGGTATAAGAGGATATGGGGAAGGGGCGCCCAGGCAGGACGAGACAGGGGAATCGCAAGCAAGTGCGGCCAAAAAAGCGACTGATCTCATAAACGGAACTTCTTTTCCCTGGGAGCTGAGTGATGTTTCTCAGATACGGGATTTCGTGGATGGCCTTCCCGAGGAAAAGGGCTATAGCACAGCCATTTGCGCCGTTGAGATGGCTCTGTGGGATGCCGTGACCAAGACACAAGATAGGTATATCACGGAATATTTTCCAGGAGGCTATTATGCCGATACTATTCATTATGGCTTCACAATCCCCCTTGCTCAAAAAGTGAGTATTCTGGAGATATGTAAATGGATCAGTGACATGGGGATCAAACATCTGAGGATCAAGATGGGTGAGGATTTTCAGCGGAATAAAAAGACGATTGAAACTGTCAGATCAGTATGTGGAGATGATTGCGAACTCAGGATAGATCCAAATGGCGTGTGGAATCAACATATCGCCTTTCAACACATACCGCTGATCAAGGAACACAAGATCAAGGTTGTTGAGGAGCCCATGGAGAAAGACGACCCGGGCCTCGGCGAATTCGCAGAGATTATTCGATCTATGGGCGTTCTCTTAATGGCGTGTCAGTCTGCACCGACCCTAAAGGATATAGAGAAGCTGATCAAAAAGGGATATCACCAGATGATAAACGTCAAATTATCCAGAAGTGGCGGATTTCATAGAACACTCAGGATCATTGACTACCTGCGCAACAGTGGCATCTTCTTTCAAATCGGTTGTAATTTAGGCGAGTCCGGGATCCTCTCTGCTGCCGGCAGGGCGTTATGCCTTCTATGTAAAGATGCCATGTATTATGATGGTTCTTATGATCGATTCTTATTAAAGGAGAATATCACTGCTGACGATGTTTCATTCGGTCTAGGTGGTGAGGCGGGGCCTTTAAATGGGCCAGGTTTGGGTGTGAAGGTGAATAGTGAAGCCTTAGAGCACCTATGTGATGAAACAGAGATCGTGACAGTAGCGAGAGAGTGATCCTTATGGAGGCCAATATGCGCTCAGAGATAAACTATTCTTGTTGGCGAGAAGAACACCAAAACGTACTGAAAGGTTTCCCTGGTAAAAATGTTAAACTTCTGTTCTCAGGTGGAAAGGATTCATCCCTGGCATTGGATTTTATCCTAAGGGCAGGAAAGGAATTCGGGTTTGATTTTGAAACGCACGCGGCAGCTTATCCGGTTCACATGTATACAGATGTGGAAAAAGACAGGATCGCATCCTACTGGAATAACCGAGGTGCGGATATCACCTGGCATGATTTGGAAGTGACAGATGAAATAAAAGATGCAGTGAATCCTTGTCTTGTGTGTCTGAAACTGAAAAGGAGGCTCCTCAAGACCAATTTGTCAAGAACAATAGAGGACTGGGAAAACCTTGTTCTCATAGTCAACTACTCCCTTTGGGATCTCGCCAGCTATTGTGTAGAATATATGCTTATGGGGATTTCCTCCATTCCCGATCAGGAGGCCGGTGTTCAAAAGAATAGCCGCATTTTGGAAACGGCACAGCGGTTTTATCCCCTGCTCAAGATGAAAGAAGGATATACGGTGTTCCAGCCGCTCATTAAGTACAATACCAATGAGATCTTGAAAGTAATCAGGAAAAGGGGGATTCCAACTCTTTCAATCCCTTGTGAATTTAGAGATTTTAGGCCAAAGAGAATCTTCGAAAAATACTATGAGAAAATGAGAATACGCTTCGATTATGAACAGGTTTTTCAATTCGCGAGGAAATCCCTGAATCTCCCCGATATCTCTTCTTACCGTTCCTTGTCGAAGGAAGAGTATCTCCTGAATATCTTTTAATCAATATTTAGAGGCTTCCAGATAATTCTTCGGATATCCTCATAGCCCAGATCATAGAGATAGGTATCCAGTCTCCTGCCTGCATAAGGATCAAAGATATACTCCTTATCTACGACCGCCGGAACCTCAAACAGGATATCCTCCCTATGAGCTGACAATTTGCAGTCATCGAGACAGTTGTTATCTAGATCCAATAAACAAAGGTGCCCACCCGGTTTCAGTCTACACAACTCTGCCTGCTTTCGAACTGCTTCCGGTTTTGTATTGAACTCTAGACGAACAATATCTTCTAGGTCTTCGATCAGATAAAATTTTGGTCGTGCCATAACGCTGGCCTCACGTTCCTGGGGTTTTGCGATTTGAAGTTGCCGAAATCTGCAATGCCAGGATAAAGCCGCCCGAAAGGACAATCCATTTATCTCTTCTACCTGATGCCAATAGGTTCGCCCGTTATAGTTTTATCCAAAGGGAGTACCGTCGTGAAGGATTCAATAATATCGTGTTTCTTGAGCTGAGATCTCATTGCTAATTTTGAAAGCTTGTGTCTCAGAGCTACGAATTTCTTGCGTTCGTACGGAGTAAGACCAAAAAGGATATCCAAGTTGTCTCCTCTCGAAATGGGGCCGGAATTTTCCAGCTCGAAAAAGGTCTTCTTTATATGCTCCATTGCATCGTTAGAGTCCATTGTTCTGTGCTTCCAATCTTGCATGTATCCTGTTAACCCGTATTTTTGTCTCATTTCGAATTCATATATGGGACTCATAGGGCTAAGTATAAATGGAAACATGGACCATGTAAGAATTCCATCAAGTTCAGGAAATTCAATGCTCCTGATAAACTCCTGCGTAACAAGAGCAGTTTCATCAGTTTCACCTGGAAATCCGAAGATAAAGTAACATGAACAATTGACACCAGCGGCGAGCAGTTTTCGAATTACGTTGTAATAAAGCTCAGGGCTAGCCTTCTTGTTCATATTGCGCAATATTTGGGGATGAGCAGATTCTAAACCTAACTGTACTTCAATGCAGCCCGATCTTCGAAGCAACTCACCATCAACATTTCTCAATGTGCTGGCCCTTATGAAACTCATCCACTGAATGGGAAGACCCTCATCAGCAAGCCGGTGACAGATGGATGTGAGATTGCCTCTTCCAAGCCGGAAGTTGTCATCCGAAAACCAAACATACCGAACCCCGCGACGTGACACAGCCTTCAACTCAGAAACTAGTTGATCTATAGGCTTCATAAACATGAGCCGGCGATCCTTAGTAAAATTACAAAAGGCGCACTTATATGGGCACCCGTTGCTAGCTTGCATGGGCACTACGCCGGTTTTGAAGATTCTATCAGGAAGAGATTCCCAATCGATGCCAATGCTCCCACTATTCGATACATCATCAACCCGATTGGTAAAACAATACGTTTCTCCCACTAAACGCGCTGTATTGGGAAGAGATTCTATCGGTTGGTTCTCACTACTTCCTTTTAAGGCCTCACAGAGTATCTCCTCACCCCGGAGGCTTATAATAAATAGATCAACAGAGGGCTCATTATTAACATCAAGAAACAGAAAGTCATCTTTGGCTGGCTCTGTTTCATAGCGCTCTTCATGCAATCTTTGAAGCATAAGATACGACAAATATATGAATGGCCCGCCAGCGATAATGAAAATATCTGGGGCCAGTGAACGGATATCATTTGCAAGGCTGCGAAGGGCCTGTTTGCTATAAACAAAAGTGGTAGAGATAATTGCCACCCGCGGTGTCTGTTCAAGAAGACTTGAAAAACGATCCTTTTCCTCATAATAGCTATTGACCAATTCCACATCAAAATTGTGTTTTGTGAGGTAGCTCAAAAGGTAAATCCCGTTGAGCTTAGGTGCAGATGACCAACTCATTGTTCCATCGCCATCGATGGGCGGGACAACTTGACCTTGATTTTCCAAGTAGTTCAAGACCACTTGTATAAAGGCAGTTCTGCCATCCAGACTTAGCCTCAGAGGGTTCGTTCCTGATAAGCTATCTTCACCGGAATCTGCTATTAAAATCGCATCGAGAGCCAACTTGATCACCCACCTAATCTACTACGAAATTGTGTGGAAGACATGAGCTTTTTGACAAAGATGGATTTGTTCCTTAAACTTTTATGCTTAGCGATATTTGAATTAGATTAAATCGTATATAACAAAACAATCTGGAATAAAATGTTTTTCTGTATCAAATGACTCGGCACTCGCTTCTTTGGGTAAGGAGGGTAAAGAAAACGTGTTTGTGGATTAAGGATGAATCGCATTTGTCTGACTCTTTCGTTAAAAAGGAAATAGGCTGGAGTCAACAGAGGATATTTCTTGATTGCCCCCTTGATGGAAAGGGTAGCCTCTCACCTGCTCGAACCTTTTTTGACGAGGCACATTAAGAAAAGTCCGGCTGCGGCCATGGCTGCATTGATAATGAAGGCATGATCATAGACGCCTGTGGTATCACGCAAAATCCCAGTAACCCAGTGCACCACAATGGCACCCGCGCCATACAGGGGTGTCCACGCTCCAATAACAGTTCCCATCATATCCCTCGGAAAATAGTCCCCGGCACATGCACCATACATTGGCCACGTTGCCCCATAAAACATGGCCAGTATCCCCACAAGCACATAGAGCACCCCCCAGGAATAGCCGGTTAACAGGATTCCGATCAGGCAGGCGGTGATACAGGAGTTGGAGATGATGAGAGTTTTTTTTCGACCCAGGTAATCGGAGAACGGTAAAATGGTTAAGACTCCCACAACCTGTGAGGCACCATGAACGGTGGCCAAAAGGCTCGCCTTTTCCAGAGGCAAACCAATTTGGCATGTGGCATAATCTACCATAAAGGTGGTGATTCCATAGAGGCTATAGGAGATTGCCAAATAAGAAAAGCCGATAAGCCAGAATCCGCTGTTTTTGAACACAATGGAAAGAGAGCCTCCTCTAGTATGGATTTTTACATCAGATCGACCAACACGGGAAGGCTCTTCTTTCTCTCCCCATGGTAAATACCCTGATTTTTCGGGATCACTTCTCAGCAAGAGGCCATTTATCAGAACCATCATCAGTGCCCCTGCCCCTAAAAAATACCAGGCATAGCGCCAGCTATAATGATGCACAATCCAGGGAAAGACAAATCCCATGGTTGCGAAGCCCAGTCCATACCCGGTGGAAAGCATACCCAGGGCCAGACCTCTGCGGTGGGGAGAAAACCACCGCTGCACCACGGTAATTAGCGGAGTCCACATGCCAGTTGCCCCCAGACCGACGATGGCGTAAAAGAGGCAGGCTTTCCAGAGGGTAGAAATGGTCCCCATTAACAGAAGGCCAAGACCGAGGACGAGACAGCAACTCGTAACCACGGGACGGGCCCCAAGCCGGTCGGTCAGATAACCGGTAAGGGGGGTCAGGGCTATGTAAGGTATGAGATAGGCATTATAGATGGATCCGCCACTAGCCCGACCAAAGCCCAAAGTCCTGATCATTTCTGGAAGGACTACGCCATATCCAAGACGAACAGAATAGTTAATAAAGAGATTGACAAAGCAGGTGGCGAGAATAATCCAGGCCCAGTGAAAGGGTATTTTTCTTCCGACGATATTCTCCCCATATACTTTCATACACCCTCAAATAGCAAGGTATAGCTAGCGAATGCCGCCTTCCGGGCCCGTACCCCGATTCCATCAGGGGAAGGGCAAACCGACGAATGGAAAAAATCATATTCCATTATTTGAGGCGAAGCTATGTTGGTTTCGTCTGAAGTTATACGGTTGCGCTGCTGGTTTCGTATGACGTTAACCGTTAACCGTTTCGAGTTGCGCAACCGCAACCCTTCTACGATCCCAATTGTCTTTTGCACCTTAGTGGTATTACAAAAGGTTGATATCCCGCTTAGCGGGATTAAGATCTTGCACTATATAGGCAGCTAGATGAAACAATCAAAGAAGCCCGCTTCAGTGAGGTACATACCCTTTAGTAATCGAGGCAGAACCGCCACTTACAAAACATATCCTGCGGATGTGGGTCAGGAGGGGCGAAAAGGCACTCAACCTGAATTCGTTCATCAACCTCACCGGTAAAGCCTTCAAACTCTCTGCGGTGCATCTCCTTGCATGAAAATTCTCCTAAGCCCCGTCGGATCCGTGCCTCTTGGGTAGGGCACGATGGAACAGAGATAATCACCTGATCCGCTTCTTCCTGAATCTGGTAACCTACAAGGACGCTCCACGGAAAATACCTGAGTGCCCTCACAAACCCCTTCAGGCCCTTCTCCTGAACCTGAAACCGGCTAACCAGATCCCTTGCAGCCATTCCGGCTACCCGCCCCCAAACCTTTTCGTTAATAAGTTCTGCAGTGGATTGATCGAAGTTTTCGGAAACGTAGATAAACCAGAATGCATCCACAACACGGTAGTGCCACAGAAGGAATTCAATATACTTTCTAAGTTCGCGTGCATCCATTTCTTCAAAGATTTCAAGTTCCACGGGATCTCCTTTCACCTATCAGATTCTCTCTTTCATCACACTATTTTCAGCGCCAGATTATTACCTACCAGTCCATCCGCAGGCAAAAGCCTCTAAGAGGGATTCGGTTTTTCCACACAAAAAAACTGGCTGAGATTATCTTTTCAGCAGCAAGAATAGAGTAAAAGCAACTGATGTGTCAAGGCTGATTCACCTGATTCACCTCAGGTGCGTTAACCCCGTTACCCCCGGCTTGACAGAATTTACGTTTTAAACTAAATGAGAATATGCAATAGTATTTCAAGTTAGAAGTGTGAACCCTAAAGATTCATAGGCAAGCTTCGCTAGTCATAAGGGCTGAAGGAATGTCTGCTAGAAAGAATAAGGATAGCGTTCTTCTTGAGGAAAAATCCAGGCCTCATTCGGGACGGCCTCTAATGGCCGTTTTCAAAGACTCCATTGGTCGGTTCTTGGCCTGGGGTAAAACCTTGAAAGCCCCCCTTTTCTCTCAGTTTGCTCGTCTGAAACGATATATATATCGTTTTTGGTCTTTGAGTCCAAACTTGAGAATCCCAATCTTTATCAAGCTCGCCGCCTTATCCACTCTGCTCATTCTTTTGGTTATTTTCGCCATCAGTTTCTCAATTTTAAAAGAGCAGAAGAAACAATTCATTGGCCAATTGATCAACCTGGGAGAAAGTATGCTCCGCATCGTAGCCAACAATGCCCCCGATAAACTCTTAGGGGAAGAAGAGCTGGCCCTGTTTCAATTGGTCAAGGATATTGCTGAAAATGAGCAGGTCTTATACGCCTTAATTACAGACAAGAAGGATATCATCAAAGCTCATAGCAATATCGAGGAGGTGAACAAGGTTTATTCAGCCCCAAAGAATGTCATCTTTCTTGGAGAGAGCAATGAGATAAAGATAAGCTCCTTTGCCAATAATAAAGAAGATATCCTCTTTTTTGAGAAGCCCATAACCTATCAAGACCTAACAGCTGGAAAAGTCTATCTGGCCATCTCGCAAAAGGAAATCTTGCAAAAAATCCATGATGCAAAGATCTTTATTCTGGTGCTAACGGTAATTATTACCCTCATCGGGATCCTGCTCAGTCTCATGCTCAGCATATATATTTCACGACCCATCAATAAGCTCAGAGAGAGTACTGCGACCATTGGCGAGGGAGACTTCAATCATCGGGTAACCGTTAAACGCAATGATGAACTTGGGGATCTCGCTTCAGCCTTTAACAAAATGGCTGAAGGTCTGGCAGAAAGCCAAATGATACGAGAAACCTTTGGAAAATATGTCACCCCAGAGATACGGGACGAGATTCTCTCGGGCCGCATTCCCCTCAACGGGGAGAGAAGGGAGGCTACCGTTCTTTTTGCCGATCTTCGTGGTTTTAGCTCTTATGTGGAGGATAATCCTCCGGAAGAGGTAATCAAGAGTATGAAAGCGTATTTTTCTGCTATGCAAAAGGCAATTCGCCAGTGTGGCGGCCTGGTGCTGCAATATGTGGGTGATGAGATGGAGGTAGTATTCGGTGTACCGCTTCGGGATAAGGATCATGCAGAAAAGGCGGTGATGGCAGCCCTTGAGATGAGAAGGCTCCTCGAATCATTAAACAATGAGAGAGTCAATACGGGGTTGATGCCCTTCAGACATGGGATTGGCATCCACACAGGGGAGGTTCTGGCTGGAAACACGGGGAGCGAAGATCAACTCTCGTATTCCCTTATTGGTAATACGGTTATCCTGGCCTCAAGGATTCAGGGCCTTACAAAGGAAATCCACTGCGATATCCTGGCCAGCGAAGAAACTGCCAAGAGGCTTCGTCGACACTTTGAGATGAAAAAGGAATTGCCGAAAAAGATAAGGGGGCGGGCCAAGCCTATTGTGGTGTATCGAGTTCTTGGCTGATGTATTGCCCTTTGACCCTAATGGGTGCTGGTTTCAGTGGGCCATGCACTGCCCTTAGAGGCCTCTCGTTGTAAGAAACAGTGTTTGCTATCCAACGTGATAGGTGCGCATGGCCTCCAAAAGTGAAAATTATTTCTGAACAATCCAACTTGTCAATCAAGTAAAGATAGAAACACGCCGAAAAGGTAGGTAGTGGAAAATCGCGGAACAACGATGCATGCATCAATAACGGATAGACTTGATAAAGGGAACAGCATGCAAATATTCGGTAAAAGGAGACGAAGTACGTATAGATCATTTACGCTGGTTATTCTCCTGGCCTGGGTCGGCACACTATTAATACACTCCTGTGCGTTTCAGGATTTTGCCCTGAACACGGGTAAAGAAGCAGTTGTAAAAAACGAGGTGCAGGAGCCCACCGTATTTCAATCGGAAGACTATGCTATCTACAGACTGGAGGGGGGAGAGACATCTTTCAGCCTGGCTGAGCGATTCTTGGGTGATGCAAAGAAATCATGGATGATTGAGGATGCAAATAGAGGCATCCCCTTTGAAAGGAGTCAGGTCATTGTTATTCCCCTTAAGGAGGCAAACAAGGGTGGTCTCGCAGTGGATGGCTATCAGGTGGTACCCATACTTTGTTATCATCGGTTTGCTGAAAATTGTAAATCTTCCCTTTGTATCCCTATTCATATTTTTGATCAGCAGATGAGATACTTAAGAAATCACAATTATAGGGTCATAACCCTGAGCAACCTTCTTGATTTTTTGAAATATCGTCATTCCCTGCCCAAGCGATCGGTTGTTATTACCATAGATGATGGCTACAGATCGGCTTACAACATCGCCTATCCCATCCTGAAGAAATATGGTTTTACCGCCACCCTTTTCATTTATACTGATTATGTTGGTATCTCAAAAAGTGCAATAACCTGGGACCAGTTGAGAGACCTCAAGACTCAGGGCTTCGAAGTTGGCTCCCATACAGTATCGCATTGTGACCTAACAAAAAAAAGGCGGGGGGAGAACGATCAGGCATATATGGCACGGATCAAGAAGGAACTCCTCGTGTCCAAACAAATCATTGATGAAGAACTGGATCAGGATACCATCTATTTTGCCTACCCCTATAGCAATTATAATCAAAGGATACTACGCCTCTGTCATCAGGCAGGTTATAAGATTGGGTTATCTGTAAAAAGGGGGGGCAATCCATTTTTTTCAGACCCCCTTACCTTAGGGAGGGATCCCATAATAAAAAAGGGCATGGAGACCTTTATCACCAGACTCACATCTTTTAAGAAGTTTTCCTTACAGTAAAACCAGCATGAACAAAATCCAACTCCTGATCTTCCTTATGGTTGCGAGTCTAGTGGGCTGTGCACCCCTCATAAAACGGCCCCCAAAAGAGATTGGTGAAGTTTCGCCCGAAGCTCTCAAGAAAAAACTGGTGGCAGAGTATCTCCAGGATGGCAAAAAATATGAAGAGACGGGAGATCTGGTTGCAGCCCTCGGACAATATAAACGCGCTCTCACAGTAGATCCCCTGAACCAGGTGGCAATCGAAAGCCATATGGGGCTGGAAGAGGGGTTACACAGTTCAGCAGAGAAGCATTATCAGGCTGGCATCAGGTTTTATAAGGAGGGAAAATATGGACGTGCCCGTCACGAATTCCTTATTGCTTTAAGGCTCTGGCCAGAGCATGCAGGCGCGGTTAAGATGCTTACCACAAGAAAACGCATCCAGATAAAAAGGTATGTTACACATACGCTTCAGCCTGGAGAGAATCTTGCAAAAGTGGCCAAGATGTATTACGGAGACCACCACAAATTTCCCCTTATAGCAAAATACAATAACATAACAGACGCTACCCGGGTCTATGTCGGGCAAAAAGTCAAGGTTCCTGAGATAGAAGGTATCCCTTTGTTAGCTCGCAAGGAGGGAATAAGAACAGAGGAACTGGAGCCAACTGACGTCGCATTAAGAGAGTGGGAAAAGTATACATTGGAGGAGCAAGAGCCTGCGGAAACACCAGCAGTTGTGGAGAAAGAAGAAGCTCTCGATCAGGTTGCCAGCTATCGCGATGAGGGCGTTGAGCTCTTCAGCATAAAGAAATACCAGGAAGCCATTAATGCGTTCAACAAGGTTCTCAATGTATACCCTCAGGATAGTATCGCTCTTGAATATTCCTACAAAGCTCATCTGGAACACGGTATATGCCTTTTTGGAAAGAAGGATTACCTGGCAGCCAGAGATCAATTCAAGTCATGTCTGCGCTTCAAGAATAACACCCAGAGGTGCCAGGTATACCTTGAAAAGAGCGAAAACTTGTACAAAGAAATGCATTATAGAAAAGGGATCCAACTCTTTGATAAGGAATTGTTGACCGAAGCTATTGAGGAGTGGGAATTGGTGTGGCACATTGACCCCAACTATAAAAGGGTGGATTATTTGATCACGAAGGCCAAGACAATCTTGAAAAATATACGAGAATTAAAAGAGAGCCAAAAGGAATAGAAATCACAAAGGCCTTGCAAGAAATAAGGAAATATCGAATCTTCTAACAGATTCTACAGTCTAAAAGAAATAGAATAAACAGTCCAACCCCTTTGAACAAGCACGGTTATCTGTTCTTTCAGTCTATATCTAATAACTGCCTTCGTAAAATCTTGTTCCGTATTAACTGAAAGATCGTTTACACCCTTGACGAGATCACCTGGCTCAAGGCCTATCTTATCTGCCTGGGAGCCCTTTCTAATGGCTACAATAACCAGGCCTTGCTTTTCCCTCAACCTGTACTGAGTGGCCAAGCGCCTATTCAGTTCTTCAACCTTGAAACCGAGCCGGTCAAAGGCCAGGTTTAAAGCCAGATCAGATGGGAACGAGGCAGCCTTTATATCTATCTTGTGGCTTTTCCCATCCCTAAAAAAAGTCAGACGAACCGTTTCACTGGCCGTATGCTGGGATAGGTGGTCGTAATAATTGCGACTGGATTTAATCTTAAATTTATTGAGCTCGGTAATGACATCCCCTCTTTTAAGGCCACACTCTTTTGCTGGCGATTCAGCAACAACATCGGTAATCAGGGCCCCCTCCTTTATCGGCAAATGGAAATAATTGACTAAATTCTCAGTTAGATCTTGAACAGTGATACCGAGCCAGGCTGTCTGAACCCTCCCGTAGTGTATCAGATCATGCACAATCCGCTTTGCCCGGTCAATAGGTATGGCAAATCCTATTCCCTCGGCCCCGGAATAAATCGCTGTATTAATGCCTATGAGTTCACCATTGATGTTCAGGAGAGGACCACCGCTGTTGCCAGGGTTGATCGAGGCGTCTATCTGGACAAAATTATGATAAACGCCGGATTCTGTCCTTACCGATCTGTTGAGGGCGCTTATCACCCCTGTTGTAACCGTGTGAGACAGGCCAAACGGATTACCAATTGCAATGACTGTTTCTCCTATCATAAGGTCATTTGATTTACCCATCGGAATTGCCGGTAAATCCGTGTCTGTCTCTATTTTAAGGACAGCCAGGTCCGACTCAGGATCAGTGCCCACCACCCTGGCCTCGAATTCCTGCTGATTGCCCAGGGTAATGGTTATCTTTGATGCACGCACAATGACATGATGATTGGTCAGGATATAGTGGTGAGTGCGATCAATAATGACACCAGAGCCAAGGCTGTTTTGAACATATTGTCTCTTGCGGGGCTCAAAAAAATCCCTGAAAAATCTGTTAAAGAAATCATCATTTTCCCGTGGGAAAAAAGGGTTAAGACCTCTCTCAACGAGCTTGCTGGTGCTAATGTTGACTACGGCAGGGCTTACCTTTCTTACGGCCTTTACGATAGCGTTCTCTCTAGGGAACCCCTGCCCTCCCCGGGTTAGAGCTGGGAAAAGCAGAAAAGAGATCAAAAGAGGAAACACCAGTTTGAGAACAAATCTTAGGGGCCTAAAATTATAAGTGCCTAAAGTTGCCATAATTCCTCAATTCCTGAATCCCTCAATCCCTTACTGGAACGTCTAAAGCTAAAATTGCCGGGACCCTTACGAAAATACAATCTTTCCATTCTTTACGTCAACCGCAACATCGGTTCCATCTGCTACATCACCACTCAAAATCTTTAATGCCAGCTCATCTTCAATGTAATGCTGGATGGCTCTTTTGAGGGGTCTTGCACCATACACAGGATCAAACCCCACATCAGCCAGAAATTCCTTTACCCCGTCCGTGAGGTGAAGCGTAATCTTACGGTCCTGAAGCCTTCTGCTTAACTCGCCAATTTGTATGTCAACAATTCTCTTTATCTCCTCTTTGCCGAGTGAGTTAAAGATTATGGTCTCATCGATCCTGTTGAGGAACTCTGGCCTGAATGTAGCCCGCAGCATCTCCATGACGCTGCTAACCATTTTTTCTTTATCCTCGCCTGCTAATTCCTTTATGATCTGGCTTCCAATATTTGATGTCATAATCAAGACCGTGTTCTTGAAATCAACGGTTCTTCCCTTACCGTCGGTCATCCTGCCATCATCTAGGATCTGGAGAAGTACATTGAACACATCCGGGTGAGCCTTTTCTATTTCGTCCAAAAGAATTACCGAGTAGGGATGCGTTCTTACCGATTCGGTAAGATATCCCCCTTCCTCATAACCCACATAGCCCGGTGGCGCCCCTATCATTCTTGCGACTGAGTGTTTTTCCATGTATTCGGACATGTCTATCCGAATCATGTATTGCTCATCGTCAAACAGGAACTCGGCCAGCGCCTTTGCCAGCTCGGTTTTGCCTACGCCGGTAGGCCCAAGAAATATGAATGATCCGATAGGTCGATTTGGATCCTGAAGACCTGACCGTGCCCTTCGAACAGCATTGGCTACTGCGATTATAGCATCATCCTGCCCTATTACCCTGCGCCCAATTCTCTCCTCCATCTTCAACAGCTTCTCCCGTTCACCCTCCATCATCCTCTCAATAGGTATACCGGTCCATTTGGAAACTACCTCGGCAATATCATCGCTGTCTACCTCCTCTTTGAGCATCTTTTTGTTGGACTGAAGCTCACTGAGCCGGGTGTTTTCATCGGACAGTTTTTTTTCCAACTGCAAAATAGTGCTGTACCTGAGCTCTGCGGCCTTGGTTAGATCTCCCTGTCTTTCTGCAACCTGGGCCTCTGACTTGGCTGCGTCTATCTTTTCTTTTGCCTCCCGGATTCGGGCAATGATCTCTTTTTCCTTTTTCCAGTGGTGGGTCATCTCATCTGTTTGCACCTTTAGGGCACTCAATTCCTCATCGATCTTTTCCAAACGCTGTTTAGAGGGGTTGTCCGACTCTTTCTTAAGCGCCTCTCTTTCTATCTCAAGCTGGGTAATCTTTCTTCTAAGGTCATCTATCTCAGATGGCAGGCTATCTATCTCTATTCGCAATCTGCTGGTTGCTTCATCAACGAGATCTATTGCCTTATCAGGGAGAAAACGGTCGGTGATATATCTATTGGAGAGTACCGCTGCTGCAACAAGGGCAGAGTCCTTGATTCTTACACCATGATGGACCTCATATTTCTCTTTCACACCTCGGAGTATAGAGATGGTGTCCTCTACATCGGGTTCCTCTACAACGATCGGCTGAAAACGCCGCTCCAGTGCAGCATCCTTTTCTATATACTTCCGGTATTCCTTAATAGTTGTTGCGCCTACGCACCGGAGTTCACCCCGGGCCAGGGCTGGTTTAAGCATATTCGATGCATCCACCGCTCCCTCAGCTGCTCCTGCGCCTACCAGGGTATGAAGCTCGTCGATGAACAGAACTATAGACCCCTCTGCCTCGGTTATTTCCTTCAGAAAGGCCTTCAGCCGGTCCTCAAATTCGCCTCTATATTTCGCTCCCGCGATCAATGCGCCCATATCAAGGGCTACCACCCTTTTCTCTTTCAAGGTTTCAGGTACATCTCCGTGAACGATTCTCTGGGCCAGACCTTCGGCGATGGCGGTTTTTCCCACTCCTGGCTCTCCAATTAGAACCGGGTTATTTTTTGTCCTCCTGGATAGAACCTGAATTACTCTTCTGATTTCATCATCTCTGCCTATTACCGGATCGAGCTTGTCGTTCTTAGCCATTTCAGTAAGATCTTGACTAAACCGTTCTATCGCCTGGTACTTATCCTCTGGGGTTGCATCGGTTACCCTCTGAGAACCTCTGATGTCGATCAAGGCCTTTAGTATGGTATCCCGGGTCAATCCATGGGTCGATAGAATCGTTGCAGCCTTTCCGTCCCCGTCTTCCGCTATTGCCAGAAGAATATGCTCCACGCTCACATATTCATCTCGCATCTGCGAGGCCTCTTTGAGGGCTTGACTAAATACCGCCTTCGATCGAGGTGAGACATAGACATCTCCCAATCCAGCCCCGCTAACGCTCGGTAGTTGATCCAGTGCCTCTCTCAAGTCTTGAAGAATGGCATCCTCCTTCACACCTATCTTCCCAAGCAGGGGGGGGATGACACCCTCTCTCTGTTCAAGGAGGGCATAAAGCAAATGCACAGGTTCAATCTGTTGATGACCCCTCCGAGAGGCTATCTCTTGAGCCTCTTGGATAACCTCCTGGGCCTTGAGTGTAAATTTGTCAAAACGCATGATCGTGTTTCCTCCAAATTTTATTATTCTATCATAAAGCACACAGGCTAAGAGATCAACGGTTACTCACGAATTAAAGTTTCATTTCTGGAACTGCATTCTGTGTTCAAAATAGATCCCGTAATCCCCTGAATAATACACATTTTTGCCTTACAAGTTAAGAATGGATGCGCAATTTGTCAACAACACTTTTCGTAGTGGAATTAAGATGTTAACGACAGACCTGGTAGTAATTATCGTCTCAATGGCTAGCGAAGCTCCGCCTCAAACCGACCAGGAATGAGGAAATAAATAAATCCTAAGCTCTAATATCGAATAAGG
>JAFDDT010000194.1 GCA_019310725.1 Deltaproteobacteria bacterium | reverse complement strand
TGAAAGATTGATAAAGGGGGAAGAGTCTGCCCGCCCAGGTTTTACCAGACAAGTTATGGAGGATGCATGGATTAAAGGGGACCTCGAAGCCGGCGTATTACCTGCTGGACAGGTGGCTGGTCTGATCTCTGATACACCATCTGTTAGAGAGGTCATTAATGAAATAGTAAGTTAGAACCGTTATAACAACATCCCAGTTAAATAAGAGCAAGAACGTTTAACCCGAGTTGAACACCCGGAGGGTCCCCGGTTCAACGGGGCACCGCGCTGCGGCATCTTCGACGGGCGGGATAAATCTTAAAGAATAAGTATTGACACCCCAACTTAAAGGGGCGACGCTCTTAATAAAGTAAGTTTATGAAGTGAGCCGAAGCAAATATTTCCTTTTGATGTTTTTCGGGATCAAAGTCTCACTGGTGCCCCAATCACCTCCTCGCTTACAGCTGATAGTTGCCAAAGACTCGCCTGAAACGCCATTTTTATTCGTCTTCGCCAGAATACCCTGTCCCGATTCATCGGGACTGCAGGGAGCTTTATTGAATTATCGAGGGGCGTCTCGCTTTTCATAAAAAACAACTTTGTTACAAGGACTTAATCCTTGCCATTTGATCAAGCTTCCGCTATCAATCTTGAAATTTCAGCTTATCAAGGCACAAAATCGTAACTCATTATAGGAGAACAGGCGCAATGAACTGGAACACCATCTATTCCAGTCGCATCGATTCAATGGGACATTCAGATGTCGTCGAGATGTTGAAGCTGGCTGAACGGCCCGAGATTATCTCCTTCGCCGGTGGACTACCCGATCCGGAAACTTTTCTGTTAGAGGAAATCAAAGACGTGTTTGAAGAAGTTTTCGCTCAAAGGGGACGGGCCGCCTTGGGTTATGGGCCCACACCCGGCATCGGCCCGTTTAGAGCATGGCTGGCAGAACATATGACACAGTTAGGCAGACCTTCGACCGTTGAGGAATGCCTGGTAACAACAGGCGGCATCGCAGCGTTAGATCTGATCTGCAAAGTCTTGCTCGATCCCGGCGATGTTGTCATTGTGGGCGAACCGGCTTATGTAGCTGCCCTCCAGGTCATTAGAAGTTATCAGGGTCGCTTTGCCGGTGTGCCATTGGATGATGAAGGAATGCAGCCGGATGCTCTGAAATCGGCACTTGAAGATTTACAGCGTCAATCATTGCACCCCAAATTTATCTACCTGGTCCCTTCATTCCAAAATCCATCCGGTGTTACGCTTTCAGAAGAG
The DNA here is from genome assembly GCA_019310725.1 of Deltaproteobacteria bacterium. Classification (GTDB taxonomy): domain Bacteria; phylum Desulfobacterota; class DSM-4660; order Desulfatiglandales; family B25-G16; genus JADFWK01. Next base: position 8,857 of record JAFDDT010000194.1, on the reverse strand, counting down.
CGGCGAAAAAGAATTATCGAAATCGCTTTTGAATATGGTGTGCCGATTATAGAAGATGCGGCATACCGTGATCTGCGATTTGAGGGTCAAGCCCCGCCACTATTCGCATCCCTGGACGCACAGAACGTTATACACATCAATACGTTATCAAAGGTCTTTAACCCGGGTGTGCGCATAGGCTGGGTGACGGCACCGCAAAAATTAATCGAGACCCTGGCACTGGCCAAGCAAGGGCAAGATCAATGATCTATAACTGTCGGACAATATGTGGCTTTTGCCTTTGCTTCAAGGGGGCTAATTGAGCGGCAGACGTCCGCGGCCGTTGAGATCTATCGGGGGAAACGAGACGCTATGTTGGCCGCCTTGGAAAATTACTTTACACAAAGTGCACGCTGGACAAAACCGCAAGGAGGTTTTTATACGTGGGTTACCTTACCACCCGGAATTGACAGTGAGGCGCTGTTGCCAAGGGCAATCGAGAAGGCCTCAGTTGCATTTGCTGCCGGCCCGGCGTTTTACCACAATCGCACCGGAAGAGAACACATGCGACTGTGCTACAGTTATGTGTCTGCTTCACAAATCGAGGAGGGTGTTCGCAGGCTTGGACGTCTCGTGTCTGAGCTCCAGATTGATACACAACTGTGAGAAGAAAAAGCGGCTAGCCGCGTTCCTGGAGGATAACGTGGAATTTGATTTCTTAAACAAAAATGTTTTGGTTACCGGATCTTCAAGAGGGCTAGGACGCGCAATTGCCCAAAGATTTGCAGGGTCCGGTGCACGTGTAGTTATTCATTATCATAAAAACCGTCAGGCTGCTGAAGAAACTTTGGCTGATCTTCCCGGCGGCCCACACCTGCTAGTGCAAGCCGACGTGTCCGATCCTACGTCCGTTGAACGGATGGTTGATACCGTACTTAGTGCCACGGGAAGAATTCATGTGTTAGTAAATAATGCGGGTATATTCGAGGAATATCCGATGCTTGAATTGACCTATGAACAGTGGCAGGAAAAATGGGAGCGTACGATTCGCACAAATCTGTTGGGTCCCGCCAATACTTCCTTCTGTCTTATCCAGCACATGAAAAAGCAGGGCGGAGGAAAGATTGTGAATATTTCATCGAGGGGGGCGTTTCGAGGCGAACCAGGTGAGCCTGCTTACGGAGCGAGCAAGGCGGGCCTAAATTCGCTGAGTCAATCAATGGCAGTTGCACTGGCGCCTTATAACGTTTTTATATATGTGGTTACGCCAGGGTTTATAGATACGGATATGACTGCTAAAATGCTTTCCGGACCGGAAGGAGATGCAATTAGGGGTCAGAGCCCTCTTGGACGGGTAGCGCAACCAGAAGAAGTAGCGCGCACTGTTGTATTTTTGGCTTCTGAAGGCACGGATTACCTGACCGGATGCATTGTGGATGTAAATGGAGCATCCTATCTGAGATCTTAAACTCTCTGGACCCTAAACATAAACAGCGTAATCGGTGTCATGTTCGGCGTCAGGTCTTGACACGAGACATCAGCTGGCGGGCAAATCTTTACTTTTTCCATGTTTCGGGATTGAACTTGGCCTTTGCCCCAATCACCTCCCCTTTGCCCGTCAAATCTACAGTCCCTTGCTTACGGCCACATCGTGAAGATTGTTCATCGTATTCTCTTTATTGATTTTGATCCTCAATTATGGTTATCTGTTTCTTATGATTAGGTATGAGTTGGCCAAGGACATCGGTTCAAGAATAAAAGATATCATTCATAAACTTCAGATGACCCATGTGGATGGATCCAGAGTGGCTTGCGTAAGGAGCAAAGGCTCTAAAAGCAAAAGGGTAATTGCTCGCTGTCACGGGCTTTCAAGAATTATGCAGTTAGCTCTCGACCAGAAACCCCATTATGCCATTGAGGTTGTCTCTGAGAGATTCGATAAGCTTAGCAAAGAAGAGCAGACTAAGGTCCTAATCCATGAACTGATGCATATTCCTCATTCGTTTGGAGGTGGTTTTCGAGCCCACAGGCCCTATGTGACGCAGAAGAAGGTTGAGAGGATGTATAAGAAGTTTGTGAGCGCACAGTAACCATGACCTAAGTGAGTGGGGCTCAAATCTTTACTTTTTCCATTTTTCGGGATAAGACTCTTTCCTTCGACACAACCACCTCTTCACTGATCGGTGAGGGACTGCCGCGTAAAGGTGACATGCTGATTCATCTCCCATACAAGAGCGAACCCCAAGACCTTGCCGATCCTCCGCTATGAGGCCAAAACGGCGACTCTGAGACGATTCTGAAAAGCGATTTTTCTTGACTTTAAGTGCCTTTTATTATTCCATAATCTAGAGATTTTCCCTTCCATATTTTAACCTCTTTTGTGGAGGTCATCCATGTGTGAAAGGAGAGTTACATCTTACATACTAAGTGCGTCGCGGAAAATTTTTGGAATGAGGCCTTGAGGAATGAGGCCTTGAATGGGTCGATGCATTATTGCGCGGGCAGCCGGATAGGGGAATTGTTAAAGAGATAAACAGCTTGCACTTCAGGTTTTACTCAAGGTTTAGAGAATTAATTAATGAACAAATTTGATGTAATTAAAGCGACAGAAACACTGGAATGATTGAATACGCTGTTTAACTTTACGCAAAGGGGAATAAGATGAACCGATCTGGAATGACTGTGCTGATTTGGGCGCTCTTTATCCTCGGAGTTTTGATGTTTCTCATGCCCAAATACATCGATGCCGGTGAACAGGGAGAAACAGGGGTGGGCTTCCGTTGGGCATTTGGTGCTATGGTAGGCCCGGAGAATGATCGTGAACTGATCAGCATCAAGAAAGACACGGTCCTTCATGCAGGTGATCAAATTAAGATCTTTCTGGAGCTGCAAAAGAAATGTTTCATCTATTTATTCTATTACAGCTCCCAGGGCGAGCTCATAATGTTGTTCCCATCGGATCTGGCCGCTTCCAATGATACACCAGGATCACGATTTTTTATTCCACCAGGCACTTTGTGGTTTAAACTGGATAAGGTGGCCGGTCTTGAGACATTTTACTTGATTGCTTCGGCTCAACGATTAGATCAACTGGAGACGCTTTATCGAACTCATGCTGCTCTAACCCGTGATAATGTTCTTAAAGAATCCGCACTGAATATTCTCGCTGAAATCAAAAAAATAAAACGGCAACATCAAACACTAACAGCGGATGCTGAGCGCCCGGTACGCCTTGGTGGAAACGTTCGCGGTGCAACCAAAGACAGCATAACTTCCTCCCCCGATATTACCCAGATTGCGGTTGAGATAGCCGCGCCCAATTTTTACAGCAGGACGTTTACGATTGATCATCAATAAGCAAATCGAGTGGAAAGTCATTATCTTTTGGCTTGCATGCTCCTTTCTGGCGGCCCACCTTTGTTTCTGGCTCTTGCCAAATGTTTTTAAAACTTGGAATGAACAAACCATTGATCGGTTATTGTTGTTCAGATCAAATTCAAGAATTCTACGCCCGTATTACGATGATACTATCGTCCATGTCGATCTGAATAACACGAGCATGCAGTCGCTCAACAATTTCTATTTGGATCGAACTTATCATGCCCAAATAATACGGAATTTGGCGCTCATGAAGGTTTCAGCTCAAATGTACGATTTTATTTTTGCAGCATCCACAGGTGACATAGCTGACAGAAATTTGATCGAGGCGGCTCAAAAAGCTGGAAATGTATATTTTGGTATGGCTTTCAGGCTGGCAAAACAGAGTGATGGGTACCGCGAAGGTCCTTTGGATGCAGACAGTGGCAGATATCTTGACACGACAAAGTGGAAGGTCACCGTACACGGGCATTATGCAAAGTTTTACATGGGCAAAAATCCATTAATCACCTTCCCCCCCCTTGCCGAAGCTTCCCGGGGACTTGGGTATCTAAGTCTCAAGCCCGACCTGGATGGTGTCTTTCGTCGAATTCCCTTGCTCGTTCGATATGATGATGCATTTTATCCGAGCTTTTCCTTCCGAGCCGTGTGTGGTTTTTTAAATATTCCACCTGAGAAGGTTATCGTTAAACCAGGTAAAACCATAACATTGAAAGATGCCCGACGACCCGGATCAGTCAAAACCACAGATATCGTTATTCCTGTCGACAAAAATTGTAACATGAGAATCAATTTTGTGGGCTCTTGGGAACGAATGAAACACTACAATTTTTCTGATGTATATTATGCTTCTGAGGATCGGGATGAGTTAGAGATGTGGAAGGAAGAGCTAAAAGGAAAAATTATCTTGATATCAGATAATTCAACGGGTTCGTCAGATGCGGGACCGGTGCCCACAGATACCGAGTTGCCATTGAGCGGAGTTCATGCGAACACCGTACACACCATACTGACCGAGTCTTTTATCAAGGAACTTTCGGGCATTGAAACGCTATTTATCGAGTTGATTCTACTCCTCGGGATTATGCTATTATCGTTTCGCTTTTCCTCATTTCCATTCACCTTGGGTGCCCTGGGGGTAGCCGGAGGCTATATTTGCATAGTGGGCTTATTTTTCTTTTACGCAAATGTTATATTTCCCATCGTAAGGCCACTTCTAATGATGGGATTTGCGTTGATCTCCATCCAAATTGCAAGCGCCGTTGAAAATGTCCGCACACTTGCGGAAACCGAGAGGGCAAAAGAGGTTGCAGAGAGAGATTTGGACATCGGCCGGCAGATTCAATCCGGATTCTTGCCAAACACGCTGCCCTCGCCGTCCGGCTGGGAAATTGTATCGCATTTCAAGGCTGCACGTCAGGTCGCAGGAGATTTTTACGATTTCTTTAAATTGGGGAACAGAGAATGTATCGGCATTGTTATTGCGGATGTATGCGATAAGGGTGTTGGGGCTGCGCTTTTTATGGCCCTGATTCGCAGTCTCATCCGGGCATTTGCAATGCAGAACTTCGGTCCCAGGCATAACTTTCGGGAAACCTCGCCGAATCGATCGGCTGCTCCCCTGCTCGATACGGTAAAGCAAACAAATAATTACATCGCGGAAACCCATAGCGAATCAGGTATGTTTGCAACTTTGTTTTTCGGGGTCCTAGACCCGGAATCCGGTGTGCTCAATTATATCAACTGCGGCCATGAACCTCCCATTGCCATTGGCCAGGGGAAGATTAAGGAGATGCTCAAGCCAACCGGTCCTGCAGTCGGTTTGATGCCCAATCCGGAATATAAAGTACAGGAGGTCTCTTTGCAGCCAGGGGATATCCTTTTTGCTTTTACAGACGGTGTTACCGATGCCCAAAACGAAGCCGGTGAATTTTTTACCAAAGCACGGCTGTTGGCAATTCTTGCAAGCCATTTTGATTCAGCCGAAGCTTTGATGGATCGGATCAAGATTGATTTGTATGATCATATTTCAGCCGCTGGACAATTCGATGATGTGACCATGATTGCAATGCGGCGGAAAAACGGATATTGAGGATGGGGGTGGGTCAGGTAAGGAACGGGCGCACAGTGGCAAGAATCCTCAAATTCAAGTATCAATTTAGCCATTAAGGTGTGTGCAATGCTATCTATATTGATCAGATTTATTAGATCACGAAGCCTTGCAATCTCCCTTGTGTTTGCTATTGCTTTGGGTTTTTTAACATTCAATTGTGCGCCGACAAAATATGAATTGGGCAATAAGGAATTAGGCCACAAAAACCTCGAAGCACTGAAAGAGCTGTGGCTGAAAAGTACTAGTTTGAGCACCCGTATCGAAGTCGTACAGGAGTTGGAAAGTAGGAAAGCCACCGATGCCCTAACCTTGTGCCTTTCCTATGCTAAGCACTCGTTGATGGGGCCTAAGCATCGTCCAGATCGTGCCAAAACAGATGTCTATAAATTTAAGCTGAAGGAGTTTTTGATTATCATAGAGGCCCTCGGAAGACTGAAAGACCCTGGAGCGATAGCGACTCTTGCAGATGTTGGTCTTCATGTACCCAATAAGAAACTTAAACTAGCTGTTTTGCAAGCATACAAAGAGATTGATAACCCAAAGGCCGTATTACTAACCACAGGATTCTTAACCGATGATGACCATGAGGTTCGCTGGCAAGCACTGGACACATTAAGTCATTTCAAGGGTCCTGACAGCATGGAGGTTATTTTCCCGCTTGTTTATGACAATGAGCCTAATATACGTTTTAAAGCCCTTCACACGCTAGGTGAAATTGGAAACCCGAAAGCGATCGACCATGTTAGCTTGCTCTTGGCGGATAGGGATGAGTCTGTTAGGGGCCTTGCAGAGACGGTTTTGCGGAAATTGGGTGCCCGAGGCGAAAGCATAAAAGATTGGAAGGAAAAGGCAGAGCATTTGTCCCTTGAGGATGTTTACCGTTCAAAAATTGCCTATCAAAGGGCCGTTGTGGAAAAAGAAGCTCTGAAAAAGAAACTAGAGAGTGAGGCGGATATCAAGAGACAATTAGAAGAATCTCTCAAAGAGCATGAATTGGCCTATACTAAACAACAGAAACTTATCGCGTCTCTCTATGAAGAAGAACGACAGCTGACGAGCAAGGTTTTTCAACTGGAAGAAGCCCAAAAAAAATCTGAGGAATACCGGAAGAAATTGGAAGACCTCCAAGATAGGGCTGAAGAGATAAACAATGAATTAAGAGAGACGAAACCAGATAAGTCCACAGTGAATCTCAAGAAAGAACTAGATAGAATTCTTCAGGAGAAATCAAAATTAGAATTAGAGGCCAAAGCCCTAAAGGCGAAAGAGCTCAGGCTTTACGAGGAAGTTTCAGTTCTCAAGGGCAGATCAAAACAAGCCCATATAGAAGCTGAAAAAGCCAAAGAGGAACTGGCAGCCATGCGCAAACGCGAGATACAATTAGCTAGCCAGATAGATGAACTCAAGAAACGCTTGAATCGTGCTATGGCCCCGGTGCTTGTGGTCTCAAAACCTAAAAGTGGATCAAAAATCGAATCTTCCACCACCATGCTCCATATAATCGCCGTTGATGATTTAGGGATTAGCGATATTCATGTGACTCTAAACGGAAAACCAATAAGGCTTGATACCAAACGGGGTATTAAAGTTGTGGCCACCAAAGAGGATACGATATCCGAGAAGATGGATATAACAGAGAGGCTTCAAATGGAATATGGAGAGAATATAATTCTGGTGTCAGTAAGAGACACCGATGGCATTACCACAGAGGAAGAGATCACAGTCATACGTGAAAAAGAAGGCGGAAGGATATGGGCAGCGGTCATCGGGATTAACCACTATCAGAATATCAGGGATCTCAAGTATGCAGTAAACGATGCCCGGGCTTTCAAAAATTACCTCAAGCAACATATAGGTATCCCAGACGAAAATATGTTCTCTTTGATTGATCAGGGTGCAACTAAGTTAAACATAGAGAGTTTGTTAGGCACTAAAATTAAACGAAAGGCAGGAAAAGATGATACAGTTATCATATTTTATGCTGGCCACGGGGCTGCGGAAACAGATCCGTTAGATCCGGACGATGATGGGTTTGAGAAATACCTCTTGCCTCATGATGCCAATTTAGATGATCTGTATTCAACTGCTATTGCCATGGAGGAAATCAAAAAAATCTTTCAGCGAATCCGTGCTGAGAGATTGATTTTTATTGCAGACACATGTTACAGCGGTGCCAGCGGTGGAAGAACCATGCTTGCTTCAAAAACACGTGCAACTCTATCTGAGAAGTTCTTTGAAAGGATCTCCAAAGGCAAGGGTCGTGTAATCATATCAGCCTGTTCTGCCAATGAAATAAGCAAGGAAGATGACAGTCTCCAGCATGGAATTTTTTCCTACTATCTCTTGAAAGGCTTAGAGGGTGAAGCCGATTTTGATGGAGATGGGATAATTACTGTAAGTGAGTTATTCGGTTTTCTTTCCAAAAAAGTCCCCGAAGCCTCAGGCCAAGATCAGCATCCAGTTAGGAAAGGCGAAACAGAAGGGGAACTGGTAGTTGGCCGTATAAAGTAAGGTTCCTGATAAAATCCTTTAATGTGAAAACAATGACCACATCCCAGTTAAATAGAAGCAAGAACCTTTAACCCCAGTTGAACACCCGGAGGGTCCCTGGTTCAACGGGGCACCGCGCTGCGGCATCTTTGACGGGCGGGATAAATCTTAAATAATAAGTATTGACACCCCAACTTAAAGGGCCGACGCTCTTAAAAAACTAAGTTGACAAGAAATAATGAATTCGCGGGGGGCAAATTTTTACTCTTGCCATGTTTCGGGATCAAAGATCCTTTTACCCCAATGCCATCCTCTTTGCCTTTTTATTACGAATTGAAATCTAGGCTTTGTTGGATGAGAGGACTGAAAAAAAATTCAAGCCAGCTATGATTGATACTAAACAATTACCTCAACGACATCATGAAAGAGCTTAAGGAGGTATTTGCAATCAATTGTAATGGGGGACGCTCGTGCAGAAATTGCTTTAAATAAAACAAGACGGTCACACATGAAGTGAGCCGGCCCGCCAGTCCGCCAGAATAATGGCGAATAAAAAGAACGGCGGGCCGGGGCAAATATTTCCTTTTGACATTTTTCGGGATCAAACCTCGCCTTTGCCCCAATCACCTCTTCGGTAATCACTGCTGAACTATTGAAAGACCAGTGAGGGTCTTCTCACCTTTTTGTGTCACTCAGTTCAAACGCCAGGTGCAATACCGCCTTTTTTGTGCTATCTTCCTTTGTTGCGGTCTCTTTGGTCTTTTTCATCTTTTGCCTCCTTTGGTTGTTGTTTGTTTTTTCTTGAAGTATATCACCAAAGGCTGATTAAGGGATCCTACATAGTATCTATGATTGTATCATATTGATATCTATAAAATTTCATACAAGAAGGAAAAG
>JAFDDT010000193.1 GCA_019310725.1 Deltaproteobacteria bacterium | reverse complement strand
TTTATCCTAACCCAGTATGTAAGCAAAATAGGAGGCAGGGGACAGGCATTTTCCCTTCCACCAGGCACAATCAAGATAGGCCCGTGGTTTATAGATACGGATGTAAAGGTATATTTTTTGATGATCATCCTATTGACCCTTGCGATTATGCTTATGGCCAATCTCCTCAGAACCAGGGTTGGAAGGGCCTGGGTTGCTATCAGAGACAATGATATTGCAGCAGAGACCCTGGGGATCAATATTGTCTGGTATAAGCTTTTGAATTTTTTTGTTGCCGGATTTATCGGAGGTATTGCAGGGGCATTCTGGATAGCCAACTTGGCGGCTCTCAGCCCGGAGCATTTTCCCTGGTTCTGGTCACTCTGGTTAGTGGGTGTAATTCTGATTGGTGGTGCTGGTATTGATGGAGCCATATTCGGGTCCATCTTTATGGTTGTTGTCATGGAACTCTTGCAGATGGCAGCCATACCACTTTCTGACTATTGGCCCAAACTTATGATTAATTTTGCCTTTATAAAAGAGATGGCCTTTGGTCTTGCAATATGCGCCTTTTTGATCTATGAGCCCCGAGGGCTTTCTTATAGATGGTGGCAGGCTAAGAATTATTTTAACTTGTGGCCATTTTCGTATTAGTGCATTAGACGTTCACGAAACTGCAAAAGATGGATGATAGAAAAAGCGTAGGGGTTCGATTTATCGAACCAGCAGGGAAATTACCTAAGAGGAAAAATATAAGGTTAAGAAATTATGATTACAAATCAAATGGATATTATTTTGTTACGATTTGCACTCACAAAGGTAAACCTAATATCAGGCTATATAGGGAGGTGGTAGAGCGGATCTTACTTTCTTTACCAGAGCGATTTTCTGGGCTGAGAATAGACTGCTATACGCTTATGTCTACCCACCTTCATGTAATTCTTGTTTTTTACGGGATGACGGAAGGCCTGTCAGAAGTAGTAAGAACATTTAAGGCTTTAGTTACGTGAAATACAGGAGTGAAATTTTGGCAGAGGAATTATTACGAGCATGTGATAAGAAACGAGGCTGCTTTATTAAAGATTAGAGAGTATATAAAGAATAATCCTTTGGCAGAAAGAATAAGATTTGAGGACTTCTATGAAAGCGGGTCGGATGAATCCGACCCCTACAAAAATTCATCCCGCACCTTTGCAGTTACGTAGGTGCGCTAATGCCATTTTCAGTATCTTTTTCAAAGCCACGGGATAGAGCAAAAAATGGGTCTTCCGCAAACCTGCTCAGAGGAAGGATTTGCGAATTTTGTCAACGGCTAAACTAACAGCAGAAAGGAGGTGAGTTAAAAGGATCATTTAATTAAATGATACTATTGTTATGGGCGTTTAATTATGTTTGTTTATTAGCAAAGGGGGGGAGATATGAAAATGAAAAAATTTTTGATTGGTTTGGTTGCTGTCGTATTTTTGTTTGGCCTAACATCTATGGCCCTGGCCAAGGTAATAAAGGTAGGGGGTTTAAAGGATACTACGGGTGCAACATCTGATGTGGGAAAAGATGCTGCGGTTGGCCAAGCAGAGTTCTGGTCACATTATGTGAACGATCATGGCGGCATCAATGGAAAAAAGGTAAAATATATATGGTTTGACTACGGTTACCGAATCCCTGAGGCCATTACTAAATATAAACTCCTTAAAAGGATGAAAGTTGCAGCTATCATGGGATGGGGCACGGGTGACACCGAGGCCCTTTCACCGACAATAAATAAGGATCAGATGCCTTATGTGTCAGATTCTTACTCTGCACATCTCACAAATCCGAAAGACTGGGTTGACAAGAAGGGAAAGAAACATTTAGGCACGCCCTATAACCTTTTCTTTTCCTCGGACTACTCCACCAATGCCAGGTCATGTCTAACAGCCTGGTATGACAAGAAGTGGAAACCACGGGGGGAAAAGAGGAAACCACGTCTTGCATGCTCCTATATGTTTGGCTCTCCTTATGCCAGCGCGCCTATTGAAGCTATCAAGAACCATGCCGAGTTGCTCGGTTTTGAGATAGGCCCGGATCAAGATGTGAGTCTCTTTGCGCTTGATACAAAGAGCCAGATCATGGCACTTCAGAAATTTAAGCCTGACGTAATCTGGCACGGAAACACTACTATGTCAGTTGCTGCAACCATCAGGGACGCATATGCCCTGGGATTACGGGCGGATCATATAGTCAACAACTGGGGTTTTGATGAAAACCTCCCACGCCTTGCAGGAGAAGCCATGAATGCTCCGGATGCCCTGACGGTTATGGGTGCTACTCCAAACGGATTTTTTGGTCAAGAATGCGACTTGATGGATGAAGTAGTAAAGTATGCCAAAAAAATAAATCCTGGCATACCGCTGGAAAAACGCATATGTAGAACCGTTCAGGGTTGGGCCAATGGTATGGTACTCTGGGAGGCGATGAAGCGAGCAGATAAGGCTGGCGACCTCACTGGTCCAGGAATCATGAAAAAGGGCTTTGAAACCATGAGAAACTTCCACATTGGTCTATGCACTGGGGATGTTACCTATACTGCGGATGACCATAGGCCAACGGGTGGTTGCTGGGTTCAGGAATGGAAAGATGGCAAGTTTCAGAAGGTGGAATTTGTTGATGTAAGGGGCCGGTGGCCAAAACAATGGGCCAAAGAATGGCTTGGATGGTAAGCAAGGAGGTTTCCGATTGGAAGCAGCAGAAAATATACTAATGATAAATAATATCGAGGTCAAATACCATGAGGTAATCCTCGTGCTAAAAGGTGTCTCTATTGAGGTACCAAGAGGTGGGATCGTGGCCCTTTTGGGTGCCAACGGGGCAGGTAAAAGCACAACCCTGAAGTCCATTTCAGGACTCCTTAAGGTGGAAGTAGGAGAGGTCACTGATGGGGCCATTGAGTTTGAAGGTGTGAGGATCCATAAAAAAACTGCAGTAGAGATTGCCAAGATGGGCATCATACAGGTAATTGAAGGCCGCAGGGTCTTTGAGCACCTTACCGTTGAGGAGAACCTTAAGGTTGGAGCTCATTTGAGAAAGACAGGGACGGTAAAGGATGGGTTAGAGCTGGTCTACCACTATTTCCCCAGACTCAGGGAAAAGAGGAGCGAGGTTGCTGGGTTTGTCAGTGGTGGAGAGCAGCAGATGGCCGTAGTGGGCAGGGCCCTCATGACAGAGCCCAAGCTGGTGCTCTTGGATGAGCCATCTATGGGTCTTGCCCCCATGCTAATCCATGAGATATTTAATATCCTGATGAGGCTCAACAAGGAGGAAAAGATATCTATCCTTCTGGTAGAACAGAATGTAAAACTGGCCCTGAATGTTGCTCCCTATGCATATGTAATGGAAACCGGCCGCATTGTCATGGATGATACCTCAGAGAAATTGAAGGAAAATGAGGATATCAAGGACTTTTACCTCGGGCTCTCTGAAAAAGGAAAGTCAAAGAGCTTTGCCGAGGTAAAACATTATAAGCGTAGAAAGAGATGGTTAACGTAATAGAATCGTAAAACGATTTTATAAAGGGAGGTTTATTATGCCTAAGAAATCTACTGTATTACTGATAGCACTTATATTTGGTATCGGGGCGCTATTTGCCTCTTGTGCCGGTTTGCAGACCAAGCCCACCGCGGCCAATTTCAAGGATCCAGTGATAACGTTAGACTATATTGGACCAAGTTATTACGAGGGATTTTGGTATTACGGGAAAGCAAAAGTGGCCATGGGTAAAGCCCCTAAGGGCGGAGGCTCTTCTCCAGTCACACTTGAGTTTGTTTTTGACATCGCAAACCCTAACGGTTATCCGATTCTACTAGATTCTTCCCAGTTCTTCTTGTACTTTGATGATTATGAATTACGCATTGTCAAGGATATGAATGAAATGTGGATACCTGCCGGGAAAACTAATTCAAAGGTGCTAAATGTAACGCTGACCCCGTTTTCCACCTATGTTAAGTTTTTATTGGCCAGTAAGGAATTGGCTTTATCGAGAGGGGATAAGCCTTGGGATAAGATTACACAATGGTGGACTGGAATTCCAGATATGTCGTTCAAGATTGATGTTAAAGAAGCGTCATTCTCTTTTAGCGCCAACGGTGTCTCTAAGGTGGTTGGTTTTAGTGCCACGTATCACCGGTGATTGCGTATAGAAGCACAACTCCGATTAACCAAGCTTAAGACCGCCAAAGCTCGGTGAGAGCTTTGGCGGTCTACTTCGTTATTGACTTTGGACGGAGAAGCGGGTACAGAAGGTATTGAATTACTGAGATAAAGCTGGCTGTAACACTGCCAGGTTTGGTAGTTCACTTCCTTAATCACTTGTATAGGGGTAATCCATGGGTCTATATGATTTTACAATCTACGATGTGATAAACCGAAATGCAAGGTGTTTTGCAAAGCTACCGGCTTGGTTAGAGGTATCGGATGGCCGCGAAATAACATTCGCCCAGTTCAAGGATATGGTGGATCACCTGGCTAAAGGACTGCAAGATGCGGGATTAAAGAAAGAAGATAGGGTTGGAGTACTGGGGAAGAATAGCCTTGAATACTTTCTTCTCTATGGGGCGGCTTCTGCCTTAGGGTTGATTGTCCTGCCTGTCAACTGGCGTTTGTCCGGGGATGAGGTAGAAACCAATCTGAAGGATGGTGCACCAAGCTTGGTGTTTGCCGACCCTGAGTTTCAGGAATTGATCGGTGGGCTCAAGCAAAAATTAAGCTCAGTTGAGGGATACTATAATCTGAGTGGTAAAGAGGGTTCTTTTTCCGATTTTGGCAGTTTGCTTGATAATAATGCTGACTTTATTCCTGAAGAGGTAGCCACAGACGATGGCACGGTCATAATCCATACAGCAGCTGTAGAGGGGAAACCAAGGGGTGCACTCTTAAGCCATGGTAATATTCTCTCTGCGACAACCCAGTTTAGTTATGTATTCAAATTAGCCAAGGAGGATGTTCACCTCAACCTCCTTCCACTCTTCCATGTAGGTGGTTTTTTTGTTGCAATGACTGCATTTCATGCCGGGGCACTAAATGTCAATGTGAATAAGTTTGATGCAGAACAGGCCGTGGATCTTATCCAGGAGAAAAGGGTTACCATGCTGTTTGATTTTGCCCCAATACTGGCTTCAATCCTTGATCAACAGGACAAGAGTGGGAAAGATATTAGCTCTTTAAGAGTGGTGGCTGGTCTTGACAGCCCCGAGACCATAGAGCGGTATCAAAAAAAGGTAACAGGCGGAGAGTTTTTCGTAGTGTATGGCCAGACAGAGGTTTCTGCTTTGACAAATATTTCACCATACAATGAAAAACCTGGCTCTGCTGGCAGGCCTTTGCCCCTTGCAAATGTACGGCTTGTGGATGACTATGATAACGAAGTAGAAACCGGGAAGGTGGGTGAGATTGTGGTGAGGGGTCCAATGGTTTTTAAGGGGTACTGGAATCTCCTTGAGGAAACGGAGTACACGTTACGGGAAGGCTGGCACCATACCGGAGATCAAGGCCGTTTTGACGAAGACGGCTTTCTCTGGTACGCAGGCCGTAGAGCAGAAAAAGAGCTTATCAAGCCAGGAGGGGAAAACGTGTATCCCGCTGAGGTGGAGAAAGTGATACTCGAACACCCGGCAGTTGAGAAGACCGTTGTCTTTGGCGTACCTGATCCCAAGTGGAAAGAGGCGATAAGGGCAGTTTGCCAGCTGAAAGAGGGACAGAGGCTTGAGCCACAGGAACTTATCGATTTTGTTGGTGAGCGTATAGCCAGATTCAAAAAACCTCAGCATGTGGAATTTATTAAGGATTTTCCTCTTCTTGAGGATGGCTCTCCTGATAGGACCAAGGTTAAGGAATTGTATGGGGGAGAGCAATAAACTCTATTCCAAAAATTAGAATTAAAAGCCCTACTTGAAATGTGGGGCTTTTTTGTTCGTAATGCTCTGAAATTTTAAGTGATCAGATTGAGACGTTTGAGGTCAGTTTCATCCCATTTTGTTCCTTGGAAGAAACCTCGGAGGGTTCAAGGAGGTAAAGTATCTTTAGCATGGTGATAATGAGCGATTACACGACGGCCATCAGGGTGGCGATAAACTCGTTGACTTCCTTTTCGTCTCGTATATTGAAATCCATCTTGTTCAAGTGCTCGAATTAGATCTCTAATGGGTGTATTTTTAAGCTTGTTAATCATAGGGAGACTGCAATAGCAGGCTCATTAATAACTTCTATTTTATCCGATGAGGTTGGAAGTCCCTCTCCGGCATCTACCATATCCTCTATATATATCTCGGCAGCATCTTTTATGTTCATTAATGCATCTTGTCGAGAATACCCCCAACTGGAACAACCTGGAAGTGTTGGGATACTGGAACAACCTGGAAGTGTTGGGATAGATGCACTCCACCTCCCATCTTCCTCTTCTTTGAGATCAACCCTTAAAACAAAGGTCTTCATATTTTGCCTCTTGTTAGATGATAATTAAAGAATATAACATGTTCAAATAAATGTCAAATGCTGAAGTTCCAAAATTAATCTTGAGCTTCGTTTCCAAATTCCAGAACACAGAAGCCTTTGACATTTGTGTAAAGCTATAGTAACCGTTTCTAATGAATTTGGGTTTGGCAGCGGACTGCGGATAACGTTCAACGGACAACATTAGGAACCATGGAGCCTAAGAAAACAGAGGCCATTATCTTGCGGACAAGAGATTTGGGTGAGTCTGATCTTCTTGTCACCTTTTTTTCCTCGCTCTACGGAAACCTCAAAGGTGTTGCAAAAGGGGCACGCAGGAGCTCCAAGCGGTTTGCTAACTCTCTCAGTACTTTCTCCCTGGTAGATCTTCAGTCTAGGGAGAGGCGGAGCGGTGATCTGGTTCTACTTGAATCGTGTGAATTGCTTGATGGTTTTCCCGGCATACGATCAGATTATAACCTGTTGTTACGGGCCAGCTACATGGTAGAAATGACTGAGACTCTTTTTCCATCCAACGTTCCCAGTTTTGAAATGTTTCAGCTGCTTAGATTTGCATTAGAGGCTATATCAAAGCGGCAAAATGTCGATGAGAGCATGATCAGTTTTCAGGCACGGGCAATGAAGATTGGGGGATTTGGGATCAATCTCTCGAGATGCAGCCGGTGTGGTCGACAGTACAAAGGGGAGGGCAGGGCGCTGTTCCATCCTCCGAGTGGTTCGATAGTCTGTTTGGCCTGTGAGAAGGAGTCCGTTATGACGCCTGGAATGGGGCCTGACACGGTCTCCGCTCTTCACCGGGTTCAGTCCTCTGAGCGACCGTTGTCAAATAGGCTAGAGTGCAGTGATAATGCAGTAAGTGAGCTGAAAGCAGTTTTAACTTCGCATATTGAGCATTGTTTGGGAAAAAAGCTAAAATCTGCAAAGTATCTCCATCCTATTCGCTTTCAGTAGCCTGCTGACTGCTATCTCGGTATATATGAACTTGGCTGCCTTCTTGTTGACATCCTTTAGGGCAAGTGATATTTTCCGCAAGGCTTTTCCTTGGTTAAGCCAGTAATTTGTTGAGTAGCAAGAGACAAACGTAACTTCTGAATAAGTTCAGGTTCTGTCATCGCGAGCAGAGCGAAGCAATCTCCAATATCGCAATGAGATTGCCACGTCGCTCCGCTCCTCGCAATGACCGTAAATGTCAACGGCAAGGAATCAGCCGAACTTTTTGAGAACAGACAAACTACTTAACCATTCGACCACTCAACTATTTACCGAATATCGAACTTGAGGATTTTTATGACATTTCAAGAACTAGTTATTGCCTTAGAGAGATTCTGGGCGGAACAAGGCGCCATAATCCAGCAGCCTTATGACCTGGAGGTTGGGGCAGGGACCTTCAACCCGGCCACACTCTTGAGGGCATTGGGTCCTGAACCCTGGTCTGTTGCATATGTTGAACCATCAAGAAGACCCACAGATGGAAGGTACGGGGAGAACCCCAATCGGCTGGGCCACTATTATCAATACCAGGTGATTATCAAACCCTCACCTCTCGATATTCAAGAAATGTATCTGGAAAGCCTAAAGAGTTTGGGGTTAGATCCATTGGAGCATGATATACGCTTTGTGGAAGATGACTGGGAATCCCCCACCCTGGGTGCATCAGGTCTTGGATGGGAGGTGTGGCTGGATGGCATGGAAATTACCCAATTTACCTATTTCCAGCTGGCAGGAAGCATCAGACTGGATCCGATTTCTGTGGAAATAACCTATGGCCTAGAAAGAATCGCCATGTATTTGCAAGAAAAAGACAGTGTTTATGACCTTATGTGGAATGAAAAGGTTACCTATGGAGATGTCCATAAAAAAGGGGAATGGGAAAACTCTGTCTATTGTTTTGAGGTTGCTGATGTGGGCATGCTCTTAAAGATGTTTGATCTGTGTGAACAAGAATCGCTGAGGATAACCGAAAGAGGGATTGTCCTGCCAGCATATGATTATTGTCTCAAGTGTTCTCACATCTTCAATATCCTTGATGCGAGGGGGGCAATCAGTGTTGCGGAAAGGACAAAATACATTGATCGGATAAGGAATCTAGCCCGGCTAGTTTGTAAAAATTATCTCGCCCAAAGGGAGCAAATGGGACATCCTCTGATTAGAAAGAGTGTCTAAGGTGAGCTAAAGTGACTAAAATTAAGGATAAGATGTGGATTTTGAACAATTCACTGTACTCAGGCTCAGGAGTTCCCGGTCCAAAGGTTCAAAGTTGGAGATAAATCAGCAATGAACATTGGTAACCTGATTAGAGTATATATTTCCAAAACGGTTCAAGGATGTCCACGAACCCGCGCGCTTCGCCTAGAGGCAAAGTCGATGGCGGAAAGGCAGGCCAACTATCCTAAGGGATATGAACAGAACGTAAAACAACTAGCCGTGAACTCTGAACCCTGAACCAGACAACCTCCTAAGTAACTCAAGCAGAAAAGGAGTTACTTGCATCAATAACCTGGGCAGAGGACTGGCTAGGTCATTTGCTGAGTAGTAACAATACATGTTTTATTTTCAATTCAACTTTAGGCACTTTAGCTCACTCAAATCAAGGCCCATTTCAGGACTAATAATTACAATCTACCATCTTTGGTGGCGGTAATCTGAATAAATAGTTCAAGAGGCTATATGTTTGGTGAACTGCTTTTGGAAATAGGCACGGAAGAGATCCCCTCAGAATATCTTGAGCAGGGTCTCCAAGAACTGAAGCTATTGACAGAATCCTATTTAAGAGATAACCGTATCGAGATGAAGGAAGGCCTTGCTACCTTTGGAACTCCGAGACGATTGGTTTTGGTCGGCAAGGCTGTTGCTGATAGACAAGAAGATCTTGTTCAAGAGATGACAGGGCCTCCGAAAAAGGCCGCATTCGACGAACAAGGAAACCCTACAAAGGCTGCTCTTGGTTTTGCGAAAAAACAGGGTGTTTCTGTTGATGAGCTGCAGATTATAGAGACACCGAAAGGTCAATACCTCTATGTTAAACGCACAATGCCCGGGAGGCATACAAGAGAAATACTCTCCGAAACTTTACCCGAACTGATTGCAAGTATTCCGTGGCCAAAGTCAATGCGTTGGGGACATGAAACATTTTCTTTTGTTCGGCCTATCCACTGGGTGCTCGCGCTTTTCAATAGGGAGGTTATCCCCTTTGAAGTGGCTGGAGTGAAGAGCGGAGATAAAACCAGAGGGCACCGGTTTATGGCACCCCAAACTATGAAAATATATAACCTTCAGGATTATCTAGAGAAAATGAGGGAAAGCTCTGTGATTATTGACCAAACAGAGAGGGAAGGGGAAGTTGAAAAGACTGCGGTGGCCGCGGCCAGGACGGTATCAGGAAGAATCTTGAAAGATCCCGAGCTGCTGTGTACTGTAACCAACATGGTGGAGTTTCCATCTGCGGTTTGTGGGAGTTTTGATGAGGAATTCCTTGATCTGCCTGACCCTGTGCTCATAACGGCCATGAAAAAGCATCAGAAATATTTTTCCATTTGTGACCAAAACGGCCGACTGATGCCACATTTTGTGGCAGTAAACAATACGATTGCCCGGGATGAATCCGTTGTTAGAAAAGGGCATGAAAGAGTTCTGCGGGCCAGGTTGGCAGATGCGGATTTCTTTTTCAAAGAAGATCGAAAAAGGCCCCTCGAGGGCAGGCTCGAGGATTTGAAAACAGTTATCTATCAGGCCCAACTGGGAACTTCCTTTGCCAAGGTGCAACGTTTCACCACATTAGCCGAATACTTAGCTGAGCAGACAGCGCCAGAGAAGATAAAAGAAGTGCGACTTGCAGCGAGGCTGTGTAAATGTGACCTGGTTACTGATATGGTCATGGAATTCCCATCGCTTCAGGGTATAATGGGTGAGATATATGCCAGACTTGACGGACACCCTGAAGATGTCTGTCGGGCTATTTCAGACCACTATCTACCGAGTCAAGCAGATAGTAATCTCCCTGAATCGCTTATTGGGTCGATTGTGGGCATGGCCGATAGGATGGATACCATTGTGGGATTCTTTGCAATAGGTCTTGAGCCAACTGGAACAGCAGACCCCTATGCCCTCAGGCGGCAGACACTGGCTATCATCAGGATAGTGAGAGATAAGAAGATTGCTATTTCCTTTGAAAATTTTATTCATAAATCAGCATCCATTCTTAATGATACTATTTCATTTGACCAAAAAGCGGTTGAAGATTCTGTCAGTAATTTTATAAAAATTCGCTTTAAGAATTTATTGTTATCTGAAGGAATTACTCAAGATTTTATAGACGCAGTAATTTCTATCGATTTTGATTTCCTCCATCTAGTAGAGAAAAAAATAGAAGCACTGCAAAAATTTCGAGATATTTCTAAAGACTTTGAAACCTTAGCGATAGCGTTTAAACGGATCATTAACATAGGAAAAGGTTTTGAAGAAACGTATAGCGTGAATCCTGATTTATTTGAGCATAAAAGCGAAGAAGGTTTATGGAAAACATTACAGTTAGTAAAAGATGAAGCAAAAAGGGAAATAGATGGAGAAAATTACTTTGAGGCATTAAGTATAATATCCAGAATAATAACACCGGTAGATGAATTTTTTTCCGAAGTAATGGTCATGGCAGAAGATAGAAGGATCAGAGAAAATAGGCTTGGAATTCTAAAAAGCCTGCATCAGCTTTTTCTTCAGATAGGTGATCTTTCAAAATTTTCTATTTAGCATCAAAGTTTTCTATGCCACAAAGCCCCTGATATTCTTGCCTATATTACACTCGCTGCAGTGTTTCTCGATCCTAAGCAACTCAGCCCAAGCATTGCAGGCCAGATCGGGGTCAGGCACACAAATTCACTAAGTGTTTTTTAAAGCGGAATCATCTCTTGCTGATATAATTATTTGTTTCTCCTTTGTGTGGCCGAATTGTTTTTATTTTTTTGGTTATGCGGTTTTAGCACTAAGAAATACACGTCCCCTTCATGTCTGAGGTGGCCTGCAGCCACCTCTGCATATTCTCCGCTACCCCAAAAGATATCTGCCCGGCCTGCACCTTTTATTGCTCCTCCAGTATCTTGATTCAAGATGAACCGGGAAAAAGGCTTCCATCCGAGGATATTTCCATCCTCGCCTACTATAGGCATCTGGCAGCGGATGTATGCGAGAGCCCCTTTTGGAAACAACCTGTTGTCTAGCGCGAGAGATCGTCCGGGTGTGAGAGGAACGCCAATATTGCCCAGTGGCCCGTTGTTGAGTAATCGGAAAAAGACA
Source organism: Deltaproteobacteria bacterium (assembly GCA_019310725.1). Classification (GTDB taxonomy): domain Bacteria; phylum Desulfobacterota; class DSM-4660; order Desulfatiglandales; family B25-G16; genus JADFWK01. The sequence continues at coordinate 2,439 of JAFDDT010000193.1, read as the reverse complement.
TAAGATGGATTATAATTCAATATCTCGTCTTTAACATGTGGGTGCTGGTTGAGGAATGACCTGATGGTTTGAAGGGATAGATCTTCAGGTTCAATATATCCTCTGTCCAAGAGATACCGGCCGATACTCCTATAAGGATGCCCATTGGAAGCACTGTAACCAACCATGATTGACTCTCCGGTAGGCAAAGTTATCACGCCCGAGCCCTGGATCTGAAGTATAGCTATATCCAGAGGGTCTTTGAGCCAAGCGATTTCGAGGTTTTCTCCTTCCAGTACTCTTCCCTCGGCTATGTCTTGGCGAGTATAATAAGGAATTGCCCTCTCACCATCTATTCTGGCTACTATACGCTGTCCCTCTAATTCCGGGCGGAAGAGCCCCAAATCAATTTTCAAAAGATCATGCGGTTTTCTATATATGGGATATTTGTGTACCGAATCACGCTCAAGATTTCCATTCAGAATTGGCTCAAAGTATCCGGTAAAGAGGACCTTTTTGCTTCCCTGAGAGCCAGCTGCTTTATAGAGCAAAAATCTCTCTCGTAGCTCGCGATTAAAGTGGCCAACATCATAGTTTTGGCTGACAATTTGCAGAAAGGTTTCCAATGATTGCCGGATGTGTCCGACGGTATATGTATCGGGTCCATAGGTAAAGACGGTGCCGGGGTTCAACCGGTTCATGTATTGCAAGCTTCTCTCAAGGGCCAGCGTGAGGTTTTGAGGCTCTGGGTCGGTTCTTTGATCTCTTTTTTGATCAAAGGATAGCAACCGAGAATATTAGAAACGATTATCAATACTGAAAGATAGCGTAACGTCTGCAACATAGAGTAGATATTAGATGCAAATCTTGTTAAAATACAAGGAAAAAACACGGGATACAGTATGTACTGGTTCATCAATCCACCTTGTATGGATCGGTGATCAGCGCTCCACTGCACTGTAGCCCTTCATGGGATCAGGATTCGGAGATTGTAGGATCACTTCACAAACCGGCCTGCCCGCCATCCATAGTATTACGCCGGACGGGCCATGCGAGGGGTGAACCATTTTCTAGCCTGCGAAAAAGGTCAACGAAAAGAAGGTAACCCTGAAACCTGAATTCTGTAAGCTGATACGATTGTGCCAATTCCTACCAAACATGTGGCAAATTTGATACACTCTTGACATAATCAGATGAATCGCCGGGTCAGTATTATTTTTATAATTATGTATAATTTCAAGCCGTTACCCATGTTTCGAAGGTTTTTTATTAATTCTTTTCATTATGGTACACCATTTGCTAATTAACGGACCATTGAAAAGCTTGAGACAGCGGACAGTGGCATCGGAGATCAGTTGCACGGGGATAGGTCTTCACTCTGGCAAAAAGCTTAAGCTCACTATTAAGCCAACACCACCCGACAGCGGGATAACCTTTGAACGCGTTGACATATCACCCTGTTCTATTGTCAAGGCCTCTTTCGACAATGTAATTGCCACGAATATGGCTACCACCATTGGTTTTAATGGATACAGTGTTTCCACGGTAGAGCACATTATGGCTGCGTTTTTTGGTATGGGAATCGATAACGCACTCGTGCAGATCGATGGCGGAGAGGTTCCTATCATGGACGGTAGTTGTGCCCCCTTTGTCTTTCTCCTGAAAAACGCCGGGGTTACCGTACAAAATAGCAACAAGAAATTCCTCCTCGTAAAGAGACCAGTTAAGGTTGAAGATGGCAATCGATCAGTACACCTTTATCCCTCTAACGAGTTGAAGATAACGTATAAAATCGACTTTGATCATCCCCTAATAAAAAATCAGACTTATGAACTCTCCTTTTCGCAAACCAGCTTTGTTCAAGAGATCAGTAAGGCGCGGACATTTGGTTTCTTGAAAGATGTTGAGACGCTCCAGAATAATGGACTGGCTCAGGGCGGATCACTGGATAATGCTATTGTAGTAGATGAATTCAGGGTTCTAAATGAGGATGGGTTGCGGTACAAAGATGAGTTTGTGAGGCATAAGATACTTGATTTCATAGGTGATTTGGCGATCATCGGCCATATACCTATAGGACATTTTGTGGTGGAACGATCGGGACATACCTTAAATCAGCAATTACTCAGAAAATTCATGGCACAGGAAAAGTATTGGGAGATGGCAGGGTTTAACAATAGGCAAGAATGTAGCAAGATGAAGATACCATCCTTCGGTGCCCTTGACTTAGCCTCCGCCTGAATCTTCTACATGAACTCGAGTGTGAACTTAGTTCGCTTCGCTCACAATTGGAATAATGGAATGTTGGAACAATGGAATAATGGGTTATGGGAAAGTGGAGCAATACGTCTATTTGCTAATTTTTTCTTGAAAACGAAGGTAAGAAATGAGATAATTCCTTCTAAGAATCAATATTCCAATATTCCACCATTCCATTACCCCATCTGGCCTACATGGAAC
>JAFDDT010000192.1 GCA_019310725.1 Deltaproteobacteria bacterium | reverse complement strand
CCTAGTTGCAATTATCCACCGGAATGGCAAGTGCTCGCATACCTGCTGATTCTCTACCTTAAAGCCTACCTGTCTAAGCTTCTTTTCATATCTTTCGCATCTTTCAGAATAGGAAGCTGGGGTGTCTGTGCCAAGATAAGAAGGGATTAGTGTAAGATTATGACCCTCGATTGCAGACCAATTTCTTATGTTAAATTCTACTTCCAGAACGCTCTTTTTATAGCTTGCCGGTTTCTCTGCAATTAACAACTCGCTCCTTTGCAATTTAGGTCTATTCTCGAAAATGTCGCAGCACTGAATCTCAAGCTCACACCCCAAACGGTTTCTTAAATCCTCAGCGCAAGCCAGAACCTTAGGATCTATGTCAACGGCCTTTCCTCCCGTAATACCCAGTTTTGCAAGAGTGATTGAAGGGATTGCCACCCCGCAGCAGATCTCAACAAATCCATTCATATACAATCGTGAAAGCCTCTCTCCGAATCTCACCCCAATTTCAAGTAAGGTAAGCAGGAGGTCTTCATTAGTAACCTGTGATCCTGTGGAGGCCAGAAAACCCTTATAAACATCCAGGATATACTGCCAGTCCTCAGGAAATATTACCCGTAATCTTGAAATCATACGTTAAGTACTTTGAAATTTCCCTAAGACGCCTGTCTTCCAGGCCCAAATTAGCTCCACAAGAGCTTCTCCATCATCTGATTCATTTCCTTTGCCACCTCTCCCCTTGGATATCTTGCAACAATGGGAATCAAATCCCTGGCGCTACACTCTATTTCTGGTTTATATGGAAGACCTCCGAGATAGCCAACCCTTATGGAGAGCATTTTTCTTGAAACCTCCTGAATTCGCTTAACAACTTGACTTGCATTGGAATTATGGGTGATTCTATTAACAATCAAGTGGGGATTAAAGGTTGATATTGCATCCCTCACCAGTGGCAGACCCTGGGAGCGCTGTTCTCTTATTCTTACCAGTAATTCTTCGATGCTTTTTACCTGCGATCCATTTGTCGACATGGTTGCCTGATGGATAAGCTTCTGAAGATCGATGTCTCTGCGGTGCCTGAACGCCGATTCTGAACCAAATAGTCTGTTCAATTTCCTATACAAGGCCACCTTGATAAAGCTATAGGCATCCAAATAGGATGCGGGATCACAGGTTGTCATAACGATTCCATGATCGGCTGCAAGGAAAAAATCTATGATATTGTAAGAGGTGTCCCCACCAAGATCGATGATGACATAATCGGCATCAATGTTCCTTGTGGCCCTTAGCAGGTGCAGCTTTCGCGAAAAACTAATATTTGAAGCACCCAGTTGAGAGCTATCGCCGCCAATCAATTTTGGTCCATACCTATTCTTTATCACGATCTCTTCCAATGCAGAAGCCCTTTTGTTTAAAAAATCATTAATGTTCCATTCAGGAAAGGTCTCACCCAGGTAAAGGTGAAGGTTTGCCCCGCCAAGGTCAAGATCGGCAACTACGGTTTTCCACCCTATGGAAGAGAGGAGTACGCCGAGGTTAGCTGCAAATATGCTCTTGCCTATTCCCCCTTTTGCGCCTCCTACAGCGATGATTTTCCCTTGGCCAATGCCTTTTTCGAAAGCAGGTCTTCCCTTTTCCTGAAAATGGCAAGCCAGGATTTCATAAGACTCCTGTATCTTTATGAAGCGTTCCATCCGCCTGGTAATCATCCCTTTCCGCTCATGGCCGTGAAGATCGGGGTGATACCTCTTTGCCTTTTCCCTAAAAGCCTTCTTCACCGTTTCCAGCTTCAAACTCTTCAGGAATCTATCATCCTTGCTGACTTGAGGTGAAAATAGATAGGCACAGGCAATCCGGATATTATGTAGCTCTGCATCCCCTAATTCATCGATCTGTAACATCTTGGCATAGTCCTTATTCTATATTCCAGTCTACCCTCCCAGCGCTACAAAACAGGCATAAAATGTATTTTTTAATTATTGCTTTGGCTTCTTTTTACCAATTCCTGTCCTAAAGAGGGCGGGGTCTTGGAAAGTGGCAAAAAGCCCTACCCTCTTGGTGGAAATTGGGGATATACAAGGCTTTAAGCATATAGACGGAGCAAAAGCAATTATCAATTTACGTATCCGTTCACGGGTTTAGAGCCCGCCCTGCGACTCATGGCATGATTCCAAACCTGTGCTTGAGTAGGCTTAGACTATACTTTTCGTATATGTAGTGCCTATGGTCGGTCTGGGCCAGGGGTTCAGGGTTCACCGCAACCCCCGCCTGCCTGCCATCCATAGTATTACGGCGGACGGGCCATCCGTTGGGCAGGGGTGAATCCTGAACCTGTAAACGCATACCAATTTACCTTATTGTTAACTGCTGACCGGCGGCAATCGGAAGCTCCATGCTGCTCTCATAGATTTTCGCGACGTGCTTCAGGAGTCGCCCGGCGCTGTCTTCAACTGGCATGTTCCAGTATTTTGTAATACGTTCTGCAATACGGACGATATTTTTCGCCGCCAGGCTGTCACGGTGCTCTGGCAGAAACACGGCGCGGCTTCGAACCGCTTCTTTGATAGCCGAATCGTAAAAGACAAAGCCAAAATAATCAACCTCGAGAGAAAGGATACTCCTGAGGGTCTTGCTGATCTGAGAGGTTATGTTCAAGTCATCTGGATGTTCCCCCATGTTAAATACTACCCGCGGCCGAAAACTCCTATACACATCCAGCACCGCTTCCCCAGCCTCCTGATCCAGCCCTGCAATTTTGTGGTGCAGTGCCTCAACTGAGGATATCTGCTGTTTCATGGGCAATTTGTGCATCTCTCGAAGCATGGTGCGAATCGGATAACTTCGAGCCAGCGTTCGCACAATAGCCCTGAGCAAGAAGTTTTTGAGAAACACCAGCATGCTCATGACAGCAGGTTGCTCCGGTGTCGTTATGACAATCCCTCTGGGAGAGATGCGGAAAAAATCCAGCACGTTGAAAGAGCTTCCGGCCCCGAGGTCCACCAAGATGTAGTCAGCAGGCAACTTACGCATGTGGGAAATGAGCTTCTGTTTTTGAGCATATGGGATGTTGGCCATGAAAGGGGTCTTTCCGTCCCCCGGCAATAAGCGCAGGTTGGTGGTTTGGGTGGCTACTAAAAGCTCCTCCAGCTCAGCACTTCTGGCCTTAAGAAAATCACCGATGCCCGGGTACCGGTTAGGTAACCCCAGGAACGAGTGCAGATTAGAAGCGCCCAAGTCTAAGTCCACAGCTATGGTCCGGTGTCCAAGCTCGGCAAGGGCAATGGCCAGGTTGGCAGCTAAAAGAGACTTGCCCACGCCCCCCTTGCCGGCGGCAACGGGAATAATGATCGCATTCGTTTTCATACCACAGACGAAACCTCCACGTAAGGTAGGCTGTTAACAGCATAAACTAAGACTAAATAGAGCAAGTTTCATGCCAGCAAAGCAAGGCTGACATGGCTTTTTCAAGTAAATAACGTACCTGGTTTCACCCATCTTTGCCTTTGTAATAGGGCAGCCTTGGGGCAAAGCTACTAACCCATGATTGCCCGGCAATGGTCGATCCTTTTTTGCGAAAAAATCCAGAATGCCTCCCCGCCTTACGAAGCGGGGATAAATAGCATTTTTCTTAAAGTGAGAACTGGCTCTTCAGGGCACAGGGTGAACTTTCGGCTCCGGCCCTCATACTTGCTCACCACACTAGATGTGGCTTTTGCTTCTGAGCCTTCACCAAGAAAGGCTATACCCTCCCCTGATGTCAGACATAACTACAGAGTCAAAATGTGTATTTCTCTGGCAGGACTTTCACCTGCTTGCCTGATAGCTTTGTAGGCTGCACGCGCAAGTCTTCATTTGTCATTTAGCTGTTGACAGCACCGCCTAACGGGCATCATGCCCCACAGGCGGCATGATAACCTGTCCAGGGCCCTCATCCTGGCATGATTCCCGCATAAGTATCCAACGAGCATCATTCAAGAGTGTTGGCAAAGCAGTATGGTAGTTAGACAGATTAGATAGAAGTGGGGGGAGTGATAGGTGCCAAAAAAGATAATAAAAATGGATCAAGAATCAAGGACTATGGGGGAAAGGGAAAGGAAATACCTTGCCTTACAGACCGATCTCCTTGCCTTAAATGCAACATTTGAGGCAGCCAGGGCCGGTGGGGCAGGCGCTGGATTTGCGGTGGAAGCCGATGAGGTAAGGAACCTGGCTGGGCGAGGGGTTGAGACAGCCGGCGGCAAGAACGAAGGAGAGTCATAACTTCCCCATGAGGTTGGCCAGAGATGCCGGTGATAGCGATCCCGAAGTCACCACGGCTGAAAAGAACTGTAAACTTGTTATCAACTCCCGGCTATTACTCTTTATCATCTGGTTTACTGTTCAGAAGGAGATCAAACTTCCGTATGGCTGGGTGCCAGACCTCGTTAAAATGCTCCCAGAAAATTGTCTGAGCCAGGACAAACCTGTTGTGTCCGGATACAGCGCCTCTCATTTTCTTATCCCAGCCTTCTTGTAGCGTCCGAAGCCTATTTTTCTGCTCTTCATCTTCTGCGCTATTAATGGCCTCATCAATCATCCTTTTTCTTTCTCGCTCAAAGACTAACCTATCTTCTCTAAACAGCCTGGAGAGCTTGGCATGTCTTTCCAGTGACCGTTTTTCCCTTTCAACCTTTTGCTCTTTCCACCTCAAGCTTTCCATGATATAGGCTCCAGATAATGTAATTCGTAAGCGTTCACAGGTTCAGGGTTCAACCCTGCCAGACGGATGGCCCGTCCGCCGTAATGCTATGGATGGCGAGCAGGGCGGGCTTTGAACCCGTGAACGCCTACTGTAATTTTTACCAAACAAACCTACGATTTTCAAGGAAATACTTGCTGATAATGAAATCGGGGCAATACCCTCAAGGTGATGGCTAATTTCTTTTAGCTCCCTCTGCCAATTGAGAAACAGTTATAGTGAGACAAAATGACTTTGCCAATTTGTCATTAATATTTTACATTTCCTGGGAAAACTCATCGTTGTTGGCATGTGTATTGCTTTTAAATAGGCGGGGATTGTCTTACTAAACTTTAGGCACTTTAGTCACTCAGTTCCCTATGTCCTATCACCCGGAAAAGATGGGGGGTGTTCATGAAACACAACAAGTTGCAAAGTCAAGGAGAGAGATACAGCACTCAATTCATGGGAAATATCCCACTACCAAAACAAGAGGTAAAGGGGCAAAAGCACGCAATGGTGCTCCTGCCGGGGAGCAAGGAATTTATCTCCAGCCTCTTAGATAATTCCCCCAATCCCATCCTCGTTATCAATCCAGACACTTCCGTACGATATGTAAATCCTTCCTTTGAAAAGCTAACCGGTTTTTCCTCAGCAGAGGTTAGTGGGGGTGCAGCGCCCTACCCCTGGTGGACGGAAGAAACCCTGCGGAAAACCACTAAGGACTTGAAAAAGGCTATGACCAAGGGGGCAGAGAGCGTTGAGGAGCTTTTTCAAAAGAAAAATGGGGAACGATTCTGGGTTGAGATCACCTCCACACCAATAAGGGAAAACGGGGACTTAAGCTATTACCTGGCAAACTGGGTTGAGATCACGGACTGCAAGAGGGCAGAGGTGGCCCTTACCATCCAAAAACAACGGGCAGAAGCATACCTAAATATAGCAGGGGTAATGCTGGCCACAGTGGATGCTGAGGAAAACACAACTCTGATTAACAAGAAGGGCTGTGAAATCCTGGGTTACGATGAGGCAGAACTCAGAGGCAGGAACTGGTTTGACCTTTTGATCCCCGAGAACATACGAGATGAGATAAGAGGTGTGTTTCATAGACTCATGGCTGGAAATATTGACCCGGTTGAATACTATGAGAATCCAGTGTTAACAAAGTATGGCGAGGAGAGATTAATTTCCTTCCATAACACAGTGATAAAAAACCCAAACGGGCAAATAGTCGGGGTTTTGTTTTCAGGTGAAGACATCACCGAGCGCAAGCGAGCAGAAGAGGCGCTCAAGGAAAGCGAGGAGCGCTTTAGGGCACTTTTTGAATTTGCGCCCGATGGCTACCATATAAACGATTTAGATGGAGTACTGATCGATGGAAATAGGGCCTCAGAAGAGATAACCGGTTATACAAAAGAGGAGCTCATAGGGAAGACGTTGCTCAATTTAAACCTGTTACCTCCAGAGCAGGTTCCTAAGGCGGCTGAAGCCCTGGCGAGAAATGGGAAAGGGAAACCTACCGGACCGGATGAGTATATTTTGAATCGGAAAGACTGTACCCAAGTTCCGGTGGAAATAAGTTCAATTCCAATCTCATTGAAAAATCAAACCTTGGTGTTAAGTATTACTCGCAACATCACCGAACGCAAGCGGGCAGAGGAGGAACAAAAAAAACTCCAATCCCAACTGGAGCAGGCCCAACGAATGGAGGCCATCGGCACCCTGGCAGGAGGCATTGCACATGACTTTAACAA
>JAFDDT010000018.1 GCA_019310725.1 Deltaproteobacteria bacterium | reverse complement strand
AATAGGAAGGAAAGAAATTATGAAACTCATCAAAATAAAAGAACTCCCGAAAGTCACTCCGGCAAACCACTATAACATGACTAGCCGTTGGCTAGTCGATGAATCCATTGGTGCTAAGACCATGAGGATTTCTCAAGGGCATCTGGAACCCGATGGCATGGTGAAAGCCCATAGACATGAAAATATGGAGCAACTCTTCATTGTGCTAAAAGGAGCATTATTAATGAAAGGCGAGCAGGAAGTGGTCAGGATAGAAGAGGGAGAGGCGGTGCTTATTTATCCTGGAGAGTCCCATGCAACCTCTGCTGACAATGAGGAGGTAGATTATCTGGTTGTGACTGGCTTTAATTATTCGTAAGATGGAAGTGATTGAAGACTTATTTAAGGAGTAGATTATTATGAAAGCGGCCCGTGTCCATGAAAATGATAAGATAGTCATCGAAGATGTACCTTTACCTAAATTAGGAGAAAAGGATGTTCTAATTAAAGTTTACCGGGTTGGAATCTGTGGAACTGATGTTGGTGTAGTGCACGGCTATGTACCAGCCAAATTCCCTGTAACGCTCGGTCATGAGTTCTCGGGTACTATAGCGGGTTTAGGGAGTCCTTTGCTGGGCGGATTTAAGGAGGGAGATCTGGTTAGTGCTGCTGGGGGATGGGGATGTGGGGAATGTAAATTTTGTAGAAATGGAATGGTGAGATTTTGTAAGGACCGGAATTCATTAGGCAGAACAGTGGATGGCTGTTTTGCCGAATTTGTAAGGATGGACTACCGAGCTGTTTTTAAATTACCGCCTAATGTAGTTTCTGACGAAGGGCAAAATTTTCTTAATATTGCATGCGTTGTCCGGGCCTTTAAGAAAGCTCCTTTGCAGTTAGGCAATAGAGCCGTTGTCTTTGGTACTGGCAATATGGGCCTTATAATGCTTCAGATCCTCAAAATAACCGGTGCTTCCGAGGCTGCGGCAGTGGATACTATAGACTTCCGGCTTGAGATGGCTAAGAAGTTTGGTGCGAATCATGTGGTAAATGCGATAACAGAAGATCCAGTTAAATTGATCCCACAGTGGTTTCCAGGGGGTGCGGATGTAGTTGTTGAAGCGACAGGTAATACCTCATCATTCAAAAAGGCTTGTGCCGTGATCAAACCAGGTGGCGCGTTAATTAATATCGGCATGTATTCCAAGAAGCTGATGGAGTTTGACCTTTCCTTTCTATATGAGAAAGAGGCTATTATCTATGGTTCAAAAGGAGGAGAGGAGGGATATGAGGAGGCCGTCGAATTGCTGGCGCAGAAGAGACTACAAATCACCCCGATGATTACGCATCGATTCCCCCTTGAGGAAACCCCTAAAGGCTTTGAGACATTCCAAGATAAGACTCAAAACGCTCTCCGGATCATCATTGAGCCATCCAGTTAGGGAAACAAATTGACGAGAATATTATCCCGAGAGACTTGAACGATTGCTTTACCCATGAGCCACAAACAGATCTTCGTCGATTATCTCGAACCAAAGATGTTTACAAAATCCTCTTAAAAAAGGGGAGATTATGAATAGGTTAAAACCGTTTGCGTACTTCGAACCTACCACATTGCCAGAAGCAATAGAAATCCTGGCCGCAAAAAAGGGCGCTGCGTTTCCGCTTGCCGGGGGGACGGATCTTCTAGTCCGCATGAAAAGGGGCGTCATTAAGCCTTCCACGATTGTTAATTTGAAACGAATTGAAGGATTGGATCAGATCAAGAAGGAACCCGGAAGGGGGGTACGGATTGGTGCCCTTGCAACGTTTAGTGCTATTGAAGATTCGCATTTACTCCGATTGAGCCATCCGGTAATTGCACAAGCAGTAAGTGTTCTGGCGTGTCCCTCTATTAGAAACCTGGCAACAATGGGAGGGAACATAGGAAGGGCTTCTCCTGCATCAGATGCGGCTCCATTTCTTATGATCCTAGGTGCCACTGTTTCATTGAAGGGTCCACAGGGGGAGAGGGAATTAGGAATGGGGGAAATATTTTCAGGTCCCGGGACAACTGCGTCACGGCCGGCAGAGGCCATCACCTCACTCCTTTTACCAGATATGGCCAGCCATTCTGGAGCCGCCTATCTTAAAATCGGCCGCCGGGAAGGGATGGATTGTGCACTGGCAGGAGTTGCAGCATTAGTTACTTTTTCAGGGGGGAAAAGAGAAGCTGAAGACACGAAGATCGCCCTGTCTGCTGTGGCGCCTGTGCCAATGCGTGCCAAAAAGGCAGAGAAAACCATCTTGTCAGGAAGGCTCACAGAAAAATGCATAAGGGAGGCAGCAAAGGTAGCTTCTGAGGAGATATCGCCGGTCAGCGACATGCGGGCTAGTGCGTCCTACCGGAGGGAGGTCGTTCGGGTACTTACTTATAGAGCATTAATGACCGCATTGCAACAGGCCCGGGAAGGTTAAGAAGATGAAATGAAGATTTCTATTGATTTAACAGTAAATGGGGAACGGCACCAGGTGGACACTACCCCTTGGATTACTTTGTTAGAACTTCTCAGGGAAACACTGCATCTCACCGGCACAAAGGAAGGATGCGGTTTGGGCGAGTGTGGGAGCTGTATTGTGTTGGTAGACGGAAGACCTGTTAATTCTTGCCTCATGCTCGCCGTGGATGCCCGGGGTCGTCAAATCACTACCATTGAAGGTCTGGTGTCAAACGGCGATCTTCATCCGCTTCAGCAGAGTTTTATCGAAAAGGGTGCTGTCCAGTGCGGGTTTTGTACGCCCGCCATGATTCTTTCTGCAAAGGCACTCCTGGATGAAAACCCGGATGCCGGAGAAGAGGAGATCAAACAAACATTATCAGGGATTATTTGCAGGTGTGGCAACTACAAGAAGATCATTGAGGCTGTGCGCACGGCTTCGGATGGGAAGGCGGATTCCTAAAGTGAAGACCAATTATGTAGGAAAATCTGTCCCAAGGGTAGATGCACTGGAAAAGGTGACAGGGCAGGCGATATATTGTGTGGATGTTGAACTTCCGGGGATGCTCTACGGTGCTGTGTTGAGGAGTCCCCTGGCCCATGCACGGATTATTGAAATAGATAAGTCAGCGGCCACAAGGGTGCCCGGGGTGAAGGCAGTAGTAACTGGTAATGATTTCCCTTACACCTTTGGGCACATGGTTAAAGACCAGCCTTTCTTGGCCATGGATAAGGTTCGTTATGTAAATGAGCCTTTGGCGGCAGTGGCTGCGGATACAGAGGCCGCGGCCCAGGAGGCTGTCGAAAAAATCCAGGTAAAATACGAGGAACTGCCAGCGGTTTTTGACCCTCGAAAGGCTGCGGCAACTGGGGCCCCTATTATCCATGAAAATCTGGAGAGATATGACCACTCAAGCATGTACAAAATAGTTCCAGGAACGAACGTTTGCACGCATATGACATACTCGCGAGGAGATGTGGACAAGGGTTTATCAGAAGCCGATGAAATTTTTCAAAATGAGTTTTATATCCACCCTGTTGCGCATACACCAATGGAAACTCACGCGGCAGTGGTCCAGCATGATCCCTCAGGTAGGGTTTTTACTGTGTGGTCATCAACCGATGCACCATACCAAAGGGCCAAAGATTTGGCTAATGCCTTAGGTCTTTCTTTCAACCAGGTCCACTTCTTATCCACATATTCAGGAGGGGGTTTTGGCGGCAAAGGTGCCATTGTGGCAGAGGGAATAGGGGTGGCCTTGGCCAGGTTCACAAAAGGAAGACCTGTCAAAGTGGTTTTTTCCCGGCAAGAGGAACTCACTGCATCCCAAGTTCGCCTTGAAGCCTTTCTCAAGCTCAAAACCGGTGTAAAAAAGGACGGCACATTAACCGCTCGCGTGGCTGAAATCACATGGGATAACGGCGCTTATTCCTCCAAGGGGCCTGAGGTAGCACGCAGAGGAGCCATGACCATTTTCGGCCCCTACCGGACGCCTCATATTCGGTTTGTTTCTCAGCTTGTATATACCAACAAACAACCCAGCGGGGCTTATCGGGGCTTTGGAACTAATCAGGTAACCTGGGCTTGTGAGGCCCAGATGGACATCATTGCCAATAAACTGGGGATAAATCCCGTAGAGATTCGACTTAAGAACTTTTATCAAGATGGCGACCGGTACATCAATGGGCAGGTTATGCAAGCTGCGGGTTTAAGGGAGACACTCGAAAAAGCAAGCCAGGAAATTGGCTGGGGTGAGCAATATTCCAGATCCACAGGTGCACTCGTTCGAGGAAAGGGCATTGCCACAACAATCAAAGGTACCGCTACTCCAACGGATTCATACTGTTTTATCAAAGTCAACTTTGACGGAAGCATAACAGTGCTTACCAGTTCGGTAGAGATCGGAGCTGGTCAAAAGACGGTCCTGGCCCAAATCGCCGCAGACAGCATTGGAGTTCCCTTAGATTCTATCCTTATCCCAAACCCGGATACGCATGTCACGCCTTTTGATTTTGGCGTAACCTCCAGCCGAACTACCTATCACATGGGAAATGCCATTCGTATGGCCGGCCAAAAGGTGCGCAAAGAGATTCTGGAAATTGCCGCTGACGTCTTAGGGGCAAATCCGCAGAGGCTCCTTCTCTGTGAAGGGAAAATCATGGACAAGGATTCAGAGCATGAAGTGAGCTTAAAAGAAATTATGACAAAGAAATATGGCGGAAAAGGAGGGACTATTCTCGGAGATGGGCATTACACGCCTGCCAGGTCTTCGATCATTAATGCAGAGCATAAAATTCAATGGATGGGCAGTATATTCTGGATGTGGGCTACTCACGCGGCCGAAGTAGAGGTTGACACTGAAACAGGAGTAGTTAAGGTGCTCAGAATCGCTGCTGCCCATGATGTTGGTCGGGCGATTAATCCTATGGCATGTGAGCAGCAGATCGAAGGCTCGGTAATAATGGGCATTTCCAATACCCTTTTCGAAGAATTCAAAATGGACAGAGGGCGCATTATGAACGATACCTTTGCCGACTACAAGGTAGCCAGCATGCTGGATTTGCCGGTGATTGTTCCCATCATTGTCGAGTCTCATCATAGCGAGGGGCCTTTTGGTGCCAAGGGAATTGGTGAACCCGCCCTCTCACCCACTGCTCCCGCCATTGCTAATGCCATATTCGATGCACTGGGGATTCGGTTTAATGAATTGCCCATAACACGCGAAAAGGTGCTTTCAGCATTAAGAGAGCGGGACCCCGTGCAGTAAGTGCCGTTGGTTGAGAGGTGGCGTAGTGCATCATTATGGGTATTGAAGATTTTCTATGGCTATCATTGTGATTGCCGAAATGCTGGTGGTTTTTCACCGTCATTGATGTGGGAAATGTGGGCATTTGTTTTGATTATGGCTAATATTTCAGGCTGACAAGACAAGGAGTTGTGACTTTGGCAAGAACATGGCCAAAGATATTGATAATGTCACAGTACCTGAAAGGCCTCGTTTCTTGAGTCGGTAAAAGCCTTTAAGAATTCATGAATCCTGAGGAGGAGAATCTATGATAAATACCGTTCAATCAGAAAAGCTAGTTAGCACTGCTTGGTTAGAGGAAAGCCTGGATGACCCATTTATCCGGATTGTCGAAGTGAGCGATATGCGAGATCCCAGGGTGTATTTTGAAGCCCATATCCCCGGTGCGGTTTATTGGCCATGGCAAAAGTCCTTATGGCATCCCACCGATCGCGAATTTGTATCACCTACGGATTTTGCCAAACTAATGGAGAGAAGTGGAATCAAACATGATACCACTATTATCTTATATAGCAACTTCGCCCAATTCTCAACCTATGCGTTTTGGATTTGCTCCATGAGGGGGCATTACAATGCGAAGATACTTAATGGAGGCCGGGGTCTCTGGGTCAATGAAGATCGGCGTATGATACAAGAGATCCCCGAGATAAAGCCAACGAAATATCCGGTCAGGGCTATTGATGAGACCAGTAGGATAGGACGGAAAGAGGTTTTGGCCGGTCTGAACAACCCAGATAGGGTTTTGTTAGACCTGAGGACAGTAGAGGAATTCATAGGAGAGAGGGTTTCCCCAAAAATAGCCATTTTTAAAGTCGACTCTGGAGCCTATCGAAAAGGTCATATCCCGGGTGCTCAACACCTTTTCTGGGAAGAATTCTTCAATGAAAACGGGACCTATAAGCCGCTGAAAGAACTCCAAGACGCCTTTGATAAACGTGGTGCAACCAGTGATAAGGAGATTATTACATCCTGCAGGTTGAGTCATCGTGCCTCAATGGGGTGGTTTGTGGCTAAGCATCTTCTTGGGTACAGGCGCGTTAAGGCCTATGATGGTTCCTGGACCGAGTGGGGAAATATTGTTGGCTACCCAATTGTAAACGAGTCTCTGGAAAAGGGCCCTAAAACTAAGAGTTAGCGCTAGAGTTGTGAGGTTTTTTGAGGAATCAGATCGCCCATGTGGTGACGTGAATAGGTTTGGGGTATCTTCAAAGCCCATGCGGAGGAATGGGAGCAGACATGAACAAATCAATCACTCAAAAAATAATTGAACAGCATCTTATCTCGGGTGCTTTCGTCCCCGGCAATGAAGTCGGAATAGAAATTGATCAGACTTTGAACCACGATAATGCAGGCACTTTGACCTATCTGCAATTTGAATCCCTAGGAATTCCCAGGGTTAAATCCGAGGTTTCTGTGACTTATCTGGATCATAATACACTCCAGGTGGGTTGCGAGGACGCAGATGATCACCAATACCTTCAGAGCCTTTCGGGAAAGTATGGCATCTATCTTTCCAGGACAGGAAACGGTATTTGCCATCAGGTTCATCTTGAGAGATTTGGAAAACCGGGGAAGACCCTGCTTGGCGCTGACAGCCATACACTGACTTGCGGGGCCTTAGGTATGATCGCGATCGGCGCAGGAGGATGCAATGTGGCCCTTGCAATGGGTGGTAGCCCCTACTATTTCACCTGCCCAAAGGTTATTAAAATAAACATCACCGGGAAACTATCCCCATGGGTGAGTGCAAAGGATGTTATTCTCAAAATACTCCAAATGTTTACTGCTAAGGGAAATGAGAACTGTATTTTTGAATATGATGGTGATGGACTCATGAACCTCTCTGTACCTGAGAGAGCTACGATAGCAAATATGGGGGATGAATGCGGCGTTGCTACTTCGGTTTTCCCTAGTGATGAGATGACGCGCCTTTTTCTAAGATCTCAGCAAAGAGAAGAGGACTGGATTGAAATCAAGGCCGATCCTGGGGCAGATTATGACAGGATTATTGATATAGACCTATCAGAGATTGACCCCCTAACGGCAAAGCCTCACAGCCCAGATAATGTTAGCAGTGTGAGAAGTATTGGCGAAATTGAAGTCAACCAGGTCTGCATCGGAACTTGCACAAACTCCTCTTATAAGGACCTTGCAACGGTTGCAAATATCCTGATGGGTAAAGTTGCTCACCCCGGAGTAAGCCTTGTGATTGCTCCCGGTTCAAAACAGGTGCTCGAAAACCTCGCAAGGGATGGGTACCTTTCACTCCTTGTATCATCAGGGGCGCGGTTAGCGGACTGTGCGTGTGGTTTTTGCTTAGGAAGGGGCTACAGTCCCAAGTCAGATGGTGTCAGTTTAAGAACATCCAGTCGAAATTTTCTGGGGAGATCAGGGACAAAGGACGCATACGTCTATCTGGTCAGCCCAGAAACAGCCGCAGCCGCAGTGATTACCGGAAGATTCACAGACCCACGCGATCTGGGGATGGAATATCCGGAAGTGCATATGCCTGAGAGGTTACACATCGATGACAGAATGATCATAAAGCCGGGGGGTGCAAATGATGCATTATCAATTGAGAAATATAGGGGGCCAGGAATTGGTGATCTTCCGAAAGGCGGTCAACTACACCAGAACATACTGGCAGAAGTCACCTTGAAAGTGGGAGACGCAGTAACGTTAGATCATATACTTCCTGGTAGATTTCAAAAAAAATACCGATCAAATGTGGCAAAATACGCTGAATTTGTTTTTGAAGATTTGGACAACACGTTCTACAAGCGTTCAAAAGAAATTAGAAATGAAGGAAAATACAACATTGTTGTCGCTGGGGTTTCATATGGCGAGGGGAGTTCAAAAGAGCATGCAGCAATATGCCAGATGATTGTTGGGATTAAGGCGGTCATCGCAGTGTCGTTTAGAGAGAGACACAAAACAAGCCTGATTAATTTTGGCATACTTCCGCTGACATTTAAAAATGAAAATAGCTACAATAATATCGACCAGGGAGATAGTGTTGAGATCGCCAACGTAAGAAAGGTGCTCGATGACGGCGGGAAACTGTTTGTAAGGAATCTAACAAAACAAAAAGAGTTCGAAGTAAACTACCATCTTTCCGAAAGACAAAGGCGGATTCTGTTTTCCGGGGGTGCACTCAACCTATGGCTGGGCCAGCGTGATAGCCAGTAGTTAATCCAGGAATCGGGTATATGGTAATCTAGCATTTTTTCAATGGTATTATCGATGCATATATCGTTTTTTCTGTCAAAAGGCTAAAAATACGTTGTTGAGCGCAGCAAAATTAGTAAAGGAGGACAGTGATGAAGTATAGAATTCTCTCAACTTCACCAACATTTGGTTATTATACGTTCGAACCTCTTGAATATCTAAAAAGCCACGATTGCAAGGTGGAGCTTGTTCCGCAGGAGAGAAAAATATCTGAAGAGCAACTAATTGAGGAAGTAACAAAATATGATGCAATGATTGCGGGTACAAATAAAATCACTGGAGCGATTATCCGTGCTTCAAAAAGGTTGAGGGTCATAGCAAAGCATGGGGCAGGGGTTGATAACATTGATGTAAAGACTGCTACCAATCAGGGTATTGTAGTAATCAGCGCACCTGGTGCCAACAGCGATGCGGTGGCTGATCTAACCTTTGGTCTCTTCCTTTCTCTGGCAAGAAGCATACCTTTTGCTGATCGAGTTGTAAAGCAGAGAGGATGGCCACGTATAGTTGGGATTGATCTCAGTGGAAAGACCTTGGGAATCATAGGTCTGGGACAGATTGGAAAAAAAGTGGCAAAGCGTGCCCTCGGATTTGATATGAAAGTTTTGGCATACGATATTTTTGAAGATAAGGACTTTGCCCGGCAATTGGGAGTGACTTACTTGTCTCTGGATGAGGTTATTGCTGAGGCTGATTTTCTTTCAATTCATATCCCCATGACACCCGTAACTCGCCAGCTGATAGGTAGAAGAGAATTAGAACTAATGAAGAAAAGCGCTTTCTTGATCAATATTTCTCGTGGAGATATCATCGATGAAGAGGCTCTCTATCAAGCCTTAAAGGAGAAGAGAATCCAAGGGGCTGGCCTGGATGTCTTCAAAAATGAACCACCCAAAGGAAGCCCCCTTCTCATGCTGGACAATGTGATTGTAAGCCCTCATGTAGGAGGAATTACCTTCGAGGCTCTAAGGCAAACAGGTATGATGTGTGCCCGTGGTATCATCGATATACTAGAGGGAAGGCAACCTCACAATATTGTAAATCCAGAGGTGCTGAAGTAAATCTCTGCATGTAGTGATATACACAGCAGGCAATGATGCAACGTGAGGTTGAATAACCGCCATGATAGTTGGTGTATGAAATGAGGAAAGAAAGTTTTCCAATAGAAAAATGAAAGGGGCATCAGTATGGACCAAAAACAACTTTGGTGGGTAAGTGAGTTCAACAATAAGGCTGAGGTTTTAGGGGAAAGCCTTTTTCCCGAAACCCTTAAGTTGTATGATACGACCCTGAGAGATGGCGAGCAGACCATCGGGGTTTCATGGAACAAGGAGGAGAAACTTGAAATCGCCAAGATGCTTGATGAACTAGGGGTTGATCGTATTGAAGCCGGAATGCCGGTGGTATCAAAGGAGGATCGGCAGGCGGTGGAGCTGATCGTGAAGGAAGATCTCAAGGCCGAAATCTGGGGTTTTTGCAGGGCCGTAAGGGGAGATATTGATGCCTGTATTGATGTAGGCGTGAAGCACATCATCTGCGAGATCGCTACGAGTAGCTTAAAAATGAAGGCCAATAATTTCACCCCAGAGGGCGTACTAGGAAAGGTGCTCGACAGCATCCAATATGCCAAAAGTCATGGACTGTATACCGCATTCTTTGCCGTGGATGCCACAAGGGCTGATTTGGGATTTCTGGAGACTGTATACCGAAAGGCAGTTGAGGAGGCCGGAGCAGATGAGGTCGTCATAGTAGATACCTTGGGCGTTGCCACACCTGAAACTATGTTTTATCTTACCAAAAGGCTAAGAGAATGGGTGGGTGTTCCTATTATGGCCCACTGCCATAATGATTTCGGCATGGCTACAGCATGCACACTGTTTTCCGCTAAGGCTGGAGCCAGCTGTGCTCACGTCACCCTGAATGGCCTCGGGGAGAAAACAGGCAATGCTGATATCGCCGAGACTGCCATTGCAGCAAAATTGTATGATATGGATATAAGTATCGATATGGGCAAACTCATCAAGGCCGCAAAACTTGCAGAGAAACTCACAGGAATTCCTATTTCACCTTTGAAACCTGTGGTAGGAGAGAATGTTTTCAAAAGGGAAAGCGGCGTTACCGCTGCCCAGCTTATCTCTTTTCCACCTGCGGTTGAGGGTTACTCGCCCGAGGTGGTGGGTCGGCACCGCGAAGTTTTACTGAGCAAGAAGAGTGGAAAGAAGTCTATTGAATATAAATTAGGTCAGCTTGGTCTACAAGCCACGCCGATTGAGGTGGATGAAATATTGGCAAAAGTAAAAGAATTGGGGGTTCAGAAGAAGGGGCTTGTGAGCGACAAAGAATTTAGGAATATTTCGGAAGAGGTTCTTAAAACTACTACATAGGCTTGATCTAGTTTAGCGAATGGAAGCTTAGGCTTTACTGAATTATCGTTCCTCAAATCTTGATGAAAGGGGAGGGTGCAAAGAAGATATGGATTTTATGAAGGGGGTTTTATCCTTTAAGTAGTTTTCCCGGATCGGGAAAGATTTATTTTTTTGTATACCCTGGTTACCGTATGCCTAAGACTTCTGGTAATAATCCGCAGGGGATCTGGGCTTGTTTACAGGATTCCATGAAACGGTATTAGGGCACGGCCAAACAGAATCAGAAGGGGATTTCATATGCGTGCTTTATTTGTTTTTACTTCCGCTGAATCAAAGAGACTCATAGGGAGAGCTGTAGCGAATATGGATGAGGTAAAGAGGGCGAAAAAAGATGACAAAATTATCATTGGACATGGATCAACTAACGTATACGTGGCAGAAGAAATCTTGGGGAAAGAGAAGATGTCTGAGCAAATTGCCAGGGATACCTATATATCAGGCCTTGTCATAAGGGGGACCCTCTGTTCAACCCTTGGTGAAGAAAGGCCACCAATACTCTTAATCAATCGAGGGAAAATAGAACCTCCTGCTCCTACAATGTCGGAGATGCTACGCGACTTCGGGCGTGATTCTGTTTTTATCAAAGGGGCTAATGCCGTGGATCCAGAAGGAAATGCAGGCTCTTTTATGGCCCACCCAGAAGGAGGTACTATGGGGTGGTCGATCGGGATAATTCTGGCACGCGGCATTCATTTCATCGTTCCAGTTGGTCTGGAGAAGTTGGTGCCCTCGGTCAAGAAGGCAGTAGAACTATGCGGCCAACGTACCCTTGACTATTCGCAAGGACTCAAGGTTGGAATGATGCCTTTATCAAGGGCTAGAGTAATTACTGAGATTGAAGCATTGGGAATGCTTTCAGGGGTTAAAAGCCATCATGTGGCTTCAGGGGGATCCAGTGGTTCGGAGGGGGCTGTAACCTTGATTTCAGAAGGACACAGCGATGAAGTTCAGAAAGCGATTAAGATTGTTGAATCAATCAAGGCTGAGCCAGCATTGGAGCCACGAAAAGGAGTTTGTTTGACTTGTACGCGTACTTCTCCAGCACAACCCCAAGGGTATAGAACTGAAGGTTTCCCTCCCCGCTGTCAATACGAATCTAAGCCGGAGGAGGAATTACCGATTTATCTTAGGAATCGATGACGGATCTGCATCGAAGAGATAACTTCTCTCATATATCTGATATTTTCTACAAAAAGAGAGAGGGCGCTTTTTGGTAGCGCAAGGATTCATGCAGGCGGAACTATTCTTCGATGAGGAGATTTGTCCCAACTACCTATCAAAATCAGGTAGCTGCGTATAATTTGATAGTGGCATATGATAGAGATATAGAGTATCAGGAGGCATTTACCTTATTAATAGCTATATGAAAAGCAAGGCCTGTTTTCGTGCTCTCCGTTGGCGACAAAGAAGGCGGTGCCCTCGCTGTAGCCATAGAACAAAAACTTACCTGTTACATAATAGTCGACATAACTGTCCCGCACATTATTTCAAATCCGATGAATTTAGCGGAACTCATCCGCAAAGTATTCGAATGCTCTTTCATGAACTTGCTTAACTGTTGCATCCATTTGTTTTACGTCCTTCGTCTTACCGTTGTTGCGGCTATCTTTCCGTTGATCTGAAGCCGGCGGGAGAATGGATACCATTCGTTGATGCCCCGGGTGCAGTTTATGTGCCTGTGGGCACCATAGTATAGACACAGTGATCATTGGGTATCCTTAACTACAGGGCCACGTCATAGTGAAACCTAACCTATTGACTCTCAAGTTTCCTGCCCTCAACTATAAATTCCTTGACATTTCTATCATTTTATTCAAAGGTTTTTTTTGAACTTGTCAAGCCAGAAAGGGATATAGAGAAATGAAAATAGATATCAACTGTGACATGGGGGAGAGTTTTGGTGCCTATAAATTGGGTCTTGACGAAGAGGTTATAAAATATATAACCTCGGCAAATATTGCCTGTGGCTACCATGCAGGTGATCCCCTGGTGATGGAACAGACAATCTCTTTGGCCAAGAAGCATGGAGTGTCTGTGGGGGCCCACCCCGGATTCCCTGATTTAATGGGATTTGGGAGGAGAAATATAGATGCTACCTTATCCGAGATACGGGGGTATGTGATTTATCAAATAGGTGCGTTGCAGGCCTTTGCCAAGGCTCAGGGGCTAGAGGTTGAGCATGTCAAACCCCATGGTGCCCTCTATTTGATGGCGGTAGAGGATGAAAAGATATCCGAAGCTATTGTGGAGGCCATTGCCAGTGTTGATAAGGATCTCATTTTTGTTGCATTGGCTGGATCTAAGGGGGAAATGATGACCAAAATCGGGGAGAGGATTGGCTTAAGGGTAGCCTATGAGGCCTTCCCGGACAGGGCATACACACCGGAAGGTACGTTGGTTTCTCGAAGACAACCTGGGGCTGTTATTAAGGACCCAGACGTGGTAGCCCAAAGGGCATTGATGATGGCCAAAGAGGGAAAAGTGGTGGCTATCGATGGCACCGAGATCCCTTTTCGGCCAGAAACCCTCTGTGTGCATGGAGATACGCCTGGTGCGGTGAACCTGGTCAAAAAGATTCAGAAGACCTTAACCGAAGCAGGTGTGGAGGTAGTTTCCTTATCTAAGTTTGTTTAATCCTCCTAATCCTGCAGGAAATAATCATGTATGATAAGCCTCACTTTCTCCTGGCAGGTGACAGAGGCCTCCTGGTTGAATTCGGGGCGGCTATCGACCCCGAGATCAATCGGAAGGTGAGGCAGATCTTTCTGTCATTGGAAAAGGTGCCGATACATGGAGTCACCGAGGTAATCCCGACCTACCGTTCCATTCTCATCCTTTATGATCCGTTTCAGAGCGATCCTGATAAACTCAGGCAAGAGATCTTGGATCGCGAAAACAAACTGGACAAATTGGAGATCCCGCCACCCGAGACTATAGAGATTAAGGTCGCTTACGGGGGTGATTTTGGACCAGACCTTGATTTTGTGGCTCACCATAATAAGCTGAGCCCGGAGGAGGTTATCGAGATCCATACCTCCGGAACGTATCTCATTTACATGCTCGGCTTTACACCTGGATTCCCCTTTTTGGGTGGATTATCGGAGAAGTTGTTTACCCCGAGGCTTGAAAAGCCCAGGCAGTTTGTGCCAGCTGGTTCCGTTGGAATTGCCAAGAATCAAACAGGCATCTATTCCATAGATAGTCCGGGAGGATGGCAGCTCATCGGGAGAACACCGATAAAGATCTACGACCCCACGCGATCTCCACCATTCCTTCTGAAGGCCGGAAATTACCTGAGGTTCGAGAGGATTTCGGGAGAGGAGTTCCAGGAGATAGCGGCGACACATAAGGACTAGAAAATGGATATCTTTGAAGTAATCCAACCAGGGGCATATACAACGATTCAGGATAGGGGCCGATTTGAATACCAACAATACGGTGTTCCTATATGTGGAGTAGTCGACTCATTCGCCTATCGGGTGGCAAATGCCCTGGTCGGCAATTCTCAGGACCAGGCTGTCCTGGAGGCAACGGTTTTCGGGCCTACCCTAAAGGTATTGAATCAGGGATTGATTGCCGTTACCGGTGGAAACCTCTCACCCTTTCTCAATAATGCCCCCTTACCCATGTGGGAATCGGTAACCATCCAATCGGGTGACTTGATTCAATTCAAGGGCGTGAAATGTGGATGCCGGGCTTATATAGCCGTTGCAGGTGGTATCGATGTCCCTGTTGTAATGGGTAGCCGTTCCACATACGTGGCCGGGAAGATTGGAGGAATCGATGGCCGCCCCCTGGCAGCGAGGGATAGGCTGAATAAGGGGAAAGGAATAGCAAAGGCTGGAAACCGGGTCCCCTCGAACCTTATTCCCACCTATTCAAATGATATAGAGATCCGGGTTATTTTGGGACCTCAAGATGATTATTTCTCCGAAGGTGTTGAAAAGTTCTTGAGTTCAACATTCAAGGTCAGCCACAAAGCGGACCGGATGGGATATCGCCTTGAAGGGGATATGATCATGCACAGGGACGGTGTCGAGAAGAGCATCATCTCCGAACCAAGCGTGCCTGGTGGTATCCAGGTTCCCCCTGACGGCCAACCCATTATCCTTTTAGTCGAACAGACAGTGGGGGGCTACACCAAGATCGCCACGATCATCTCACCTGATATAGGAAAGGTAGGGCAGGCAAAACCGGGGGATCGGGTCCATTTCAAGGAGGTAGACATCGAGGAAGCCCACCGGATCCTAAGGATGGAAGAGGAAAAGATAGAGTCAATGAAGATGTCACTCACGGGATAATTTGTACTGTCCGTGGTCCGTGGTCCGTTGTCAGTAGTCAGTTGTGGCTTGTACTTCAGGGCATTTGGCTGGAACATCATAATAGCTTGGTAACGTTCAAAATTTGAGGCATTTAGGTTTAAGAGGGTAATGGCTTTTTCTGAAAGGCGATATCTCACAAAAAATACCACCGTGTTCTGCAGTGGCCAAATATTTGGGATTTACTCCACAAAGGATTTGCGCCTTTTGTTATACCCTGTCAAATGCAAAACAGTTGGCCGCCTCCCTTGAGGCTAATAGATATCGCCTTGAGGAAATTGCCATTACCAGTTAGATAAATTGAGGTCCGTCATGTGGCTGAAAAAACAACTGGACCCCAACTTTTGAACGTTTCCAATAGCTTTTTAGGTGGCGGAGACTCGTCGCGAGGTTGGTGAGGAGTGCGAAATGGATTCGAGAAATGAACCAGATTCTAAGGCATGGATCCAGGAAATGAGATGGCAGGAGATCCAGCAGTTCCATGATAGTGGAGGAGATCTTGCTATTATACCTGTAGGAAGTGTCGAGCAACACGGTTTTCACCTACCTTTGGGAACTGACAGTATGGTGGCTATCAGACTCGCCCAAGATGCCGCGCAGCGAACACAAGCGGTTGTGACGCCTCCCCTTTGGTTTGGCTGGAGTCCACATCACCTGGCCTTACCGGGTACGATCTCCATAAGACCCCAAATCCTCATGGAAATACTCTTTGATATCTTGACTTCTCTGGCCGCTCATGGCTTTGATAAATTTGTCATTGTTAATGGCCACAGGATAGTAAATATTCCCTGGATTCAAATCTCGGCGGAAAAAGCACAACGAGAGCTGGGTGTAAAGGTTGTTATTTACGATCCAGCTTACATGTCCAAGGAGATCTCGGATGGAATTGGCTTTGGCGAGGTCGGCCACGCAGAAGAAATAGAGACATCTCATATGCTACATCTTTTGCCGCACTTGGTCCGGATGGAAAAAGCCAAAGACTATATTTCGCCTGAAAGAAAGCTCTATCATGTTGACCCGAGAACCCCTAAAGACACGCTCTGTTATGTGCCGAGCACGGCCAGGGACCTAAAGCAAGCATCTAAGGAGTCAGGAGGAGCCTCTGGAAGACCGACTCTGGCAACTGCCGAAAAGGGAAAGCAGTTGCATGAGCACCTGGTGGCGAGATTGATAGATGTCATAACTGAATTGAATAAAGGCAATAGCAAGTGATGGGTGTACAGGCTGGGAATGGATGTAGGGTAAACATTTACTGCTAAGACTTTCTTTCAGAGAGGTTCTGCACTTTAGAGAGGGAAAGGAGGTGATAGTCTGCATAAAGGGATAGCGGGGTAACCAGGCAAGCATTTCAAAAGTAAACCAACAAACCAAAAGGAGGCCAAAATGGGTGCAAAAACAAAAATAATCAGTCCATATTTTTTGAAGGTGACTGTAGGATTGCTTGTCGTAAGTGTAGCCGTGTCTATAGGATTTGGCATGGCTAGGGCTCAACCAGCAGAGGTGAAGATAGGTGTTATCTATCCACTTTCCGGTCCGGTTGCACATGCAGGGCAGATGTCCAAGGATGCTGTCTCCCTGTGCGTGGACTACATCAACAATAAATGGTCTCAGCTGCCAATTCCCATCGGAAATTGGGAAGGGATTCCAGGCCTAAATGGGGCAAAAATAAAACTGATCTTCGCAGATCATAGAGGAGAACCAGACAGGGGAGCAGATCTGGCGAAAAAGCTCATCCTGGATGAAAAGGTTGTCGGCATTTGTGGGTGCTATCACAGCTCGGTCACCAAAACAGTGAGTACGGTTTGTGAGAAGCACAAAATTCCCATGATAAACCCGGAATCCACCTCTCCTGTGTTGACCAAGAGGGGCTACAAATGGTTCTTCAGGGCCACACCGCACGATAGGATTTTCGTACGGGACTTTTTCGAGTTCCTCGAGCTTCTGACTCGGGGGAAAGTGCCTGGTGTTGGGGCTGTCCCCAAGTCAGATATAGATGAAATCGGTGCCTGTACTGAGAACACGGAATGGGGAGCAGGAACCAGAGATGTTATAAAGGAATTTGCCAAAAAGTATGGGTATAAGATAGTGTCAGATGTAACATATCCTCATGAATCACCCGATTTGACCGCGGAGGTTAGAAGGCTTCTGACACCTAAACCAGAGACTCTGATGTTTGCCTCATACATCTCGGATGCCATCCTCTTGACCAAGACCATGAAGGAGTTAAAGGCAAAGGCGAATGTCTTCTGGTCACAGGACGTTGGCTTTTACCAACCAAAGTATATAGAGACTTTTGGCGCTGCCACCCAAGGAATCCTTAACCGTACCGTGTTCTCCAAGAAGCTTTTTGCTGTAAAGCCCGTTGCAAGGCATATAAACGAGGAATTCAAAAAGAGGGCCGGAGTCGATTTTATGGGTACTTCTGCCAGGGCATTCACCGGTATGCAGGCATGGGCCTACGTCCTCAATAAAGCTCAATCAACAGATCCGGAAGCCATTCGAAGAGCAGCCGAAACAATCGAAATATCCGGTAAAGACCTGATCGTGCCATGGAAAGGGATCAAGTTCGAGAATGTGGGAGGAGAGACAAACCAGAATACCTGGTCCAGTGGTTTGATTGTCCAGTATCAGAAACAAGAGCCAGAGATTATCTACCCTCTTGACGCAGCTACAGCAAAGTTCATCTATCCATGGCCGGGGTTGAAATAGCAGGCTGAGGAATTACAGGAAATAGCGGAGACGGAACAAATGAACCTACCCGAGTTCAGACCTCGGGTAGGTTCAAAACGTATCAATGGTAGGAACATCCTATGGAGATGCTATTATCAACACTGGTATCCGCGTTGCTCATGGGAATGCTTTTTGCCCTGGTTGCGTTAGGGCTCGCCATTATATTCGGCGTGATGAACATAGTAAATTTTGCCCACGGCGAGTTCCTCATGGTCGGAATGTATACTGCATTCCTCACCGCAACAATCTTCTCAATAGAGCCGCTGTTGACCTTGCCAATAGCCGCGATGGTCGGCTTCTTATTGGGTATAGCATCGTATTATATGCTGGTCAGATATCTTTTGAAGGGACCAATGATCGCTCAACTCCTGGGTACCTTTGGATTGATGATTTTCCTGAGATATCTGGCCATGTGTATTTTCGGACCCGATTACAAAACCCTGGAACACGGGCTGCTCATTGGCAAAAGCATTATGTGGGGGCCTGTGGTGCTCAGTTATCCTAGATTGGGGACTGCTGTACTCAGTATGCTGGGCTTCGGGATCATCTACTGGATGATGGACTATACCCGCCTTGGAAAGGCGTTAAAGGCAACAGCACTAGACGTTGAGGCCGCAGGCTACATGGGTATAGACACGGAAAAGATGCGGGGCCTTGCGTGGGGCCTGGGAGGGGCCACCGTGGGAATTGCCGGGGCACTGCTGATCAATTTCTATTATGTCTTTCCAACAATAGGGATACTCTTCTGTATGATCGCCTTTGCAACGGTGGCCCTAGGTGGGTTCGGATCGATCAAAGGAGCCTTTATCGCTGGGTTGATCATGGGGATGATCATAGATCTAGGAGGGACATATCTCGGCCCCCAATATAAGTTTGCCCTCATCTATCTTACCTTCTTTCTCGTAGTAGTAATAAGGCCTAAAGGACTCTTCGGGTGGTGATGCAGATTAGAACACTGAAAGATGCGCTTTCGTTTGGAGATTTGCCTGCCGTAGAGAGGATCGGTTTTATCCTCTTTATTACTTTCTGTTTTATCTTTCCCTGGATCATAAAGGGGGGCTTCGCTCAAGCGGTTATGATCCAATTCCTCATTTTCTGCCTGTATGGGCTGGGATGGAATCTCATCGGAGGATATGGAGGACAGGTAGCCCTGGGACAGGCCAAAAATGTAGGAATGTCTGCCTACACCGTGGCCTTGCTCATGGTTCGGTGGAATATACCATTTTGGGTATGCACACCTTTAGGGGTGATAGTGGCAACTATTGAGTCCTTTGTCCTCGGCTATTTCCTGTTCAGGCTGAGAGGTCACTACTTTGCTATCGCCACCATTGCTGTATCGCTCGTCTGGCAGCAATTATTTATCAATTGGAATTTTATAGGGGGAGCCCGGGGTATAGAGTTACCCTTAAGGGAAACCCCAAACTTTATTTATATGCAGTTCGACTCTCCCGTTTACTATCACTATTTTGCCTTCGTGCTGGTGATGATAGCCATTTTATATATGAATTGGTTCAGGAAATCCAGACTTGGATATCAATTGCGGGCCATAACAGCAAACGAAGATGTTGCAGAAAGCCTCGGGATCAATGCTCATTGGGTAAAGGTTAAGGCCTATTGCATTACAGGCATCTTTGCAGGTATGGGGGGAGCCTTCTACACCGTCTACTACAGCTATATAGACCCTTTCTCGGTGATGCATTTGGAGCTGTCCATAATGATCGCCTTGATGACTATGATAGGCGGCGCAGGCTCCATGTGGGGTCCAATAATCGGTGCAATGATTTTGATTCCCCTGGATCGTTACCTGGGTGCCTGGCTTGGAGGAAGAGGAATTCTCGGGGTGGACTTCATGATTTATGCTCTTATGGTGATGATAATATCGGCCTATGAACCCAGAGGGATCTGGGGTATAATTGAAAAAGCTCGGAGGAAGAGGTAGGCAGAGGCGCCATGGTACTATTGGAAGTAACCGATTTGACGAAAGATTTTGGCGGTGTGGCTGCTAACAGCCATATCTCCCTTGATATTGAAAAGGGGGAGATCATCGGGCTGATAGGTCCAAACGGTGCGGGAAAGACCACCCTGTTTAATTGTATTGTTGGGTATCACAGGCCGGATCAGGGCAAAATACGATTCAAGGACAAAAATATCACCGGATTCAAACCCTTCAAGACGAATCGGGAGGGGATTGGAAGGACCTTTCAAATTATGAGTATCTCCGGAGACCTTACCGTCTTGGAGAATGTCATGATAGGGTCCTTTTGTAGGACCTCAGATCGTCGAATTGCACGGGAGGAGGCCTCTGAAATATTGAATGTTGTGGAATTGGAGAAAGACGCCGAGGCTTATATGACCGAACTGCCTATAGCCACTCAGAAGCGAGTTGGCCTTGCTATGGCCCTTGCCACCAGGCCGGAACTGCTGATGCTTGATGAGGTCGCATCGGGCTTAAATCCGAAGGAAACCGAGGAGATGGTAGCGCTTCTCCAAAGAATTCATAAGGCCAAGGGGCTTACCGTTTTTGTCATAGAACATGTGATGGAAGTCGTCATGCCTATTTCCCAGCGCATCATCGTCTTGGACGGGGGCCAAAAAATAGCGGAGGGAAAGCCTAGAGACATTGCCAGCGATGAACGGGTGATTAAGGCTTATTTGGGTGAGAAGTATGCTAAAGGTCGAAAAAATAGAGGTTCGATATAGCGGTGTACCCGTAATCCACGATGTTTCCTTTCACGTTAATGGCGGGGAGTTGGTCTCGATCGTTGGGGCCAATGGTTCGGGTAAGACAACGTTATTGAAGACGGTGGCCGGAACCCTCCATCCTGCAAAAGGCAGCATCGAATTCGAGGATGAGGATATCAGCACAAGTTCTACGGTCAACATAGTGAGGAAGGGAATCACGTATGTCCCGGAAGAGAGGCGTATCTTCGGCCCCCTTTCCGTAGAGGAGAATCTGAAATTGGGGGCGTACATCGTGGATGACAGGGAGGAGATAGAAAAGAATCTGGATTATGTGTACAGTCTATTTCCCATCTTAAAGGCCAGGCAGAAACAATTGGGGGAAACTCTTAGCGGTGGGGAACAGCAGATGCTTGCCACTGGTAGAGGCTTGATGTCAAGCCCTAAACTGTTGATGCTGGATGAACCTTCTCTGGGGCTTATGCCCAAACTGGTAGATGAGATGTTAGAGGCGGTAGCCACATTAAAAGAGGAGGGTAAAACCATTTTACTCGTTGAACAGAAGGTCAGGGAGGCGCTGGAAATGGCAGACAGGGGATATGTATTGCAGACAGGTCGGACCATATACAAGGGAACAGGGGAGGAACTTCTGGAGACCGATATTGTCAAGAAAGCCTTTTTAGGTCTCTAAAGATGATGATCTCGTAAAAAGTCGAAAACATCAGGATTTGGAGTAATGCCACTATATATAACTACTTAAGATAATTTATAATTCCTAAATTCCTAAATTCGCAATTGCCTGTAAAAAGGACTTTTTACAGGCGCATAAAAGATAGATCGTCACAAGCTCCGATAGTAAAGATTGCGCTCGGATAGTCCGATAGAGAATACTCGCCTTTTACCACAGCCACCTCTTCCCCTTAATCCTCTCCTCTGTCTCCCTGAGAGCCGCATAAGTATCATCCAAAGATACCTGTTTGTAGGTCACTTTATCACCACGTTTAGCTGTCCTGGGAGTGGGAGGTCGGAACCGGTGACCGCGATGGCAACATCAGTAAGGGATCTGACTTTTGGTCCAAAGAGCGTGATCTCCAGACATGCCTCATCCTCAGGGTTGCCCGCGAGCAGATTTGCCACCTCAGACGACCGGAATCTCCACGATCTTGGGCTCGGGGATCTGGATTTCCTTGATCTGTTTTTGCAGATCTTCTACCCGATATTGTAACGTGGCAATACTTATCTTGAGTGGATCATAAATGATAAGGAGTGATCCGTAGGTAGGGATGATTTCCATCAGACCTTCTGTGGGATGTTCCACCAGCGCTATGGCAAACTGCCTCACCCGTCGGTGAATCTCAGGACTTATTTCATCCCCCAGCTCGACGAGCACTGACCGATCACCCATAATGCGATAATGGGGGCTCTGGTAAAACATTACGATTTCCTAGAGGAACTTGCCCATGGGGGCTACCTCAACTCCAGAGGCAAGGAAGACCTCCCTGCGGTGCTTTGGCAACCTTGTCGTTGCCTCAGCTGCTGGATGGTGATCTTCAATAGAAAGTCATTTTCCCTCAAGCTCTACGCTTTATATTCCAAAGGCATTAGCAGATCAGGCAGATTATCATGAAGATCAATACTAGCGAAGCTTCGCCTCAAACCGACTAGTTGAGGAAAATAATAATCCATTTCTTGAAGTGAAGCTATTAGGGCTTCGTTTAACGTTCTACGGTTGCGCTGCTGGTTTCGT
>JAFDDT010000191.1 GCA_019310725.1 Deltaproteobacteria bacterium | reverse complement strand
GGATTTATTTTCCATTTTTTTAAAAATCTCAAAACTTAGTTTTTAAAAGTGGACCTCTCCTTTTGATTTTAAACGACGTTCGACATAAACCCTGAGATCAGGGACAAAATCAGCAATAGGGAAGCCCCTATAGGTCAAAGCATCTTTTGGAACCGTAGGAACAGAGGCAATAATCCATGGATGCATCTGGATATTGCCCTGTATGCTCCTGAAACCCCTCATTCTAAAATCTGGGCTATCTAATGCATTGCCTATTCGAATGGTAATCTCCCAATCTGGAATAGCATTTCCGGGTGGTTCGGCTGCTTTTGTAATAGTCCCCTTCCGGTTATCGGCGCACGTCTTGGTGCCATTCATCTCGGTGAAAACGGTAGTGGGAAGAATGGCACAGACTTTATCTGATCTGCTCAGGGCGGAAGGATAGATATCCTGGATAATGATATTCTCAAGATTGCCAAATCTCTCTATGATTTCATCGGTGAAACTATTTGCTTCTGTCAGGTATAATATCTTGATATCCTTAAATATCTCATCTGACTTTTCTATATTGGGAAAGATAATTTCCGCGTCTTTAAAATAGAATATATTTGATTCTGCATAGACCCTTGCAAATTCGTTCAGGGCATAAATAGACTCATCTGTTAGATGCCTTGAGGAAAGGATTGCTATTTCCTCGGGACTATAATGAGACACTATGTCAGACACATGTCTTACTGCATTATCCCAATCGGTATAGATCATCTTACCGTCATCCCGACGGATAGAAGGATATTTCAATCGGTCAGGGCTGTTAAAAAGCGCCGGTAAACAACATCTACCCTTAACACAGTATTCTCTTTTGCTGACGGTCATATCCCGGACAGGATGCGCCCCCATAACCTTATTCCATTTAGTATCAATGACAAGCTCACAGCCTCGCTCACAAAGGATGCATGTTGTGGGTGTTTCTATATCAGGATTGTCATACCATTTGGATCCCCTGACTGTTAAAGCACCGGTTGGACAGACATCAACGCAATGCATACAAAAACGACAATCGCCATCTACATGAAGTTTTCCGAAGGAGGTTCCTACTTTTGTATCGTGACCTCTGTTAACAAATGAAATAGCGCTTGCACCGAGATTTTCTTCACAGGCCCTAATACATCTACCGCA
Source organism: Deltaproteobacteria bacterium (assembly GCA_019310725.1). Taxonomy (GTDB): domain Bacteria; phylum Desulfobacterota; class DSM-4660; order Desulfatiglandales; family B25-G16; genus JADFWK01. The sequence goes on along the minus strand of JAFDDT010000191.1, from coordinate 5,844 downwards.
TAGGATGCAAAGATTATAATCCCTGTCCATAAATGGATCATCTCTCTCCAGGGGAAAATCCTTATACAATAATGGATATCTTATCTCTTTTAGTCCCATATATTCAACCAATTGCCGTAATTCACAGATATCCCGATTGGGGCACATATTGCAGCCTGTAACCCTTCCGGTCTTTGAAGAGGGTGCATTAAATTGCTCACATGTTTCTTTTATAGGACATACCAAACAGGCAGAGGGATGTTCGGATAGAATTAGTTCCAGTATCCCCCTTCTCAATTTTTCAATCTCAGGTGAATTGGTAGTAACCACCATATTAGTCTCGGCAGGTGTAGTGCAGGATGTTGCATACCCTCTCATGCCTTCAATTTTTACAATGCAGAGACGGCATGATCCTATAGACGGCAAATCTGCCCTTGCACACAGCGTTGGGATATAGATACCTGATCTTCTGGCAACCTCAAGTATTGTCTCACCAGAAAAAAAGGACACGCTTTTTCCATCAATCGTCAGTGTCTCCGTGGCCATCTTTTTCTCTTCAACCAACTCCGCCATGGCTCCTCATCGATTTGTTGTGTTTGTTGAGTGTGTTGCGTTTATTGTGTTTGTTGTGTTGAACTCAACAAAGTCAATGAACTCAAAAAACACGATAAACCCGAAGGGTTATCCCTTTGATTCGGTTCTATAAATCTTATCTATGGTCCTTAATAGCTTCGCGGGGCTCATTTGACCGTAGACCTCATCATCAATGGTTACAACAGGTGCTAAAGCACAGCATCCAAGACATGCTACTCTTTCAAGACTAAACACCCCATCTTTAGTGGTTTGCCCTGGAACAATACTCAATCTTGATTTGGCTGCTTCGAGAATCACCCCGCCACCGCCCACGAAACAGGCAGTTCCAGTACAGACTCTGATAAGATGCTTTCCAGGCTTTTCGAACTTGAATTGGGCATAGAATGATGCTGTGCCAAAGATGTCATGCTCACTTATCTGTAATTCTCTGGCAATCAGGCCGATTGCCTCATATGAAAGGTACCCGGCATATGAATGAACTGCCTGTAACATTGCAATGAGGTTATTTCTATCCCTTTCGTATTTGTCCAGCACAGCAAAGGTTATTTCCTGTAAACGTTCAGGTTCTGAAAGAGATTCCAGTGAAGGCTGAGCCTCCACTCTCCTCCGCTCATCTATGGCACCAGAAAGGGCCTGTAGTATCTTTTCATCTATGCTCGGCAGTGAGATCTGCCCGGTCTTTGTCAGCCTCCCAAATCGCTCTATTATCTTGGTTTCTTCATCCTCTTTCCGCTGTATCGCCTCATTCACCGCCTTGATTATCTCATCAGGGGTAAATGGTTTGGCAACATAATCCATTGCCCCTCGCTTCATGGCCTCGGTTGCCCTTTCAATGCTTGGATACCCACTGATCATAACCACGGCAGAGCCCGGCGAGGTCTGATCAAGCCTCGTTATCACATCCATTCCGTCAAGGCCAGGCATCATCCAGTCGCAGAGGACCACGTCAAAGTATGTATCTAAGACAAGGCTTAGGCCCTCCTCCGGACTTGTGGTGGTAGCAACATAATAATCCTCTGTCTCAAATATCCTCTGACACGATGACAAAACCGTTGGATCATCGTCTATGACCAGCATCTTTCGAGCCATGCGCCCTCCAGCTTTTTGTCATTTGTCATTCGGCAATTGTCATTTGTTGTGGATTTCTTCCGAAGCCTTTTTACCGTGTTCGTATGTAATGGTTGCATTGGAAATCTTCCTGGGTATTCACAACAGGTAAACATGCTTACACACTATTTGGAGCAACAATCCCTCGATTCGCAATCCACCATCCCCACTTGCCTCGCCTGAGCGAGAGCGATGGCCGGCAGGCCTCAATTCTCAGCCGACATACATAACATCGAAGCCGGCAGACCTCAGCTCTTTAACAATTGGCTTAGCCTCTTGGTTCTTTATTCGCAAGACCACCAGCCAATCTTCATCCTCAGGTCTTGGGAGGGTCATCAAACTCAACAGGACTGTCTTATGCTCATCGAGGATCTCCATGATTCTTTTCATATTTCCAAATTCTTTAGAGGCCTTTATGTCTATTCTCTTACCCTTTACACTCACCCCCAAAACCCTGGTCATAACCCTCACGATATCTGACTCGGTGACCATGCCCACCAGCTTGCCATCTTCCATAACTGGAAAGCCACCATATCCCATTTCTTGCCCCAATTGCAGGGCCTCTTCTGCCGGCATCTCAGGAGAAAGACTATAGGGCTTCTTGACCATAATATCCTTTACGGTCATCTTGGCTAAGAGATAATGCAATTCATGAATGCTTAGCGCTGTAGCGGGTGAAGGTGCTGCCTCCAGGAGCATGTGCTGAGTTACCAGACCTACCAATTTATTCTTTTTTAAAACGGGTAATCTTCTGATCTTATGGGCCTTCATTATCTTTCTGGCATCGTGAATAGAGGTATCCTCGCTCACGCCTACCACGTTGGTAGTCATAAAATCTTTTATTCTCATTGTTGCCTCCTCATTTTTTTTCCTAAGACACTATTTTAATTTTGTATTTTGAATTTGAGCCTGTTCAATATCCTAACCCATTGAAATAACTTAATTTTTAGCGAATGATTTTTAAAAGTAACCCAAAATATTAACATTTAGGCTCATTTTTGAATTGTCTAACCCCTTGATATTATTTATGAATACAAGTACTTTGGAAAAATAAATATTGAACAGGCTCAATTTATCGACTTTGATAGATAGATTCAATCAGGCAATCTACTCAAAAACACAAAAACCACACCCATTTGTAAATGGGGATGGTTGTATTTTGTGCCTGTTTCCTCTCTCTTGTAAGGGAAAATACTCACCTAAGAGTGAACAAAGTGGTCGTTCAAATTACCATATGTGATCTATTCTCTTCAAGTCAAGCCAGCGCTTCCCGGGCCGTATAGGAAGCCTCTTACTTTTCTCACACCTTCTAAGTCAACTTGTTCGTCATCGACTACCGGTAGTTTCATGTTCCCCAGCCTGCTCCTTTACCGGAAGCCATATGGTGAATGTTGTCCCCCGGCCAACCTCACTTTGAACCCTGATGGTCCCTCCGTGTCTCTGTACGATCCCATACGAAACTGCAAGGCCAAGTCCAGTGCCCTTGCCTACCTCTTTTGTGCTAAAAAAGGGTTCGAACACCTTGTCAAGATCCTCCGGTGATATACCACAACCAGTATCGGTAACGGCAATCTCAACACCCTTTGCGCCAGTATCACTTGCAGATAAGCTGATACCGGTAGCTATCAGGATATTGCTACCCTGTTCCATAGCATCGAGGGCGTTTATAATTAAATTTATTAACACACTTTGGAACTGGTTGCGGTCCAGGGTAAGCATGGGCAAGTTTTCCCCTGGATTGAATTCTATGCTTACGCCTTTTATAAGTGCCTGGTTTTCCATTGCTGAAATTACGGCGCGGATAAGACGGTTTATGTCTGTTGGCTCTCGATCAAGCTCGGTTTGTCTGGAGAAATCGAGCAAACCCTTAACAATGTTCTTAACCCGGACAGTGGACTCAGCTATTTTTTGAAGATGAGACAGATTCTTATCTCCTATATCTTTACTTTGCTGGAGAATGCGGGTAAATGTTAATATGCCGGTGAGAGGGTTATTTATCTCGTGAGCAACACCTGCCGCAAGCCTTCCAATGCTGGCCTGTTTTTCAGACTGAAGGAGCCGGTTTTCCGCCTCTGCCCTCCTGTGTCTATCACGTTCCTCGAGAGATACCAGCATATCCCTAAAGGTGTTTTGTAAGAGACCTATTTCATCCTTTGACTGTGGTCCAATCTCCGGCGATAGATTCCCCTCTGAAACCTGTTTGCTGGCTCTTATCATGAGGTGAACGGGTCTCATAATCCTGTATGCCAAAAAGTATCCTAGCCCTACTGCTAGTGCTACACCAGCCAGCGTTATCAGTATCAGGATGGAAAGCGCTTTTCTGCGCATGTCAACATATTTCGCCTCTAGCACCCCGACATAGAGCATCCCCACCCGTTTACCAAAGATGTCCTCAATGGGCTCATAGGCGGTTATATACCAGTCCCTGACCACAAAGGCACGGTCGGTCCATCTATTACCCTTTATGAGGACATATTCCTTCACCTCTTTTGAGACCCGTGTTCCAATGGCCCGCTCCCCGTCCGGGGTGAGGACGTTTGTTGATATGCGGAGATCCTTGAAAAAGATGGTAGCGGTTCCAATAGTGCGGCCCTTGTATGTCTCCTGCCGAAATACGGTGTCCCTCACCGTGTCAACGATATGCGTACTTCGATTCAGAAGAACTCCTCCATAGATAACCCCGAGTAAATCGCCCTTGTCAAATACTGGTATTGCAGCGGCAAGTGCCATTCCAGAGGTTTCCTCCTCTTCGGCTCTCGGGGCTGCCCTTGGTGTGGGGAGAAGTCTGATTCTTGCACGATCAGCAAGTTCAGGGCTTTCGGCAGAGAGAAATTCCTTGCTCAGAATAACCGTGCCTGATAGAGGAACCATACGATCAAATACTAATTCTGCGATAGGATTAGTGATTTCCACGGTTTTACACTGTAGTGAGCTTTTTCCAACGCCACACAGAGTCTCACCTTCTTTTCTCACCACACCTACAAAATCCAGCTCAGCCCGTCGCGCTACAATCTCGAGTCTCGGTATCAGTTCAGAGAGCTCTCTCTCTTTAAGGGCAGAACGGAATGCAGGTTCCAGAGCAATAACGGATAGGGGGCATTTAATCGTTTTCAGCCGCGTGTGATATATCTCACGGGCGGCATTCAGATCCAACCTGACCCGGTTAGTTGCCTCACCGAGCACAGCCTTGTAAAGGAGTTGTCCACCAATAAACAGAGAAACACCACCAACGAGGAGGGAAACCACCAAAAAACTTGCGATGAGTTTGGACCTGGTTGAGTAAAACATATTTCAGTGTCTAAAGCCTGCTAAAGTAAATCCTCAATAAGTTGGGGCAAATTTCAAAGGAAAGTAATTTTGGCAACATATTTTAAAGTGTAGGGGTTCGATTTATCGAACCCTTCAATATCGGGCTTGATAAATCAAGCCCCTACAAAACCCGAACTTATTGAGAAGTTACCGCTAAAATGCCTAAAGTGCCTAAAGTTAAGACAACAGCAACACATAAAACCCAATCCCTAACCTCGAGTGCCTGGAGTAGCTAAAGGTTGAACCGAGCTAAAGTAAATTAAGACTTGCTCTGGACTTTCAAAAAAATAAGCATCCGTCTTTGGGGCCGTGTGAGGCGTGACGATGGCAAGTTTCTCAGGTCTGGTCAAATCATATTCATCCAGGGCATCTGCTCCATTTTCGAGAAGGTTTGCGAAGAATTCATCATCGTTTTCGGCTCGCTCCAGAACTTTGGCCATCTCCTCTTTGTGAATCAATGTCTGTTCCTCGGCCTCTGGGGCTGCACCAAGTGCCCGGGCTACTGCCTCAAGAAGTTGTTCGGGCTCAAATGGTTTTTCGATATACTCTGCTGCCCCAAGTTTCATGGCCTGTATTGCTGACTGAACCGATGCATAACCGGTGATCATGATCACCGGAAGGGATGGTTTGACCCTCTTAACGTCCCTCAGAACCCTTATGCCCCCAATGTCTGGCATGCGGATATCGGTCAGGACAATGTCGTATGGTCTCTCAATGGCCCAGTCAAGTCCCTCCCGGCCACTCAGCGAGACATCTACCTCATAGTTCTCATCCACAAGTAATGCACTAACACTATCTAACACGATCTGTTCGTCATCAATTACGAGGGCTTTCTTTTTTTCCATGTCGTTCCTC
>JAFDDT010000190.1 GCA_019310725.1 Deltaproteobacteria bacterium | reverse complement strand
AACGGGGCAAGAATGACCAAAACATGTTTGGAGTTCAGCAAGGAACTATTTAATGGTTTTGGATTTAGAACATTTGAATTTGGAATTTGTTTAGGATTTAGATATTCGGATTTCAGATTTCAAAGCTCCTTTAGAATCTTGGTTTTATTTCAATGAAAAAACTTGCCACAAATGTTAAGATTTTAGCCTATATAGAAATCTAGTGAGGCCAGTGGTAATTTCCCTTTACTTTTGGCCAATGTAAATTTATCATCGAAGCGCGGTCAGACAAAGTCGGGACGTGGCTCAGTCTGGTAGAGCACAGCGTTCGGGACGCTGGGGTCGCTGGTTCAAATCCAGTCGTCCCGACCATGTTTGAGCAGCTTTGAGATCTGTATGATAAAGAGATCGTGATAATTCTAGAGAACAAAGGCAGTGTCAGCCCTGTTAGGGCTTCAAGAATAGGGTAACCCCTTGACCTGATTTGATCAGCTCAAGGGGTTTTCATGTTGATCTGATCTGAGCCAGCACCCCTAAGAAAAAAAGGGGGGATTGAAAGAACATCGTTCCAAAGGGCTTGACGCTGGAAAGCGATCAGAAAAGGAAGTATATGGACTTCATCACCTGCAACTCCAAGAAGAACAGACCGAGGATCAATGTGGCCGTGTGTGCGAAATGCAGGCGAAGGAGAAATTGTCCTGATTATAGAAACTATGTTCAGTTTCCTTTATTTCCGGAGTTATTTGAGATCAGGACAAGAGCACGAAAACGATATTTGGTATATACTCAACCAAAGAGCATGAAATCTGAGGCTGCTGAGGTGATGAATAGACCTGAGCAACTGGGACTCAATCTGTAGAGCAGAAGGTGTCTCACATACGCTCACCGTGTTCCCCGCCACCGAATTGTCTTTATTCGCCTTCGCCAGAATACCCCGGAGCTTGCTGCGGGGAGGTTCATTGCCCTGAAGTTATCCTTTAAAGCATGCATGTTTCTATGAACGTAGTCGCCGACCCACAAATTCCCGGATAACGGTGGGATATTCAGGTTGCAGACTTGAACTGCTGTGATCGGTATCTTTGGCAATGAATACCTCCGCGCGACCTGCTGGAAAACTGTTCTTCAGGCTCCTGGCATGATGAGGTGGAAAATTCTGGTCCTTTTCCCCGTGAATGATCAATACAGGCAGATCAATGCCCGAGGCAAGCTTTGTAGGGCTGATTGAATCCAGGCCATGCCTATAGAAAACGTCCATCCACCAAACCACCATAGGAGCAAAGAACATTCCGAACACACGGTTGTAGCCGCGGTAGAGACTGAGAAGCGCCTCTTTGGTCTTGGCGTAACATCCTTCCAAGAAAAGAAGTTTGATTCGCCGAGGGTTCCGATTTGTTTCAATGACGGCCGCAACCGCGCCGATAGAGTGTCCGTAAAGAAGAACAGGTTCTTTCACCCAGTCTAGTACCGTGCCAATGTCCTCGGCAAATCGGGGAGCACCCATAAAGCGGTGGGGACTTGATCGGCCATGGTCACGGGCACTATGCATGACCGTGGTGAACCCCATTTTACCGAATATCCTGGCCCGGCCCACCATCCGGTCCCGGTTTCTGCTCCACCCATGGGCCAAAACAACAATGCCCCGCGACCGGCCTTCAGGTTCAACACGCCAGACCTCAAGCGAGCCACCATCTGCTGCAGGGATTCGGGTATCTATTACTGTGCCCCAATCGGGCATGTCCTTCACCGGTTTTCGAGGCACCTGATGAACCAGGTAGGCAAAGTACAAGGTCAGAAGCACATAGAGGATAGCCCCTCCACAGAGTATATAGATCAGTATCATTTCCATTCCGGTTTCCCTCTAATATATTGGTCTGCATATATTAGGGAAGAGTTTCGTGATGTCAATTCCATAGCCTTAGGGAGAGGGTCTGTGATTTTTCTCCCTACGACCAGGCTTTCCTAAGTCCTTCGATTGATAAGTTCGATTACGGACTTATGGGTGTACACACTGGGCAGGCGATTTTTGAAGGTGATGCACTGATGAGGGTAAAAGAAATAAACCCAATCAAGCAATCTTTATTACCGCATTTCCTTTTATCTTTCCATGCTTAACAAGGGGAAGGATATCGGCCAGTTTTTCGAAAGGAAAGGTTTCTATCTGGGCCTTGATCTTTATCTCTCCGGCAATCCTTAAGAACTCTCTCCCATCTTCTCTGGTTATATGGGCTAATGACTTTATTGATCGCTCGTGCCATATGAGATTGTAGTCTTTGATTTCTATAGGTGTCATGTATACCGGAGCCAGGATTAGACAAGCGTTACTGTCCAGCTGTGACAGGGCAAATTCTACCAGATTGCCTGCCGGGGGAAAGATGATCCCTGCGTCAAAGAGGGCAGGTGGCTTGTCTTCGTAACTGCCAACCCAGTCTGCACCGAGTTCCCTGGCCACATCTCTATTTTTTTGGCTCCTGGTTATTGCATATACCTCCATGCCTAAATATTTGGCCACCTGGAGCGTATAGGCAGCGGTGGGCCCGAATCCATAAAGGCCAACTCTTTCACCCTCGTGTGACTCCGTAAGTTTCAATGAACGGTATCCAGCGATCCCAGGGCACATGAGCGGGGCAAGCTCTTCAAAGGAGAGATTATCTGTCAGGTGAAAGGCGAAATGTTCGTCCAGCACTGTGTATTGGGCATATCCGCCATCGGCATCCCAGCCGGTAAAAGTTGCCTGAGAACAGAGGTTTTCTTTGTCTGACAAACAGAACTTACATTTGCCACATGCATGATTCAGCCAGGCAACCCCTGACCGATCTCCAGGTTTAAAGGATTTTACATCCTTACCCACCTTATCAACGACACCAACAATTTCGTGTCCAAGGATCAAGGGAGCCTTCTTTAGAGGGAGATCCCCTTCAGCGATGTGTATATCGGTTCTGCAGATTCCGCATGCATGAACCTTTATCCGTATCTCGTGACCAGAGGGATCAGGGGTTGGTATCTCTTGAAACTCTAAGGGCATATCTTCAATCTTTGCCTGTTTGTCCAAGAGCCATGCTTTCATATCTTTTCCCTACACACGGTAAATGCTTTCATATGTGTTTTTACTGATATCTTCAAAATTCTCACGGCAATATTGTATCGCCTCCGGAAGGTAGTTCATGATATCGCCGGCTATTATTCCATCTAGTCCTGTGTCTCTCGTTGCTAGGTCTCCAGCCAGGCCATGGATGAATACGCCCATCCTGGTGCTATCTTCCATTGATAGTCCGAGGCCAAACATGGCTGCAATGGTGCCGACAAGGACATCCCCACTGCCAGCAGTGGCCATTCCAGGGTTTCCGCTCATGTTGATGAAGACCTCTTCATCAGGATAACCAATGAGTGTGTGCGCTCCCTTTAAGATTATGAAGGCCCCTAATTCTTTGCAAGCCTTGACCAGGAGGGGAATCTTGTTTTTTTGGATCTCTCTTATGTCTGTTTTTGTGATCCGTGACATCTCTCCAAAGTGGGGAGTCAGTATTGTCACCTCTTTTCTCTTTTTGATGATGTCAATATCCTGAGAAATGGCTGTGATACCATCACCATCTATCACCAGGGGTTTCTTGATCTCCCGTGTGAGCTCTCTCACCAATTGTTGAGTTTCCTCGTGCAGGGATAACCCTGGGCCCATAATAACCATGTCAACTCTGTCTGAGAACTCTAGGAGCTGATCCTTTGCCTTGAGAGACAAGCTTCCATTATGTGTTTCCTTCTGCGGGACAAACACGATCTCACTTCCCTTAGTGGCCAGGAAATTTGTTATTGACTCAGGCGAGGCCAGATACGAGAGCCCCCCGCCTGCCTTAAGGAAGGAGAGAGCAGAAAAATAAGGGGCACCCAGGTAATTTGAAGACCCTGCAATAAAGAGAATTTTGCCATAACTGCCCTTGTGGGTATCCTCCCCCCTTTGTGGAAGTGGCGGGGGGTCGTTTGTTTTTACCTTTATTGTATTGGCGTTGTAGTGGGAGGGAGGAAAGGAGATATGGGTAACAAAGAGCTTTCCGCAGAGATCAAAGCCTGGAAAAAGCAGATTTCCCCGTTTTGGCAATCCAAAGGTTACAGTATAGTGTGCCCTGACAGCACATCCCATAACCTGGCCAGTGTCACCGTTTACGCCTGAGGGGATATCAATGCTGAATACTGTTTTCTGGCTCTGATTGATCAACTCAATGACCTCTCGATAGGTGCCTCCCACCTCCCTGGTAAGGCCGGTTCCAAATACCGCATCTACGATTGCATCAGAGTGAGACACGGAAGATTGTGCCTGTTCCACCGAGCTGAACTCATGGATATCAATGGGTAGGGCAGAAATCATGTCGAAATTGTCTTTTGCGCACCCTGTTAATTTTCCCTTATCCCCCAGGAGGAATACCTTGACCTGGGCACCCATTGAGTGGAGCTTTCTCGCAACCACGAAGCCATCCCCGCCATTGTTTCCAATGCCACAAAAAACAGTAAATTGTTTTCCCTCAATACCAAATTCATTGTTGATTACAAAATATGCTGCCTGACCTGCGTTTTCCATGAGGATAAGGTCAGGGATTTTAAATATTTCTATTGCGCCTTTGTCCAGGTTTCTCATCTCTGCTACGGTAGATACCTTCATGTTTCATCCCTTTGATAGTGAGTTGGCCTCAAGTTAAGATTGTCTCTAAACTGCCAAAAACTACTTCTCTTGCGATTGCTTCCTGGTTTGCTCGGTGACCAGTTGCTGAAGACTGGTAAGAGATTTTAGGCTTGATGATCCCTCAACAGATTTAACAGCAATATCCTGAACCTTTTGATATGATTTTTCCAACTGTTCTGAGAGGTTAGCAATCTGCCCACTCTGCTCTTTCACTGTTTTCTCAAGAGACTCTATTCGAGTGGTGAGCACGTTTCGTTGGCCATCAAATTCTTTTCTTAGTAATTCCTCTTTATTCTTTGCTTCCACTGTGATCCTTTGTGTCGTCTCTTTTACTGCCGTATTGACTGCTTGTTCCGTCTCTTTGGGAAAGGCGGCAACCTTTTCCCGTAGTTCGTTTAATTCCTCTTCGCTTTCGGCAATTGCCTTTTCTCTCTCAGCTAGATCTTTCTCCATCTGTTCTTTTTTCAACAGAATCTCTTTTTCGGTTTTTGCTTTCTCATCTTCAAACCTGTCCTTTGCCAACTGTTGTTCTCGCCTAAAGGTGTATGAATATTCTTCCTTTTCTCTTTCTCGTGTTTTTGCCTCTGCATTATCCCGTTCTTTGATCTGTGCTTCGTAAGCTTTTTTATCTTTTTCCCATCCCTCACGGATAATCTGGATTTCCTGATTCAATTCTTCTTTTCGGGCAGCCATCTCCGATTCAAATTCCTGCCGCCTCTGCTTTTGAGCCTCTATTAATGCTGCCAGTGTCTCCGCTGATCTTTCTATCTCATATAACTCTTTAAGTTCCCCATCTCTTATTTTGATCGCTTCCTGAATCTTTTTGTATTTGTTGACTTCTTCTTCCAGTCCATCGGCGATCTGGGTGAGTCTTTTTCCTATTTCCAACTTCAGGTTGCCGATGTCTTTTACAACCCCCTCTGAAGATAAGGTCTCTGCCACTTTCACTATCTCTCTTTCTTTTTTCTCTTCGATCTTTTTTTCTGGTTTCAGCTCAGCCTGTCTTTTCTCTTGCAGTTGTTTCAGGAGTGCATTGTAGGCATCCAGCATCTCCTTTTTCGTATTAGACATTGAGAGCGCTTTGGCCTGTGTTTTTTCCTCTGCCATGATTTCTCCTTTCTTTGCTAATATTTTTTGAACGCAGATTCACCCTATTAAATCCCCATAGAGGGCCGCCGAAGTCGGCATTTAACAGGATAAACGTAGATTATCAAGATTTTAAATATATTAGAAAATATCTGCGAATATCTGCGGCAATCTGCGTCCTAATTTATCAAATACTTTCATACACCCAGACCCGTCCCTCTTCTCTTGTTTCTCCAATCCTCTTCACAAGACGTTTCTTGTGAAGATTCAAAAGCCTTGTGCCACTCGTATTGGCCTCAAGCTTAATCGCTTGGGAGAGTTGCTTTGCAGTGAGCCCTCCTTTTTTCATTATCAGGTCTAAGGTTTCTTTGAGATAGTTATTGAGACTTCCTAGCAGGAGTTTCTGCCCATTCCTTTTTTCAGCGATAGCAGCGAGACCTTTCCTCTCAAGGGCAACCTCTATGTTTTCTTCCTGGTTATCATTGAGTCCGGTTAAGATAAAATATTTATCGCCGTATTCGCCAGCCAAAAGTCTGGATATGAGTTTTGCTACTATCTCATCAGCACATGAATAATCGATGATCCCTATCTTAGAAAAATCAAGCGCTATGACAGCTCCTGCTTCCTCTTTTGCGATATCATGCTCTATTCGATTGCGCACAAGCTGCCCAGATGGCCTTGTAACAAGATCGCTTGACCCGTTATTAAGCACTTCTTTAACAAGTTTGTGAAGATCGTATTTATGCATATCTCTCATTAATATCCATATATCTTTTCATATCTATCTTC
>JAFDDT010000189.1 GCA_019310725.1 Deltaproteobacteria bacterium | reverse complement strand
CAAGGCGAGGCGGGCGGGCCCACTCATCTAAACTATGTGGGGCATAATCGTAAAAAAAAGATACCCATACCCTGCAAGAAACTTAAGAATCAATAGCCTTAGGTTTCACTATGACGTGGCCCTGGATGCCAAGAGGATATTACGAATAAAATCGATCTAAAAACAGATCTTCTAAAAAATTATTAAAGCGTTCTTGACAAAACTATCCGAATGATTATATTTTGCAACAAATCAAAATAACTGCCATAATATCAGATAGTTAGATGGTTTGAGCTGCTTTTATAGCATCTCTTCTCGCAAAAAATCAATGATTAAACCCCCTCTTTTCTTGGAAATTTGTGATTTTTTCAAAAGGACGATTTGAGGGATGAAGGCTAGGCCTTTGAATGACAGGGTGCTGGTTTTGAGGATCGAAGAGGAAGAGACGACCTCGGGCGGAATCATCGATCCCACTGAGGTCACACGGTTTGCCCTTCAGGATTCAGCATCTGTGGCAGGGCTTCTCATGACCACCGAGGCCATGGTGGCTGAAAAACCTGAGGAGAAGAAGCCACCGTCTACTCCGCAGATGTCCCCGGAGGATATGTATTAGGGATCAAAACCAGGATTGCCCGGGCAGAGGAAGCCCTGGCCTGGGGTTAATACTTGAATGCATGAAAAGAGCGACCAAGATGCGTTAAAGGGCGAAGTCGAGCGCAGGAACTTTGCAAGAGCTGTGCATCTGGCAGAGCACATGGGTTTGCCCGAAGAAGAGATAAGAAATCTTCGATGCAAAGCGCTCGGACAGATGTCCGCCATTTACAGGAATGCCCATGGAACAAAGGGCCTTGCACGGCAATACGGGTATTCCAGGGAGCAGGCAAAACAGATCTTGGAACAATTTGCCGATGAATTGAAAACAGGGGGAAATGCTAAACCTCTTGAGCCTTGCTATGATTTCAGTACAGGTAAATATCTCTCGTTCGAAGAATGGATGGTTCATTATCTGAAAATCTGGGATAAGATCTAAGGGTAGTTATGTCATCTTTCCTTTTTATTGATGATCCATCCATTTCATGTTCCCTAGGTTCTAGGGAATTGAAATCGACAATAGACAGGGATTTCGGGCAGAGATAAGCAGCTCGCATGATCTCTTTTAGATGTTTGGGGAATAAATGAGCCTTTCGTGACGTGTAAAGAAACAGCGAGATGACAGCATAGATTAATCCTGAATCGACATTTTCAGTTGCTTGAGCTATTTGCTCAATATTGACCGCCGGTTAGCTTATCTGAAAAATCCACAGCCCTTCCCGAATTCCCTCCTAACGAAATAACTAATCCTATGAATGACAAGCGAGACTACTGCGATATCCTAGGCATAGGCAGAGACGCCTCTGCGGAGGAGATAAAGAAAAGTTATCGTCTTCTGGCTCCAAGGTACCATCCAGACCGAAACCCTGGGGACAAAGAGGCAGAGGGGCGTTTCAAGGAGGCGGCCGAGACATTCCAAGCATGGTAGGTTCAGGCCGAGGGGGCCAAATCATCATTGTGGATGCCCGAATGCCCACGAATTTGAGCAGGGAGCAGGAAGAGCTGCTCCGGGAGTTCGCCAGGTTGAAATGGAAGAACGAAACGAGAAATACAACCCGTGAGGATTATTTTCAAAAAAGAAACCCGGAAATTTTTGCAATAGAAGTTCCATGAACTAGGATTCGAAGAGGCCTGAAATGTCAGAAGATTTTCAGATCCTTGTTCACAACAATGAGGGCAACCTCCATTTGAAGTTAATGGGAGATTTTGATGAAGATTCGGCAAGGGAGGTTTTGAAGGCGGTAAGAGATAAAAGCCATGCAACTTCCAGGGTATTCATCCATACTAATGGCTTACATCAAATCTATCCTAAAGCTCAGAAGGTGTTTCAAGAGAATATTGATTCCATGGAATTGCAATCCATTCCTGTGCTATTCACAGGTGAAAAAGCGGATCAACTGGCTCCGAATGAAAATATCTTGCGATAACCTGTTTCTATGGAAACTATTCTTAATTCGAGGGGCTTCCTCATTGTAAACGAGGGGATAAAGTTGAAGATTAGCAGCGCTTCATGAAGCTCTGAAATAAATGCGGAGCACAAAGCCTTTTGCGACTACAACGGTTTTGTAAAATGCTTTTTCTGTTGCTCGATGATGGGGATGAAGTAAAAAAAGTGAGCCCCCATTCCAGTGAATTTGTTGTGCGATTTGAAGTACAATCCAGATAGTCAATGCAGCCAGATTCTTTATACAAGGCAATGAATACCTTGGAACAACTATTTCGATGAGAAAGGAGGTAATCGTACCATGAAAGACACAATAAAGATCGCCGTTGCCGGGGTGGGGAATTGCGCCAGCTCCCTGATACAGGGAATCTATTACTACAGGGATAAAGGCCCAAGGGATGCCATTGGCTTGATGCACTGGGAGGTCGGGGGATATACGCCCGCCGATATAGAGGTGGTGGCCGCTTTTGATATCGACAAACGCAAGGTGGGGAAAGACGTGAATGAAGCTATCTTTGCACCACCCAACTGCACAACGGTCTTTTGCCCTGATTTGCCCTCATCTGGCGTTAGGGTCCAGATGGGCAGGATCCTGGATGGGCTTTCCGAGCACATGAGAGAATATGAGGCGACATATACGTTTTTAGTTGCAGATGAACCGGAGCCATCGAGGAAAGAAGTGATAAAAGTCATCCAAGAATCGGGAGCGGATATTTTACTGAACTATATGCCCGTGGGTTCTGAAGAGGCAACCCAGTTCTATGCGGACTGCGCGCTCCAGGCCAGTGTCGCTTTCATAAACAATATGCCTGTCTTTATTGCCAGCAGTCCTATGTGGGCAAGGCGATTCAAGGGGAAAAACATCCCTCTCGTCGGTGATGATATCAAGTCGCAGTTAGGGGCCACAATCACCCATCGTGTCCTGACGGATCTTTTCAAGAAGCGTGGTGTCAAACTGGATCGCACGTACCAGTTGAACACGGGCGGGAACACGGACTTTCTGAATATGCTTAACCGCCATCGCCTGAAATCCAAGAAAAAATCAAAGACAGAGGCAGTTCAGTCCGTCACTGCCCAAAGATTGGACAATGAGAACATCCATATCGGTCCGAGCGATTATGTGCCGTGGCAGAAGGACAACAAGATCTGTTTCATCCGCATGGAAGGCAAACTCTTTGGTGATGTTCCCATGGATATGGAGCTCCGTCTCTCAGTGGAGGACTCGCCTAACTCGGCAGGCGTGGCTATTGACTCGATTCGGTGCACCAAACTTGCCCTTGACCGTGGGATTGGGGGGGTTCTTGAGGCACCGTCTGCCTATTTCTGCAAACACCCGCCCCGACAGTTTACTGATGATGAGGCGTTTCAAATGGTGGAAGAATTTATTTTTGCTGATAGGATTAAATTCGATGAAGTGCCTGATTATATCAGCAGGAAAAGCGACAAGACCACAGCCCCAGTATAGTGACAAACCCCTTGCCCCTGTCCTCGGTATACCGCTTATCGAACGGGTGATCCGGACCGCTTTCGGCCAAGGGCTGGATGATTTTTAAGTCGTTACGGGGTACAGAGGGGCAGAAGTTTCCCGGTTTTTGGACCAGCTGGCAGAGCGATGCCGGATCACCATTAACTGTATTCATAATGATGAGTGGGATAAAGGGGAAAATGGCCTTTCCGCGCTTCAGGGCAAAGGCCCATTTGAAAGACTATTTCCTTCTCATGATGGGAGATTGTCTGGTTGATCCTGCACTACTCAAAAGCCTGCTCCAAAACCCGCTCTCAGATGGCAATATCATCCTTGCTGTTGACAGGAATGTGGATAATACTCTTATTGACGTAAATGATGCGACCAAGGTGCTGGTTCATGATGGCAAAGTGGAAGGCATTGGAAAGGATCTCAAGAAATTCAAAATCAAAACCTTGCCGCAACTTTTGAACGTTAGTAAGAAATTTATTCGTTGGAACCAATCATGCCAATATACGAGTATCTGCATTTGAAAGGGATCTGTCCGAGAGGAGAGGTCTTTGAGATCAAGCAATCTATCCATGATAAGCCCCTTACAAGGTGTCCCGACTGCGGAGAACCGGTAAGGAAACTTATTTCAAGAACGAACATCAGTACCCCCAAAACCAACAGCGAACTCCGTGATCTCGGTTTTACCAAACTTGTTAGGAGGGATGATGGTGTCTACGAGAACGTTACCGCGCGAGATAGGGAGAGCAAGGTAATGCATCGCGATAGACCCGAAACCTATCCAGATCTGAAAAGAACGATTAGCGACTGATTCAGTACGTGGAGAGCTGACTCGTGCAAAATCAACAGGTTGTTGAAATTTATCAAACCGGGGCTGGGGTGTCTGTTTTGACAGATGAAAAGGGGGCTCTTTTAAAGGAGCTCTACGCCCTGCCAGGCAGAGAGATGCTGGATAGAATTCTGGATGTGGATGAACCTAAAGCACTGATCCAAGAGATTCCCTGTGAGGATTTCTTCTGGCTGGTCAAAAAAGTTGGAGAGGATGACTCTCTGGCTCTGCTTGAGTTGGCCTCCGTCGATCAGTGGCAGTATCTGCTTGACTTGGAAACGTGGGTAAAAGACCGTGTCGACATATCCCATACCGCACACTGGTTGAATCTGCTACAGAAGGCCAATTGCGGGCAGCTTGCAAAGTGGCTATTGGATGAAGATGAATATCTCGCCTCCTACCACTTCTTCAGAACCCTTGAGGTGGTAGTAATAAACAACACGGATGAGATTTATGGGCTTCCAGCCGGGTTCTTCAGCCTGGACGATGCCCTCCACATTAGAGTGAACGATCCGAGGTACAGGAGGAGCATTGAAAATATTATCCGGGTGATGGCCAATGAAGATTTTGACAGGTGCCAGACCCTCCTGCTGGGGTTGGGAGGGAGGCTTCCGGCAGAGGTGGAAGAAGAGATGTACAGGCTAAGGAACGTACGCCTAGCGGAGCACGGGTTTTTGCCCTTTGAAGAGGCCATTGCGGTTTACTCCCCACTGGATCCTGCGGTTCTCGAAGGAGAAGACAGGCAAGACTTCCCTGAGGTCATCGATGACGCAGAGATCCGCGCCCTAGCCCCCGTGCTCCCTCTTGCCCAAACAGAGGCAGAGAATTTGTTTATGGAGGGCGTGGCCAGTATCAGGGATCCTCTACTACTGAACAGGTTGAGACTGGAATTTGCAGGCTTGGCCAACCAGATCATTTCGGCGGACGGGCTCATAGTCCGGGATAATGAGGTGCTGTCTCAGGCGTGTAGAAAAGTGGCCCGGATCGTTAACCTCTCGATCGAAAGGGTATGCAGCCTTGATGTGCCATCGGCGGAGGATCTTTTGAGGCGTCATTCCCTTGTCACCTTGTTTCGGGTGGGATTCGGGATGGTGCTTAAACTCAAATGGGAGGCAGAGCGCTGGTTGAAGGAGAGCTGGTTCTATGGGCAGGGGTTGGATACTGGTTTCTGGGGGGAGCACTGGGGAGGCATTCTCAACGGTCTTCTGGCGAAGAGACCCCGTTATTATGTCGGCTCACGGGAAAGGGAAGAATGCAGGGATTTCGAATGGCTTTCTGAGCTTGATGAATGCCTGGACGTTCTTCGTAGTTTGATGTTGCTTGACGGCCTGCTGGAGAAGCTGATAGATTTCTATCAAATAAGAGAGATGAGAATTCTCCCAGAGACAACCTACCGCTCACATCTTTTCAACCTATGGTGCCGTCTTATACTGAAGATAGAACCTTCTTTTTCGGGGATCTCATTAGAACAGGCAAAGAACCTCTTTTCCCAACTTAGGGACGCGAGTAGTAGGCCACCTTACTGCATGCCCGATTTCAAGCAAATATTTATCAGGGATCTTATGGCTCATGCCCCAAGTTCCTATTCTGAAACGGCATCCATTCTCGAAAATAACCTATCCCAGATCTGGGAGGAATTTCATGAGGAGTATGAGCGGGTATCCGTTAATGATCTGAATGGGAAGTGTTCGAGATTTGTGACTATTGAGGAAGCTCACTGAAGATTCGATCAATTTGGTTGGGGGGCACGGACGTGCATACTGCTGGTTATGCAGACAGTGGAGAACTGCATGCATTTTGATTGCAAACGGTGCTGGTGGCGTTTTGGCAAACCCAGTATGAATTTTTCACTTGGCCCCGGAACCAAGAAAGTGCCCTCCTATATTCCCGTTGCCAACGAGATTGCCCGGCGAATGGGAGAAAGAATGGATGGCCAGCCCCTGAGTTCACCTATCTCATATGTGGTGTTTCACAATGAGTGGTCCACCGTGGCGAAGGCTCGCTGGCAGTTATAAGGCGTTGAGAGAGGGTATTGAGAAGGAGAAAAACTACTCTCTCTTTTTTTTCTTGAGTTCTTTGGCCTGGTAAAGTATTTCGTCAGCCTTTTGAGCCCTAAAGGCGAGTTTTGACATCGCCTGGAGTCCCACCTATCCTTAGGCGGGATCAAAAAACGGTTTAGACTAAGAAAAAAGGGATTTCAGCAACACAGCCCGTTTACTGATT
>JAFDDT010000188.1 GCA_019310725.1 Deltaproteobacteria bacterium | reverse complement strand
TGTGTCTATGAAAATTTGATTCAGAACATATGTGTAGGGGAAAGTGCGTCCTTTTGACTGGATGGCCTCATTTTAACCCATGTTTTTGGCCCTGGTCTCAATTCCTGTCTCCAGTATGTTTTTTGCCCTTGCTATACAAACTGGTAATAGGGCGCCAAAAACTGCGATTAATGCTGTAAATACGATAGTTGCCAATTGAACAACCATAGGAAGTATTGTTACTGTAAAGAAACCTATACCTATCCCTAACATAGTACATCACTCCTTTCATAGTCAAAATGGAGAGAATTTCTCCATCTTCTTAAGTTTAAGACATTATGTTATCCAATCCCTGGTTCCGAATAACTCATGACCCTTATCACAAAGGAAAGTTGTCCCTCCTGAGCCCGGAAGCCTCACCCGACCTCTCAGACCAAATTCCTTTTTCAAACGCTTGATCGCTTTTTTATCTACTCCTTTATGATAGTCAAAGGGGGTGACTTGCCGTATTTTGAGTTTCGACAGGGCGATAGCCCTGCCGCATGTTTTACAATATATGTCTCCCTTTTCATCCCGAAGAAGGTCCCGTATCACATACATCATGCGGCCTACATATTCGATTCCTTCATATTGATCTTCATCAGTGATCGTAATGTCCTGGTTACCGTCATCCGAAGTTTTCTCTAGCCATTTCAGAAGCAGAGAGTCATCTTCTAGGTTGTGTTCGGCTATTTGGTTGGTCAGGAAATTAGTGACATAGGGGTAATCAAAGGAAAGTATGGCCGCATCGTTTTCGTATATGATTTGCGACATAATGCTTTATGTTCCTAAGGATTGGAGCAAAAATGTAAGTCAAAACGAAACCAACAATGCTATGTTTTAGCATAACTCATGCCAACTGAGTTCTTGTGAAATATAGTTAGTAAATACAGGATGTTATCTACCATCAGAAGAACTATTTGCCCGGTTTGGGATAGGTATGTCTTTGTAGTCGGTGGACGAAACGACAAAAAGTTGACGGAATTGCCAAAATGCTAACGGATTCTGGTCGGTTTTCTGGAGAATCGGATGGGGATTCCGACCCGTGCTCATGTGCTGAGAAAAATTCTTCCAGTTGCCCACCCTGTCAACATCCATATCGTTGAAGACCCCCCTTCTTTCATCATTGATTTGATTGCCAGAGATAGAGATCTTCAAATCCCCCCTCAATCACCTTTCAGCAACGGCTTTTACGTGCAGGTCAGCCAATCACACCGATAGATTGAAGATGTACAACGCATCCCTGAGGTAAGGTACGGCTCACAATATGCCAAAAGACACAGCTTTAATGTGGCACGAGTCTGGCGTTCCGCGTCATATTGAGATCAATCTTTAGAATGATAATGACTGCCAGCGGGATGAAACCTGTCGTGTACCCAATGATGCGGCTGTAAGTAAGGAAAATAACTAGTAGAGCAGCACCACCGAGTATGTACCCGATGATTGAAATACGGTGGGTTGCTCTTTGCTTGTCTGTTACATAGTGAATTGAGTGTTTTCTCGCCCACGCGAATCGTGCAGTAGTATGCATTTCACCAAATAGGCAGGTAGCACCTCCGATGACGACAAGGCCAGTAAAGCCCGCCATATCGCCCAAAACTGTGGTAGTTGTGGCAATGATGATATATAACGTTGCCATGACTCCAAGCGCTATTGAAACTATATTGTTCCAACGCGCCGTTAGAAATCCTTCTTTCATAGTGGTCCCCCTTTCAAGTCGCATTTTTTTGCCTTTTGTATCTAAACCAAGACCTTGTGCTGAAAAATGTCAAAAGTAAAAACTTGAGCCCCGCTCATTTTTCATAATCCCTTTCATTCATACCTATCTTATCAAGCGGCATAGGCTCATCGGTAGCCAGCAGGCTCATGACCAAATCCTCATTTCCTCCTGTGGTCCGGATGGTGGCCACCCTCAATTCCAAATCCAGTGGGGCATATTTCCTAAATTCTATCTTGCCGTCCTGGGGAAGACTTCTCTCCGCCATATCCAGATCGCTCATTTTCTTTATTCTGGAACAAACTGCACCCATGTACGTGTAGGGTATAGTCCGGTATACCTGGCATGCCCCACCGATCCTGAACCTGATCAAGGCATCTGTCTTACCTAGTCTAGGTTTTATATATATATCTGAGGCGCCCCTATTATATGCATCAAGGATCATCTGACTCACTAACTGAACGATGACTCCATCTTCCTCAGTAACCCTGTGATAGCTATTCATAAGAACAGCCCTCTTGTTTCCCTTGCTCATGGTATCCTCCTTGCGTGTAATTAGGTTTGTTAGTTTTCATATAAGCCGAACCGTTTCTGGCTATTGTTGGCATTGTTATACCTCCCGAATGTGACATTTTTGGCCACAGATGATGAAAAATCTTCTTAGGGAGCGCAATGAGGGGAAAAACCTGATAATGGGGCGTTGGGTCGCGCCCGCCAGGCAAACGGCGGACAAGCCTACACTCTTGACAAAATGTTTGGTTTCCTGTTGATCCATCACTTTACCGTAATCACTCCATGTCTATTAATTTATGAAATGTGTGGATGTGACCCTTATGTTTTCTCTCAAGGTCCATGTGTTAATGGCTGGCTATGTAATCCATATCCCGGCCCTGGGCGAGCAAAGTGTCGATTTTATTGAAATTGGTATTTCCGACAATTTCTGATACGCTGTTTCGGCTTAAACCCACCAGTTCCGCGATCTTCTCCTGGGTCCAGCCAAGGCGGTTTAATCGGATGATAATGATGCCTCCGTTGGCCATTACCGGAAATCAACAAACCCGCCTGCCATAGCTGATAGTTGTCCAGTCAGCAATTAGCGAGTTTACTGAGAAACACACAGGGTTCTTCTTTGGCATGGGAACCAGGCATAGCAGGCAGGGAAAATCTCTCCAAGCTGTAGGCTGTACGAGCAGGAGGCCGAATCCAGATCCTGGGCGGGTGAAAAAAGACCACTGAAGATGGGGGCATCCTAACCGCTGTTTCAGAAATCTATCAGCACTCAGCGGGGAGGTGATTGTGGCAAAAGCAAGAGTTTGATCGCGAGAAATGTCAAGAAGAAAATATTTGCAGCCCTGCCCGCCGTTCTTCTGGCGGGCCTGACCCCGGTGTTTCCCTTGTCGGGGGGAATATGGGATGTCCCTCTTTTTAATTTTCCTTAAACGGTAATTCTTCTTTCAAAACCTCTACAACATGCTCAACATCAGAACCGCGCATTCGTTTCTTGCTCGTATGATAGGCTTGAAGATTCAGAGTCTTTAGGTTTTCAGCTTGGGCTCTGGCATGCGCTATAACGTCTTCTTCATTCTTAATCAGGCCGTGAAACATTCCCTTTTCCACCGCTTCCGCTGGACTGTAAGCTCTTCCATGGAGAAACGACTCGGCAAGCCACTGCACTGGAATTGCGGATCGGCCTATGAGAAGCATCCAACTTGGAAAAGAGATACCAATCACCATTTCATTCATCTGAATACGATAAGGACCCTCGACGGCAAAACGAAGATCACATGAAAAAGCGAGAATGGCACCGCCAGCGACAGTATGCCCGGTGCAAACCGCAAAAGTGGGAACAGGGAGAGAGAATATGCGCAAAATCGTTCGAGCGAAAATCTCGACAAACGCATTGAGTTCGGTCGGAGACAGTGAGGGCATCAGCTTTACGTCAAGACCTCCAGAGAAATAACCGGGACGGCCCGTAATGATGAGCGTTTTAGCGCGATCTCCTTCTAAACGATCAATCGCCTGGCCCATCTCTTCGAAAAAAACAGAGTCCATCGCATTCGCTTTTCCGTCATCCATCGTAATTGTGGCGATCTCCTTCTCTAATTTATAATGAATTTTCTTCATCATCTCCTCCATTTCGGAAAGGCCATTCAAGAGCTCAAAGACGCTCAGCAGAACAGCGCCGTTATGCTAAAAGATGGGTGGGCACATTTTGAGATGTTTTTCCATCGGGTAACATCGATATAGAGCTAACCGATTGAGGGGAACGTCTCTCAATAATGGAGCAGCAAAGGGGGGCTCAAGTCAAGAAAAATCGGGTTTCACACTCTTACATCCACCAATCAAAACAACAACCGTTTTTCTTGCGTCATGAAACAGAGTGGCCTACTTAAACAGGCAGGGAGCCTGCGGGAAAGATGGCATTTTCACTGTTTAGAAGTCAGTAGGTTTACGATGAAAATACCCTGACATCGGTTCCCACAATCCATGAGCGCTGGGCCGTGGGATCGTGTAAAGAAAAGAGTACGATGTCCCCGGAATTGAAGGAAGCATTCAAACCCTTCCCAGTGACACCCACAGAGCTTTTCAAATTCCGATGATTGTCTTGAAACTTCAAATTCTTATTTTGGCCCGACCCCCCCTTCGCCACAGGCAAATCAAGTTAGCCCAATCGAATATGATGAGGGTGTCTTGTGATCGTTCGACTCATCACATAATGCTGTTTATGCCATCCCGCATAGTACAAAATTCGGTCAGCCTTTTTCCTCAGTAAATTCAAGATCCGCTCCATATGAACGCTCCGACCCCATTTACACTCTATGAATGCGACTCGTTTCGCATCCCTATCTTCTGCCACAAGGCCTATCTCAGATTGAGAATCCCAGTAGCGTCCTAATCTAAACGGTTTCCATCCCAATATCTCTAGACCGCGACGAAGTATCTCCTCGTGGCACATCTCCTCGTAAATGGGTCCCATGTAGTTGTTCAGATCCGGCTTGATTTTACTTCCATACAGCTCTCTTCCCTTTCCCAATTCTATGACGGAACGGTTTGGAAAGACATACCTGAACCAGAACCTCAGGAAAGGATCTGCTAATACATAAATGCCCTTGGTCGATCTTTCGGGATGCTTTTCTGTGATCGGAACCCTCCGCTTTATCAGCTGCATTCGGCGGAGAGTGTCCAAGTATTTATTGATTCCCGAATGAGCGACACCTGCATCCTGCGCAATCTCATTTGGTCTGGTCATACCGGCAGCAAGGCTGCGTAAAATTGAGAAATACGTGCCGGGCTCTCGGAGCTCCTCTCTTACAAGAAAGTCTGGTTCCTGGTAGAGAACGCCGTTCTCACTCAGAACCAGTTCAACCACTGATTTTCTTGGTGTGGGAAAGGAGGCGGCCTTCTCTGCATAGGCGGGAACGCCGCCGAAAAAAGCATACCATATGGCCCGATCAGAAAAGGAGGATTTTGGATAGAAAAGCGACACCTCCGCAAAGGCCATGGGCTTCAGTTGAAGCATTCCCGTCCGGCGACCATAGAGGGGTGCATTCGGGCCCATAATTCTTTCCAGCATCACTGAGATCAATGAACCGCTCAGCCCAATCCAGATCGCACGATCCATCTCATCCCATATGTGTTGAATAACCGAATCAATGCCCGCCACACTGCGCATGAGGTAAGGGAATTCATCAAAGATAACCGCGATTCCCTGTTTGCTAGCCTCCTCAAAGGCAAAACGCATCGCCTCGGACCAGCCCGGGAAGAGGGTTTGCCCTAAAAGCGGTTCTTCAAAAGCCACTGCCATCTGGTTCTGAAAAAGCCGGAGGGCCTCTGATGAGGTACTCAGCGGGCATGAAAGGAACAGGGCCGGGTGTTTTCTGGCAAATTCCCGCAACAAAGTCGTTTTGCCCAGCCGTCTGCGGCCATAAAGAACAAGCATCTCCTTTTGGCCGGAAGAGGCCATCTTTTCCAGTTGCCTGAATTCAATTTCTCGATTAAAAAACGTCATGGGTTTATCTCTGAATCATGTATCTCAGAATTATGATTCAGAGATATAACATAATAAACTCAAAAATGCAAAAGCTTGATCCCGAAAAATGTCAAAAGTAAAAATTTGCACCCCCATTTCATAAACGTGGTGCTTTTTTCACAATCTATAGGCTTAATCACACACTATTCTAAATATGCTTTTTGGTATAGCATAAGCTAAGCACCCGAAATCGAAAAGAAAATCACAATAATCTTAAGCTCACAAATTGTGCATGATTCTTGCTTTTAAAAGCCTTTTGGTATAGAGAGTAATGATATCATAAAATAGTGGTCTCCGATTTGAACCAGCCTACACAGATAAGACCTGAACACGGCAATCCGGCAGATGTTAGCAGATGTGCGGAGTTATCGGACAACAAAAAAACTGCCGTATGGATATAAACTAAAAACATAGAAAGGAGGAAAAAGGCAATGAAAAGGAATCTGATAACAGGAACAGTGGTGATTCTTGCATGTTCATCCATTTTTTTTCTGTTCTCATGCACCAAAAAACAGGTACTGACAGTAGAGAAAGAAACCAAGGCACCTACCACGGAGGCAGCAAAGGTTGAGAAAGAGAGGACCGTAACCAAGGATCAGCAACAAGCGGAATCTAAGGAGGCAGAGAGGGTCAGAACTGCCACGCTTGAGGCATTGGAGGTGGCAAAGAAGGGGGAAGCTGAGGCAAATGCGTGGCAGGAAAGAGCGGCCGTAAAATTTGAGGCAGAGTCAATCTATTTTGATTTTGATAAGTCTTCCATCAGAAAAGAATATAGGT
>JAFDDT010000187.1 GCA_019310725.1 Deltaproteobacteria bacterium | reverse complement strand
TTATTTTAGAGATGAGATCAGAGAATAATAAAGTGTTGCCTAAAAGGTCATCTTTAGTGGAGTTGATCTGTTGGTTATGCATTGTAACCATAGTTCTGTTTATTTTTGCTCCTTACCTTTACGGGAGTCGAGGGGGCACTGAAACGGTGGTTGTGAAATCGGTTTCTCCTGAAAGGCCGACCGTTTCCAAGAGTGGTGTAGTCGGAAAGATCATACTCATGCAGCCCAAACCAGAACCCGCCCTAACCAAGATGCTGCATGAATCGGCTCGGGTGAGGAGTACACCATCTTTGCCCGAGGAGCCTCTCGCTCCTGCGCCTGAAAGTATCCCCCGTTCCATTCGTGTCAAGAAAGAGGAAGGATTGTTCCACCCGATTATTCTTGAAGCTGCTGATCGGTATGAGGTTGATTTTGCCCTCATTAAGGCTATTATTATGGTAGAGTCCAGTTACAACCCAAACGCGATCTCAAGGAGAGGCGCAAAAGGGCTTATGCAGTTAATGCCGAAGACTGCTGAGGCCCTGGGTGTAGAGGATAGCTTCGATCCGGAGCACAATATCAATGCCGGGGTCAGGTACTTCAAGAAGCTCCTGGATCACTTTGACGGAGATGTAAAACTGGCTCTAGCGGCTTACAATGCCGGGAGCAGGAAAGTCAAAAAGTACAATGGTATCCCGCCTTTCAAGGCCACGCGGTGCTACATAAGAAAGGTTTTTAAGTATCATCAATATTACAAGAAACAGACGACCTGGTAAGCAGGGGGAGGGATCGGGCGCAGGAGTTTGAAAGAGCGAAGATGACAAGGGGGGTGGACAGCCGGCTTTGTTCTCAGGTTGGCTGAGATTGTCAAGAAGCTTTCTCGAGAGGGAAACAGTTGGGCACTTTTGAAGATAGGGGCTTAGCAAGGGGACTCGATACTCATACGAGGCTGCCACAAATGGCCTCGTCACATTGAGGATGGAGTACTTGGAAGAAATACGATGTGCGTGCTGCTCATAGCCCTTAAAACACATCCTGCATACAAACTGATTCTCCTGGCCAACAGGGATGAATACTATGAGCGACCAACCTCTTCGGCCGCTTTTTGGGATGAGGCCCCTTTCCTGCTCGCCGGGAAGGATTTACAGGGGGGTGGAACATGGCTCGGTATCACCAGGAACGGGCGAATAGCGGCAATTACGAACTATCGGGATCCAGCCTCGGTTAACAAAAATGCTCCTTCCCGGGGCACACTCGTGAGCAATTTCTTGGTGGGCCAGGAAAGTACAGGTGGATATCTTGAGCGAGTGAAAAGAGAGGCTGATGGATTTAACGGGTTCAGTCTTATCATTGGAGATAAAGATCAACTCTGCTGGTATTCGAACCGCAGTCTAGGGGTGCACCGGTTATCATCAGGCATACATGGTCTGAGCAACCACCTGCTGGATACCCCGTGGCCAAAGGTGGTCTGCGGCAAGGACGCCTTGACCCGCCTCCTTTCCGGGCAGCGAGCACCCTCTCTGGAGGAGCTGTTCCATATCCTCGCCGACCGCACGGTTCCCGATGATGCGTCCCTTCCTCACACTGGCGTCGAACTGGAATGGGAACGTATCCTGTCCCCCATCTTTATTGTGAGTCCAACATATGGCACACGATCCTCTACGGTGCTGCTCATAGATGTGCAGGATCGTGTGACCTTTGTTGAAAAGACCTTTGATTCAGATCCGGATCACCCAACATCTGTGGAGTATAAGTTTAGAGTTGTGCCTTGACTTGCGCTTTCCAAATCCTCAGAGGGGAAGATCAGACTATCGGCTTGCTCTGCACCCTTGTTTTTTCTTCTTCAAATCCTGACAAACTCGTAAAAAGTGTTTTGTGAACAAGATTGAGCATTTTGGGAGAAAATGCTTGAGATGTTCAGCGTTAAGAAATGCTAACTGTTTTAGGGCATTAGAACGAGTTTTAGCATTTTAGCTGAACGTCTTAAGTGCGCCCAAAATGCTCACATAGTGAGCAAAATCGACTTTTTACGAATGCATCAATCCTAAATGTGAATGGTTTCCGGAAATCTATCTCCAAATCTATTCTAATGCAATCAGGGGCAATGCCTTTGGCACGATCTCAATAGTAACAGGCAGTTGGCCCGGTTGCTCACCATCCACATCCAAGAGTACCCGCTGATCAGAATAGGCTTCGACCCTCTTGCCAACGAGGGCGGTTACCTTCTTGACCTGGTAGATCTTTCCGTTGTAGAGGTTTGGCAGGTTCAAAAAGACCTTGCTCAAGGTAAGATCTCCAAGCACCGTCACATGGAAAAGACCATCGTCCACGATTGCGTCAGGGGCAATCCACATGCCCCCCCCATGGTACTGCCCATTTGCCACAACCACATTCCAGATCATAACTTCCTGGTCAAAGCTATCATCCACCCTAAGATGTATTCGTTTCTTGTCGTAAATCAGAAGGGAGATCAGCATAGCCCATATGAATGAAACAAAACCACCGAACGCCTTGGTAGTTCTGTTTACTCGTTCATCTACCTCACCTCCCAGGCCAAAGCTCGTAACATTATGGAAATATCGGTAAGCCGAATTACCATTGTGATCCCTGTATTGAAGCCTTCCCAGATCGATAGGCCGTACATGAGGGGCTCTGATCAAATCCAATGTCCTGTTTATGTCCCTCGGCATGGGAACGGTTTTGATAAGATCACATCCCGTACCCAGTGGAATGAATCCAAGCACGGCATCCTGCCGAATGGGGCCATCTTCACCCATAAAACCATTCACAACCTCATTGAGTGTTCCATCTCCTCCTACACAAATAACCACCTCAGCGCCTTCAATGAGCGCCTGGCGGGCGAGCCTCGTAGCGTCTCCCGGTCCGGCGGTGAGCTGGGCTTGAAATGGCCCCAACCGGTCTCTTGCAAGGGCCTTGATCTGGGGCCACTCTTTGCCGGCAGAGCCCATCGCTGCATTGGGGTTAACAATAAACATCATTTTTTTTGAGGCCATAAAAACAACCTAAACAGTCTCTCAACCAAAACCAATTGCGCAGGTCTTGATGATGGCCTGGGCCTTCCTCCGTAAATCAAGGGCAAATTGGTGACCATCCGCTATACCATTTTCAATGGCCGAGAGTGTGTCGTAGTAAAGGTTCCAGCCCAGGCGTTCTTTTTCGTACTGGTCCTTGAGCTTGCTGTTTTCGCCGCCTATGAAATCGAGCGCGGTGATAATGCGCTGTGCACCTATCCTGATGAATTCAAGCCCTTGCTCCTTTTTACCCTCAGCGAATAACGATGCTGCTTTGAAGGAAAGACGCAGATACACAACGGTTATCGGAATCCTGGATATGAAGCACCCAGTGAATGGATCGACGGCATCTTTCAGCTTTGCCACATCATTGGTGAGGGCACCGGCATATGCGGAAAAGTATAGTATGCGGATGTAGTCACCAACAAGCTTGCCAAGGTGAGTGGACTCAATTGCCTCTTGAGCAAATGCCTCTTTGTCGTGGCGCATTATGAGACCTGCCTCATGAACATATGCCAGTTTTGTGCCTGGATTAGGTAAGGTTGAGAGGATATAGGCCTGGTCTTCTGCCCTGCCAATAAAAGATGGAGTAAAAGGGCGATAGCGGCGGAGGCTGTGAACAAGGATCCCGTTAGTTCCACCGGTGACGTGGATACGCTGGATACACGATCTCTGGCCGTCCATGTTGTCTCCGATATAGCGCGTCATCATCTCCGCCTCAGTTGAGAGGGCCTGAGGTAAGGGGCTGAAGAAGATGTATTCGTCTAAGGAAAGCCCGCGGTTTGGAAACGGGACATCAGGGGTGAACAAGGATTTGCCGATGTCGGCCTCATCAACGAGGGCCCCAGCGATCATACCAAGTTCCACAGGGTGTTCGTTCGAATCCAATCCCTGTGCCCCCCAGAGCGGCGTCTTAAAATGTTCAAGAGCCGAGGCACCGGTCTGCTCAACGAGTTCCCTTTGTGGAAAGATTTGATCGAGGTCTATTTTGAACGTGGCCCTTATCTCTGGCTGCAAAAAAATGCTCCAGAATGGGGCTATTGCTTTTAGGAAGCTGTAGTGCCTGCCATATTCGCCGTCGGCACCGAATACGCTAAGAAGTTCCCTTGCATTATCACGGTGAAGGTAATAGGCAGCGGCTGGGGCGAGTATTTCATCTATTATTCGCTGTGTATCAGCTTCAGTGAACACGAAAATATCAATATTCTTCAGGCTTGGTGATCTGGAGAGTTCTTCTTCAAGGTATTTTTTGGCAATCTCCTGGAGTCCCTCATGGGTTACGGAGACTGACAACACGCACACGGTTTTCCCTTGAGCTGGTATATTTCCGCGAGTGCGTTCAAACTCCAAGGCTGTGTCCAGAGCCCGGAGACCATAGAGAACCTCGTTTTTCTCCTGAACGACGCCAACTTGAATAGGGTGGTCATACCAGTGGAACTGGGGCTCGCGACTGATTTCA
This sequence comes from Deltaproteobacteria bacterium, assembly GCA_019310725.1. Classification (GTDB taxonomy): domain Bacteria; phylum Desulfobacterota; class DSM-4660; order Desulfatiglandales; family B25-G16; genus JADFWK01. Next base: position 2,102 of record JAFDDT010000187.1, on the reverse strand, counting down.
AGGAGCCTTTTTCTTATGTAATGGCCAAAAGGAAGCTTTTCAGGAGACGTCGATGCAGCAGGGGTGGTGAGGAGCACGTTCGAGGTAAACAGTATCTGCCGAGTCGGGTCAGTCAGGGGAGCAGTGTTCAGTTTCGTAATAGTAACCCTGCGCTTTGCCCGTAGGGCTTGCACTCGCTCTTTTTCATGGGCCCGGATTCCGGTTGCTTCTGGGAAAAAGACCGACCACATCTTTTCGGCTGTTTCTTCAGTCTCAAAACAGTTTTCGTCGTGTGTCAACCATTGGGAAAGGGTCTCCAATCGCTTCGTAAAACCGGGGTCGTGCGTGCACATGCTTTCGATTTCCTGATGAACCAGGTCAATTCCCTTCAAATAAAAGCCCGCTACCTCTGCCCATTCCGGGGTTTCTGAAAAAAGAGCAAAAAAGCGTTTTGCTCGTCCTGATGCCGGGTGCATGCTGCCTGCAAGCGCGACCAGGAACGCGCTGTTAAGTGCCTGACCGACATCGGTATTGTCGGCGTGCTCGCGGTCGAGGTGCTCGGATAGATCAAAGGCAAAGAAAGCGCCCTTTCCCTTTTGCGGTTGAATCAGTCTACAGATAATGGATTTAAAGTGGTCATTCATTTGTTATATTGTGGGTGTTCACAGGTTCTGAGTTCATCCCTGCCCGACGCCCGCCTGCCATACTGCGAGCAGGGATGGCAGGTGGGTTTGCGGTGAACTCCAACCTCTGAACCGTGAACCTGTGAACGGTTACGTTATATTTAACCTTTGAGTATGGTGTGTTCACCACAGGTCATACTACCTCTAATGTCCTTGTGGTGATTCATTATATGCCTTACTTCGGGGAGTTCGTCAAAATAAAAGATACGACTCAGTGTATCAATAAGGTTTCTCGCTAAGGCTCAACACATCCTATTTGAGTGAACGATACCCCTTTTCATTTTTCTTGACTCTCTTCTGTCTAATGGGTAATCAAGGAACCCGATTCTGTATGAATGTTTATCGGCTATAATTTTGAGTTTTAGCGATGGATGAAAGCACCAGAGGCACCATAAGCACTATCACCGCCTTTTTTCTCTGGGGAATTTTCCCAATATACTGGAAGGCCTTGCAGCACGTATCATCAACTCAGATTCTGGCCCACCGGATAGTGTGGTCACTGCTCTTTGTACTGTTTTTGCTTTCTATCCAGAGGCGGTGGAGGGGAGTCAAAACCGTTTTATCGTTTTATCACCATATCCTCACATTTGTGGTGACGGCCTTCTTACTTGGAGCAAACTGGTTGACTTATATTTGGGCTATCAACACAAACCAGGTCGTTGAAGCAAGTCTGGGGTATTTTGTCAACCCCCTGGTAAATGTTTTTCTCGGTATGGTTTTTCTCAGAGAAAGGTTATACCGATGGCAGAAACTCTCAGTGTTGCTTGCACTTGTTGGGGTGGTGTTTTTGACATTCCGCTATGGCCGGATACCGTGGATCGCTTTCACCCTCGCATTTACCTTTGGGATTTACGGGCTTCTCCGCAAAACCGCCGCTGCCGAATCACTGGTTGGTTTGTTTTCTGAGACTGCTATTCTAACACCCATTGCTCTCACATATCTTGCCTATTTAGGTTTTGAAGGATCGAGCGCTTTCGGTTCTTTTGGTCTCAAGACGGATGCATTGCTCACAGGAGCAGGTGCGGTTACTGCAATACCCTTACTGTTGTTTGGCTATGGTGCCCGGAGGATACAGTACGTGACGGTTGGCTTTTTGCAATATATCACCCCCACCCTAATATTGCTTGTTGGCGTTTCAATCTACAGAGAACCATTCACCTCTAATCATGCAATTTCATTTGGTTTTGTTTGGGTGGCGATAGGTACCTATTCGACTTCCACTTTTATGACACGCAAAAGGCGTATTCCTTCATGAGTAGTGGTTATCGATGTGAGGTATCGCTTGGCCTTATTTTTAACCTGCCAGATCAGAGGCAGGACTTTGTCCAGGGCCACGTCATAGTGAAACCTAAGGCTATTGATTTCTAAGCCTCTTGCAGGGTATGGGTATCTTTTTTTTACGATTATGCCCCACATAGTTTAGATGAGTGGGCCCGCCCG
>JAFDDT010000186.1 GCA_019310725.1 Deltaproteobacteria bacterium | reverse complement strand
GTGCACTGGATAAGGGAGGCGAGGCATGGAGTGCGTTAGATGGCAAAGAAGCAAAGTGGCCGCACAATATGCAATTCTCTCAAAGTCAAAAGTATTTATTCCTTATCTAATATCCCCTTTCCTTACCAATTCAGTCCATAAATGGAACTCGAATGCAAGTCATATAGAAGAAATAAGTCTTGAAGAATATGCATGTCATTCAAAACGATTAGGGGTTTGCCTATGAAATCAATAAAGATTGAGGATCTTATTTCCATGGAGAACAATCGCGAAGAGGTGGATGTCGGCGGGATCTCCGTCCCTGTCCTTAAATTAAAGAAATTAATGGAGGATGGATACGCTCAACTGAGAGCGTATAAAAAGAACAGGACTGTCTCCGTCTGGGGAAAAACCTGTTCTGCATGTTTTACGGAACAGCAGCTCCGTGGAAAAAAATCACGGAATCAAGAATAATGAATTTCTTGGTATTCAGATACAGACGAAAAATTTTTTCACCACCCCTCCATAGAATTTTTAGTGCCAGAAGTCAGGACATCAAGTAAAACAATTTGAAGTAGCGCCATGCCGAAAGATCATGACATTGTCTTAGGTGGGAATAAAGGTGCTAATTTAACCTCTCGGAATTTCTATAACCCTTTGAATTTACAGTTATTCTAATGGCATTCTGATTTATAGCAGTCACATGGAATAATGGGCAAGAACGCATAACCTCTGTGTTCGGATCAAGGGTTTTGGGATCAATCCTTCGCCTCTGTGTTCGGATCAAGGGTTTTGGGATCAATCCTTCGGCTTCTCTCAGGACAAGCTTTCAACTATCCCCCCATGAAAGCTCTTATAGGTTTCTGGGATAACCACACCTTCCTTCCCGCCCGCCTCGCCTGAGCGAGAGCGACCCGCCTGCCATTGCAAGGCACCAGCGGGCAGGTGGCGGGCAGGCGGGAGCGAAGCGAAATGGGTTCTGATAATTTTTGGCTTACTGGAGGTGAAAAGTCCATCGAGGAAGGAGGAGAATTATGCAAGAGGCAAACATATTTTCTATTGACAAAGGAGGACAACTTTGTTTAATTCAATCGTAATTGTGCTAAAGTTGAAAAAACGCTAACAGGAAAGATAGTTGATATGAAGAGGTCATTTTTTGTTCTGCTCGTTTCTTTTTTTTGTTTAACGACATTTTTTCAAATCCCTGCACAATCGCAGGAACCTAAGGGTATTTTGTGTATTGAAGCCTATGACATGCTCAATACCGTTCCCGACACGTATCTCATAGATATAAGGACACGGGCAGAATATCAATTTGTAGGTCATCCGCCAATGGCATACCTTTTCCCCTATTTTTTTCTGAGCGATCAATTGGTAAAAAAAGGGGAGCGTTGGGAATATCAACTAACCAACAACAGCAAATCCTTCGTGGAAGGGATAAGCAAAAAATTTCAAAAGAGCAACAACCTCCTCATTATATGCAGAGATGGCACGAGGAGTATCCTGGCAGCCAAGGAGCTTATCAAGGCGGGGTTTAAGAATGTCTACAATATAAAGGACGGATTTGAGGGGGCACCCTTTCCCTTCTATGAAGATCAAAACAGGCACAAATTCTATCGGCAATTGGCTAAGAGGAATAAGATCCCTACATTCAACCATCGCGGTTTTTATGGCTGGCAGTGGTGGGGTCTTCCCTGGACCTATGATATAGATCCCAAATTTATTTATCCCCCCGATACAGTTCCGAAAGAAAAGAAAAAATAGGCATAATCAGGCTGCGAATTAGGCAATTACTGAATTCAAAATCCCTAAATTAACGAGCCAATAAAGGCGAGGGATAGAATTGTTTTGCTATCGAGAATCTTATGTTCCCGTATCATTCTTAACACCTCTTTCAGGGTAAAGATCTCAATAGATGATATCTCGTTTTCATCAATATCTTTTTCCAGCTTCTTTAGATCCCTGCCTACATAAAGATAAATAAGCTCATTAGAGTATCCAATAGCAGGGGCATAGGTGTAAAGCCATTCGATAGACTGCGCCTCAAACCCTGTCTCCTCAACAAGCTCTCTTTTGACACATTCCTCAGGGCTCTCACCCCTATCAATCTTGCCTGCAGGGATCTCCAGCGTTTCCCTTCCTAATGCATACCTGTGCTGCCTTACCATAATGATCTCGTTATCTGAAACGAAAGGAACAATTGCCGCAGCTTGTGGATGGTCAATGCGAATCCTCTTGCTGATCCTCCCATTTCGCAGGCTCACCTCATCGAGATAGACCGTGAAATTCTTTGTGCCGAGACTTGCCAGACTCTGTATTTTCCGTTCCATTTTCGCGTTCCTCGTTGCTGGTTGACTCGTCTCAATTATGAAAAATGAGAGACGAGCAATTGCTGATATCAAAGATCATCTTCTCTCAGAACCCGCTTCATATTGGGGTCGCGATGATTAACCATTGCGTCAGCATCTCGGGTCATCAATATCAGGATTTTCTCCATTTCCTTTACGTACATATCAAACTCATCACCCTGAGCGTGTTTTGGAATGAGGTATGGTTCCCATGCATACACAACTATCCGTGAGAATGGCTTTGGGATTATCATCTTATCCCATGCCTTTGCAAACATCCATACCTTGGTAGCAGACCAAGTGAATGGCATAATATGGACGCCTGATCTTTGAGCAATTCTGACCAACCCTGGCTTGGCCCGAAATGCCGGCCCCTGCGGACCATCAGCAACAGTTGCCACAACCCTGCCACCAGTATCCAAGAATTTAACCAGCTGTTCAGACCCCTCCTTCCCTCCCCTGGTTGATGAACCCCTGGCTGGAATAACGCCTACCTTTTTGGCAAAATCAGACAGGAGGTCACCATCCCTGCTGGAAGAGAAGAGGACCATAGGGTGAATGGAGCCATACTTAAAGAGGAAATAGATAGCGCACCTATGCCAGGTGGTTACAACCACCTTTTTATCTCCCAATAGAAACTCATCTATGTAGTCTTTATTGATATAGTGAACCCTGCAGGTCAAGAGAATGAGCCTCAGAAAGGATATCGCCAGGTAGGAGAGAAAGCCTATCAGATGCCGATTGGTGATTTCAATTTTCATTTCTTCTGACTGCTTTCTTGTCACTGGTTTCTCGTTTGCCTGCCTTAATAACCAGCAACCAGCAACGAGTAACAAATTGCCTATACCTCACATATCACCTTATCTCCTACCAGAGACTCAATCTCTTGAATCAAGTTGTCCTCAGGCATGACGCTGTATCGATTATGGGCTGCTACCATTGACTCATTATTCCCGTCAAGGTTGATCCTAAACACCAGTCTACAATCTCCTGGATACCTAAAGAGAAGATCCCTCAGCTTGATGAGGCTCGAGCGGGTAAGACCATCCTGTGAAATAGGAATCGAGATAGAGCTGATCGATTTTTGCTTTACTGCTCCCAAGGCGACTATATCCTGTGCCCTGATTTTTACCACGTTATCTCCTACCTCGGCCTCTCCCGTGACCAGAAGGGGCTTGTCATCATTCAGGACATGGGCACATCGGGCAAAGACATCTGGAAACGCCACGACGTCGGTGAAGCCCTGTTTGTCCTCAAGGCGAATGGTCGCCATCTTGTCACCTTTTCTGGTCCTCTTTATACGCATGCTGCTAACGAGGCCGGCCAACCTGACAACCGTTTTATCTTTGATGTTAACAAGATCCTGGGTTGTTGTGGTTGCAAACTGGGTTATGGTATCAGCAAATGCGTCCAGAGGATGCCCGGTGATATAAAATCCGAGAGATTCCTTTTCCTTTCGTAATTTTTCGTCATCGGCCCATTCATCAATATCCGTGAGTTCAAGGGTTTTCTCTTCCTCTTCCTTGGATGGAAAGAGGTCAAACATATTCAGCTGATTTGGGTCTTCATTAATCCCTCCAAACGCCAGGGCAGCGTTTAAGGATTCAAAAAGCTTTGATCTGAACACACCAGTAAAATCAAAGGCACCACACTGGATCAGGCTTTCCAATACCCTTTTGTTTACTCTTGATTTGTCTACCCTTCTACAAAAATCCGTAAGTGAGGTAAATGGCCCCTTGTTTTCTCTCTCATGTACCATCGCTTCCACGGCCTTAAATCCAACATTTTTCACTGCGGCCAGGCCAAAACGAATACTTTGGTCAACAACAGCAAAATCCACCTCACTCTCATTGATATCGGGGGGAAGTATGGGTATGCCCATTTCCCTGCACTCGGCAATGTTCTTAATGGTTTTGTCTTGGCTTCCCATATCTTCTGTAAGCAGGGCAGCCATGAACTGCACCGGATAGTGGGCCTTGAGATAGGCAGTCAAGTAAGCTATCATAGCATAGGCCACCGAATGGGATTTATTAAAACCATACCCCCCAAATTTTTCTATCAAGTCAAAAACATTCCCTGCCTTATTTCTATTTAGTCTGTTTCGGGTTGTTCCTTCCAGAAACCGTTCCTTTTGCTGTGCTAGCTCTTTAGAGCGTTTTTTGCTAATGGCCTTTCGTAACCCGTCTGCCTCTGCAAGGGTATAGTTTGCCAGTACCTGGGCGATTCGCATCACCTGCTCCTGATACACAATGACTCCATAGGTCTCTTTGAGAATCTCTTCCAATTCTGGCAATGGGAAGGTTATCTTGATTTCACCATGCTTCCTTTTGATAAAATCAACAACCATATTGCTACCCAAAGGACCTGGCCGATACAGGGCGACTGATGCAACGATATCCCCAAAGACACCAGGCTTGAGGTTCCTTAGGAGCTCTTTCATGCCGGTACTCTCCAGTTGAAATACGCCGGTGGTCTTACCCTCACTGATTAGCTGAAAGGTCTTATCGTCCTCCATGTCTATTTCATCAAGATTAACAGGGTGGCCAGTTGTATCTCTTATGAGATCAACGGTGTCGTGGATAACGGTCAAGGTCTTGAGCCCCAGGAAGTCAAATTTAATCAACCCGAGCTGTGCGACCTGATCCATGGTAAACTGGGTCATCACCTCACCATTTGGCCCTTTAAAGAGAGGGAGGTATTCGACCAAAGGCCTGTCCGATATAACTATACCGGAGGCATGGGTAGAGGCATGTCTGGTTAGACCTTCCAGGGATCTGCTAATTCGTAGGAGTTTTCTCTCCTCATCTGTTCCCTCTTCCATGGCCTTGAGCTGAGGCTCTGCCTCTATTGCCTCATCGAGGGTGATATTCAGGCCTTCGGGAATAAGTTTAGCGATCCTGTCGGCCTCTGCGTAAGACATATTAAGAGACCGGCCCACATCTCTAATAACAGCCCGAGCCTTCATGGTTCCAAAGGTTATGATCTGTGAGACGTTTTCTCTCCCATATTTCTCACTGACATAATCAATAACCTTATCCCGGCTTTTGATGCAGAAATCTATATCAATATCAGGCATACTGATTCGGCCCGGGTTTAGAAAGCGCTCAAAGAGGAGGCCATATTTGATTGGATCAATATCGGTAATCTTCAGTGCATAGGCGGTAAGGGAGCCGGCAGCTGATCCCCTGCCCGGCCCCACAGGGATACCCGATTTCCTTGCATAGGCTATGAAATCAGCCACGATCAAAAAATAACCTGCAAACCCCATTTCACTAATGATTTTCAGTTCATAGGTCAACCGATCCTCATATTTGGCTTTCAATTCGGCTGAGAGTGAGCCATCGAGGGCCTCCTTTCGCTCTAACCTTTTGTCCAGGCCTTGTCTGGCCTCTTTCTGGAGTTTTTCTTCCAGACTCAGATTGCCTGCGACCTGAAAGACGGGGTATTTGTACTGGCCAAATTCCATCTCATAGTTACATTTCTTGGCTATCTCGAGGGTATTGTCCAGAGCCTCTGAAAACCCATCCAAATCGCCTGCCATCTCTTGCCCAGATTTGAAATAGAACTCATCATTCGAAAACTTCAACCTGTTTGGATCATCAACACTCTTACCCGTCTGGACGCATAAGAGAATATCATGAGCTTCTGCGTCCTCTCTGTTCAAGTAATGGCAGTCATTGGTGGCAACCAAGGGAAGAGACAGGTCTTCAGCCAGCTCTTTCAAGGCTTCGTTTACAGCAATCTGTTCAGGCATCTTGTTGGCCATTACCTCCAAATAGAACCGGTCGTGATCAAATATGGAGGCTAGCTGGCGGGCATACCCTTTTGCATCCTCGATCCTTCCCCTAGTCAAGAAGTAGGGAACATGGCCCTTGAGACACGCTGAAAGGGCAACTAATCCTTGATTGTTCTGTCCTAAGAGCTCCATATCGACCCTTGGATGATAATAGAAGCCCTCAAGATTACCTGAGGTCACAAGCTTGCTGAGATTTCTGTACCCTGTTTCATTCATCACGAGCAGGACAAGGTGATATGCGGTTGGTTGCCCATCAGATGATGGTGATTTTTCTTTCCTGCTGCCGGGGGCTACATATATCTCGCAACCAATGATGGGTTTAACACCTGCCTTGTGGGCCTGAGAGTAAAATTCTACTGCCCCAAACATGTTCCCATGATCAGTAATGGCAACTGTTTCCATGCCCAGATCGGCGGCCTTTTGTAACAATCTATCGATCCTGATAGCCCCATCAAGCAAGCTGAATTCAGTGTGAGTGTGTAAGTGAACAAAGGGATGTCGGTCCTTTTTTCCTGATTTATTTTTTGGCTCTTCTGACATATCTGTTTGACGAATTTTATTTAATTAGATACATTTGATTTAGCCTAGCATCTATCTACAGCAAAAACTGAAAGCCACTCGATGAGAAGCTGCGTAATGTTCAAGTTATCATAATGTAAACAAAAGAGAGCTTCAAGTTTTTTCGAAAAAAACCTACCGATAGTTTCACAGGGTTCTTCATATAAGACAAATACAATCTAGGGGCGCTGATTTTGAAAGCCATTTTCTTTGTCCAGAATCGGAATTCATAATGATAGGTCAAGCAAAAAAGAACCAAGGGGAGGCCAATATCCTCCTTATTGTGTATGAACATCTCGTCAGGGACATAATGGCCAGGATATTCACAGAAAGGGGTCACGCGGTGGTTACCTGTGCAGTTGGTCATGACGGAATCAGAACATTTGAGAAAGGCAAGAGAAAATTTGACCTGGTTATGAGTGATATCAGCCTGCCTGGCATCAGTGGTTTTGGTGTGGCAAAAAGAATCAAAGAGATTAGTCGAAAAACCCCTGTCATACTCATTAAGGGGTGGGAAACAGAGCTGGATGTGGAGGGGTTTCAAGAATGTGGCGCTGATCTCGTTGTTTGCAAACCCTTGTGGTTGGATAAGATATTGAATCTTGTTGAAAATGCTTTGGTAGCCATTCACCCGTGATATTTGAGGGGGTCTGGGA
>JAFDDT010000185.1 GCA_019310725.1 Deltaproteobacteria bacterium | reverse complement strand
AAAAGACACCCATACCCTGGACTTTGACGTTACCCTATACCATTACGTGTTGACTATTCAGTTGATATGCCTATAATAATCGTGTCAAAATCGTTGCAAGCGTCCCCATCGTCTAGTCAGGTCCAGGACATCGGCCTTTCACGCCGACAACACCGGTTCAAATCCGGTTGGGGACGTCAGTATGCTTTCGAAGAGTTAGCTCATTATTGCTAACTTTTTTTGTATGTTGATCCAGGACATCCCGCTTTTTCCAGCGGGACAACATTCCGGTTCACATCCGGTCGAAGATCCCGCCATCAGGGCGGGATTGGGAACGCCAAATCAGCTAACTCCTTTTGATTCAAAACCCCCGTTCCAGAGTTGCTGCACACTATCTATGTAACCAAGAGCAGAATGAAGCTGTTTTTCCGAGTTCTAGAATTAGCTATTGTTGCCGATTTTTCACCGTAATGGAAAATAGTCTTGACTATTTTTCATTTTACTGAATAATAGCCATTATGGAAACCAGAGACCCTTATTTGAAAATCTGGCAGGAACTAGCCAGAGAAAAAAGCATGGTATTTCTTGTCGGACCGCGCCAGGTGGGCAAGACCACACTCACCCAGATTATTTCCCGGTCTTTTCCGAATAAACTCTATTTCAACTGGGATATTCCACAGCACAGGACCAGACTTATGGAGAATCCCACATTTTTCCAAGAAATCAAGCGCCGAGATCCATCAACACCTCTAATCATATTTGATGAGATCCACAAATACAAAGACTGGAAAAACTATCTCAAAGGTGCTTACGACCAATTTCATGACAGATATCAATTCCTCGTATCAGGAAGTGGGAGGCTAGACATCTATCAAAAAGGCGGAGACTCTCTGGCTGGTCGTTATTTTCTCTTTCATCTATGGCCTTTCACAATCGCAGAATTGGGAAAGAATAACCTCACAATCGAAAACTTTTTGGAAAATCCAGTACAAATCAGTATGGAACGTGACGAAATGCTCAAAGAAGAGTGGTCACGGCTATCTACGTTCAGTGGTTTTCCTGAACCCTATTTAGCTAACCGGATGGCGACATACCGTCGATGGTCAAGCAGCTATTCGGCTCAACTCATTCGCGAGGATATTCGCGATCTCACAGGGATCAAATCTGTAGCAGATATGGAGATGCTCTATCTTTTGCTACCCTCTAAGGTGGGCAGTCCTCTCTCGATCCCATCCCTCGCCACTGACTTAAGAGTATCCTATAACTCAGTTCGAGGCTGGCTATCGGTTTTTGAAAGATTTTTCTTGATTTTTAGTATAGCCCCATGGACAGAAAGAATTGCTCGGGCTATCCAAAAAGAGCGCAAGGTCTATCTGTGGGATGCACCCCGCATAGAAGAGCCTGCTGCCCGGTTTGAAAATATGATCGCCATGGAGTTGTGGCGGGCGGTTACAAACTGGAATGATTTGGGCTATGGCCAGTTCTCTTTGCATTTCATAAAGAACAAAGAACAGCAGGAAGTCGATTTCTTGATCGCAAACGGGCGTAAACCAGTTGTGTTGATAGAGGCCAAAACCTCAGAGGCCCAACCTTCTTCCGCACTCAGAAAATTTCAAAACGATCTGAACATACCAGCTGTTCAGCTCATAGCTGAGGATGAGGGATATCGAATCTTTTCGAACAATGACCAATCTATTCTTATTGCTCCAGGATACGCGTGGAGCTCCCAGTTACCTTAGTTCCACTTGAGCCTTACAAGGAACAGAGGAATCTGAAAATTGAAATTGCTTCGGCAAAACACGTGCCACGTGTTAAGTGTATGACCCAGATAATTTTAAGAGAACCGAGGGTGCTTTTTGCTTTTTATTGAAAGCTCCCTACTCCAGAGTTGTTGCATACTACCCCAATAAATCAAGAGCAGAATGGAGCTGTTTATAATCTTAGGATGTCTTTTGTAACAGCTGCCTCGTTTCAATGACTAGGCTGCTAATCTCTCCTGCTTGAGGATTTTCCCCCTGGTGCTGATCATGACCTCTTCCAAAGGGATCCTTTTTCCGGCAGCTTCCATTGCTTTTCTGACAATAATGGGCAATGAGTTGCAGCAGGGTACCTCCATAACAACAACTGTAATGCTCTTGATATCTGCCACTGTAAAGATATCGGCAAACTTCTGAATATACTCCTCGACATCATCGAATTTCGGGCACCCCACCATGACAACCTTTCCTTTGAGAAAGTCGTGGTGGAAATTGGGATAGGCCACAGACGTGCAGTTTGCTGCTACCAGGAGATCTGCCCCCTTCAAAAACGGTGCGCTCGCCGGCACCAATCGGATCTGAACTGGCCAATGGGAGAGTGCTGATGTGGTGCTGGCATGAACAGCCGGCTCATTGGCGTCCTGGCAGGATACCGAGGGAATAAAGCTCTCAACCTGGGCAGATGGACATCCGCAGGCCAGGGTGGCCTCCTCAGAAATCCCCTCATATGCCTTTGAACTCAGATACTCTTCCACTGCCTCCTCGTCAAATTCCTCAGCTTCACGTTCCACCATGGTGATTGCCCCGTTTGGGCATTCTCCCAGACAGGCCCCCAGCCCATCACAGTATTTGTCCGAAACCAGTTTGGCTTTTCCATTCACAACCTGTACGGCACCCTCCGCGCATGCGGGCACGCACTGCCCGCACCCGTCGCAGAGCTCCTCATCGATTTCTATAATATTTCTTTTCACTTTCATGGCTTCCACCTCATAAAGTATGTGCTTATATTGACCTCAAACAAACCAAGTTGTGTAGATTTTTCAAAAAGGAAATCCCTTCACAAGAGATTTATTTGTCTGGTGCTCGCTAGTGTTCAACCTTTCCTCTCTTTCAAAAGAACATGCTTCGCAAGATCTCGGCCGCTATTGGTGAGAAAGGATTTCTCAATAATGCTTCTCATGCTCTCAGATTCCGTTGGATCTTCTTTTTGTTTTTCTTCCAGATTGGCAATCATGTCAGCATCGTAGACACTCTTGAAATTGATGCTCTCTTCTGCCCTGGGATGGTGGTGGTGGCCTATGATATCGCACACCTCTTCGATCAGCTCAGCCCTTGCCCCCAATTTGGCCAAAAGCTCCCTTGCCACGAGTGGCCCTTCCTGCTCCTGGTACCTGGCGGCAGTACTCTGGTGCTTTCGCTCAGCCTCCTTGATCCCGATATCGTGTAGATAAGCAGCTGTCAAAACCACAGCCAGGTTGCCCAGTTCCTTCTTTCCGATCTGCTCAGCGTATCTCGCCACTTTGATGGTATGGCCAATCCGTTTGAAATCCCGTTCAAAATAGCGCTTCATCTCAATGGCAACCCTGTCCTTCAGAAGATCCTCTTTCTGTGCAATGAGTTCTGGAGGAAGGTTCCCTATGCACTGCTCGGCATATGGACAGTAAGTGGCACAGCCAAAGTCCATACGGGGATTCAGAAAACGGTGGCCGCATTTCTCGCATCTGCGGGTAGTATCATCTTTAAAAAACTCTACCTCATTACCGCAGTTGGGGCATTTGACCTCATAGATGGCTCCTGGCTTCCAGTAGCGACTGTCTTGTCCCGGGCATTTCATTGTGCTGTCTCCTTATGTCTGGTCATTTTTCCTGACAAGACGAACCGGATATACATGATTAGCATTTTCTTATCCTGACAATCCTGTTGATCCTGTCAAAGTGTTTTTTGATTTATTTCCCGGCCATCATCGCCTCAATATCAGCCTCCACCGTATCGATCGGTTTGATATCAAATTTTTCCACCAAAACTTTTGCCACATTTGGAGAGAGAAATGCCGGGAGTGTCGGCCCAAGGCGAATCCCCTTGACTCCAAGGTAAAGGAGAGCCAGCAGGACCGCCACCGCCTTCTGCTCATACCACGCGATATCAAAGGATAACGGCAGATCATTGATATCTTCCAGTTCGAAAACCTCTTTTAACTTCAATGCGATAACAGCCAAAGAATAGCAATCATTGCATTGACCTGCATCAAGAACCCTCGGAATTCCGCCGATATCACCTAGGTCCAGCTTGTTGTAGCGATACTTTGCACAGCCCGCAGTCAAAATCACCACATCCTTGGGAAGCTTCTTTGCAACTTCGGTAAAATAGGCCCTCGCCTTTTGGCGGCCGTCACATCCCGCCATCACGATAAAGCGTTTGATCGCCCCCGATTTTACGGCATCCACGACCTTGTCAGCCAGGGCAAGGACCTGGTTGTGGGCAAATCCACCGATAATCTTGCCGGTTTCAATCTCTACAGGAGGATCGCATTTTTTCGCCAATTCAATCATCTCCGAGAAGTCCTTTTCACCGCCTTCCGGCCTGTCCGGAATATGTTTCACGCCCGGATAACCTACCAATCCCGTTGTAAATAACCTGTCCTGGTAAGTGTTGTCCTTCTTTATGGGTATAAGACAGTTGGTAGTCAGCAGGATCGGACCGTTGAACGATTCGAATTCCTTGTTCTGGTGCCACCAGGAACTCCCGTAGTTTCCCGCAAAATGATCATACCTCTTGAAGGCCGGATAGTAATTGGCCGGGAGCATCTCGCCGTGGGTATACACATCCATGCCGGTGCCCTCGGTCTGTTTTAACAGCTCTTCCATATCCTTAAGATCATGCCCACTTATCAGGATCCCTGGGTTATTGCGAACACCAATGTTGACTTCAGTTATTTCAGGGTGGCCATAGGCAGACGTGTTGGCCTCATCCAGGGTAGCCATTGTGGTTACGGCAACCTCTCCCGCCATCAATACAAGCCCCACCATTTTTTCTACAGATAGCTCTCTTGTTGTGGAGGCCAATGCCTCCATCATAAAATTGTAGATTTCATCCTTTTCAAATCCCAGGATGGCCGCATGATCCGCATAGGCAGCAATACCTTTCAATCCAATAATGAGAAGTTCCCTGAGAGAACGGACATCCTCATCTTCCGTTGCCAGAATGCCGACCTCTTTTGCCTTTTCATGAAACTCGGCCACATCATCCGAGTACCAGGTCGCTGAGTCATGCAACTGTTCATCAAAACTCTTTCCATGTTTATCCTTGTAGGCAGCCAAGAATCCGTTTTTCAGCACCTGTCTCCGTTTCAGGCCCTCCTTTATCAGGTCAACAAACCTCTCATTATCCCAGTTAGTATTAGTGATGGTCGAAAACAGGGCCTTTGCAATGAACAACCCGGTTTCCCTGTGCGAAATCCCGACCTCTTTCCCCTTTTCGCCGTAAATCGCAATACCTTTCAGGACATAGATCAACAAATCCTGAAGGTTTGCAGTATCTTCCGGTTTCCCGCAGACTCCCTTTATATTACACCCTTTGTTCTTGGCCGTCTCCTGACATTGAAAACAAAACATGATCGTTCTCCTTTTTCTGAAATAAATATTCCCTCTAAGTAAGCTTTCTTGACTCTCATTTTAGATGAGATCATACCACATGTCCTGAGCCCATGCCTTGACTTAAGTCAAGAAAAGATGTTAATTTTTGAAAAAAAGAGGAAAAGTTTGGAAAAAACCCTGTCTTTAATCTCCCGTATCCCCTTTTTCAATGGTCTTCCTGAAAACCAGCTGAAAGAAATCAAAAGGATAGCTATTAACAGAGTTTTCAATAAGAGCGAAGCCATCTTTTTTGAGGGAGATGATGGCAACGGCTTTTTTGTTGTTGTATATGGCTTGGTAAAAATCTTTAAACTTTCAACAGAAGGAAAGGAACAGATTCTTCACATCCTCGGTCCAGGAGAACCGTTGGGCGAAGTCTCTGTTTTTTCGGGACAGCAGTTTCCAGCAAATGCGGAAGCAATTGTCAAAAGCCACCTTCTGTTCTTTCCCCGATCGGCATTTGTAGATCTGATAGCCGGCAATCCACCTCTGGCTTTGAATATGCTTTCTGTGCTGTCAAAGAGGCTTCGGCAGTTTACTCTCCAGGTCGAACATCTTTCCCTTAAGAAGGTTCCGGGCCGACTGGCAGCATATCTGCTCTATCTGGCAGATGAACCGGGAAAACAAGATTTCGTCACCCTCAACATTACAAAGGGCCAGCTTGCAAGTCTTCTGGGCACCATACCCGAAACCCTTTCACGGATTTTCGCTAGAATGAACGGCCAGAAGCTCATCGAGGTAAGGGGTAGCAGCATCAGACTGCTCGATCGCAGGGGGCTGGAAGAACTCGCAGAACACGGAAGGGATACCGAATGAGGTAAAATGGAATACCGCTATCTGGCCTGATCGATTCCGACCGCTTCTGAGCCTCCATCCTTCAACCGCGGCTACGTGATAGTGAAACCTAAGGCTATTGATTTTCAGGCTTATTGCAGGGTATGGGTATCTTTTTTTTGGATTATGCCCCGCACAGTTTAGATTAGTGGGAGTTTCAAAATGGTTTATATAGATGGAGCCTATGATTCTAAGGCTTATGGCTCAATAAACCATTTTGAACCGACCCAGTAAGGGGCCATGTCACAGGCCTTCCCTGGCGCGACGGGATTGTGGAATATACAACCGTGTTTACTCCTTATGCATGGATTGCTTTTTATAACCGCAACCCAGCATGCCAGGTCTGGGCCAGGGGCATAACCAAAAAAAAGACACCCATACCCTGGAC
>JAFDDT010000342.1 GCA_019310725.1 Deltaproteobacteria bacterium | reverse complement strand
CTCTTGTTTAGTATTGGAAGATCAACCTCAGGGGAATAAGCATCAATGAGGAGCCCCATATTAGCATCTTTTTCAGAAAACTGAACAACAGGGTATTTGGATATACTGATCTGGTCAATTCTGTTATCGATCACCTGGCTTTCAATTTCATAGCCGAGGCTCTTCTGATCCATATGTAAGAAATAGCCCAGTATGACCTTGGCTTTTGACTGTCTTATTGAATGAGCCAGGATACGATCGTTATCGGCCAACATCTTGGATTCACTAAGGAATCTCTCTAGCTCTTTATTGTTTAGTCTAAGGCTCCCTAACTTGGACTCAAGTTGTTGAATGAAGGAAAGGTTATCTTCATCAGGCTCAAGAAAACCGATATCAAACCCTATAACCTTTGCCTCATCATCTGAAAGACAGTCAACAAGCCGTGCGATCTTTGAGCGTGGCCATGGCCATCTTCCCTCTTCGTCAAGACTTTTCTCATCTATTACAGCAAGAACAATGGCGTCATTGGCCTGCATAAATCCCCTGGATTTGAACCTTAGATCCAGGGTCTTGAGCTCTACAACCTCGAGAAACGAAGGAGCGCTAAAGAATATCACAACGATCAAGAGGGTAAGATAAATAGTAATAGAAAGAGGATTTATGGTAGTTAAAGACCGGACTGTTTTATTCATTGCATATCCCTTTGAAAGGGCGTTCCGTTTTTGATACTATGTGCTTTAGATCAGGGAATCCTGTAAATTTCTGTAATGTTAAGCATATAGGGCAAAAAGCTATCAAAGTCAAGCAGACAAGCAGCAGACACGGGGTAACGTCAAAGTCCAGGGCATGGGTATCTTTTTTTTGGTTATGCCCTATGACATGGCCCCTTACTGGGTCGATTCAAAATGGTTTATTGAGCCATAGGCCTTAGAATCATAGGCTCCATCTATATAAACCATTTTGAAACGCCGGCGGGCCCACTCATCTAAACTATGTGGGGCATAATCCAAAAAAAAGATACCCATCCCCTGCAAGATGCTTAAGAATCAATAGCCTTAGGTTTCACTATGATGTGGCCCTGGCAGCAGACAGGCAAGCAGGGAGTAGACTTCGATTGATAAAATTGTATGCAGACTGATAGAGAAGAATACCATACCCTTTCAGGCGATTTCTGTTAGCGCCCATAGCTTGACCCTGCATGGCGATAGTCTGCAATCAGAACTGAAACAGTAGGATAATAGTTGAATGGCTGAGAGATCACGAAGAACTCGATCTTCTATCATAATATTTACCGACTTAGATGGCACATTGTTGGAGAGCCAAACCTACGATTTCACGCCGGCGCTGCCGGCCCTTGAGCGTATTCGCTCGGTACAGATTCCGCTTATTTTGGTGAGCAGCAAGACCCGAGCTGAAATCGAGATTTTGAGGAAAAAACTATGCCTTGATAGCCCCTTTATATCTGAAAACGGTGGTGGAATATTCTTTCCACGTACATTTACCCTGCCGAAGGATATCGGCTGGGAAAGGAGTGGAGGCTATAAGGCGATACTTGCAGGAAGACCGATCAAAGAGGTTCTCGGTAGGATCAATGAGCTCAAGAAAGAATTCGAGTTCAGGGGTTTTTCAGAGATGTCTGGAAAAGAGATCGCTGCTATAACCGGCTTGGAATTAGAAGAGGCTATTCTTGCCTCAATGCGAGAGTTTGACGAACCGATAGTGTTGGAAAATTGCGGTGACGATGGGGAGGAATTTTGTAAGAAAGCGGCAGAACTTGGCCTCGAATGCGTGGTAGGGGGCCGATTCATTCATCTCTATATTGGGGGAAATAAGGGGCGTGCTGTAGAGATGGTGCTCAATATTTACAGAAAGCTCAAGGGCCCTGTTTTCTCTATTGCCCTGGGAGACAGCCCTAATGATGTTCCCATGTTAGAGGCGGTGGACAAGGCTGTGGTGATGCTACAGAAAGGTAGTGTCTCTATTAATGGCCTGGTTCATCCAGATCTCCTTGTGGCTGATGGAAGTGGCCCCGATGTGTGGAATAGGGTGGTATTAGATATCCTCGCAGATTTATCTCCATAGCCTGGAGTTTTTGTCATGATTCCGACAATAAAATGGGAAGATAATTACATCTATCTGATTGACCAGAGAAAGCTGCCCAATAAGAAGGAGTGGCTTGCCTGCCACACTGTTCGGGATGTTATCGCTGCCATACGAGAAATGGCCATAAGAGGTGCTCCGGCTATTGGCGTGGCAGCAGGCATGGGCCTTGCGGTAGGTGCCCAATCGATAGAGACAGAGAACTATGGGTTATTCAGAGAAAGATTTTCAGAAATGGCCGAACAAATGAAATCGGCACGGCCCACCGCAGTCAACCTGAAATGGGCGGTTGAGAGGATGATCAAGATTGTTGAAGGTATGCATGGTAATCAGGTGGAGGAGATTAAAGAGACAATCAGAAAGGAATCTGAGACGATCTTAGAGAGGGATATTGAGATCAATCGCGAGATCGGTCAGCGTGGA
>JAFDDT010000184.1 GCA_019310725.1 Deltaproteobacteria bacterium | reverse complement strand
GGGAAAGTGGAGCAATGCGTCTATTTGCTAATTTTTTCTTGAAAACGAAGGTAAGAAATGAGATAATTCCTTCTAAGAATCAATATTCCAATATTCCACCATTCCATTACCCCACCTGGCCTACATGGAACATGTTCCATATAAAAATACTGTTATTTCAACAAGTTATAGAAATTCCGATACATTTGTTTAGCATCAAGCAGAAACTGTAGCTCTCATATCTAATGTAGCATTCCTGGAATAACCAAGACAATTTGAGGAAAAACTATTAAAATAATAATGCAGACAATGCAGGCCGAAAGAAAAAAGCTTACACTCTTGAAGATGGTGCCAAGGCTTATTTCAGGAGCCAATGCCTTGACTACATATATATTGACGCCAACCGGCGGAGTAATCGCTCCCAATGTCGTCACCATAGTTAGAATTATGGAGTACCATATCGGATCGAAACCAAGGGCTATTCCCAGTGGAAAGAAGATAGGGATAGTAAGCACTAGAAACCCCAAGGCATCCATAACACAGCCCCCTATCAAGTAAATCACTAACACGAATGCCAAGATAACAAGAGGCGACACCGGAAGCCCAGCAGCAAAATCTGCTACCATAAACGTAATTCTTGTTACCGCCAGAAAGCGACCAAAAATTATGGCTCCAGTGACAAGCATAAACACCATGCATGATATCTTCAGTGTTTCCAAAACAGAGGTGATGAGGCCGTTCCAGGTCAGCTTACGCGTTGCGACAATGACCATAAATGTGCAAAAGACACCTACTGCGCCGGCTTCGGTAGGTGTAAAGAGACCTACAAACAGACCTCCGATTACCAATACAAATATAGCTACCGCTTCGATGACCCCGCGAAGTGATTTTATCTTCTCGGTGAAACTGGTTTTTGGCCCTGGGGGACCAAACTTCGGATTGAATTGGCAAATAACAAGGATGGTAAGCACGAACAGAATCCCCAAAAGGATGGCAGGCAAAATGCCGCCAAGAAAAAGTCTGGCTATGGATTGTTCTGTTTGCAGTCCGATAACAATGATGACCACACTGGGAGGCATAACGGTACCAAGGGTGCCGCCGGTGACAACGGTTCCGCTGCTTAGTCTCGTGTCATAATTATACTTTTTCATCTGTGGCAAAGCTACCGCACCCATCGTAGCTGCTGTAGCTGTGTTGGAACCGCAAATCGCAGCAAAAAGCTCATCGGCGCCTATTGTGGCTATAGCTAGACCTCCAGGCCAATGACCCACCCACTTGTAAGCAGCATTGTAAAGCCTTTCAGCGATCCCTGCACTGAATGCAAGGTACCCCATAAATACGAAAAGGGGTATTACTGTTAAACCATATTTGGAGAATGTGAACCACAGGTCGCTGCCTGCCATGGTAATGGCTGCCTTGAACGAAACTACATACCAAAATCCGCAGAATCCTACTACAGCCATGGCAAAGCCAACAGGCATTCCCAGAAAGAATAAAATAAGGAGAAGGATAAGGATTCCGATTATTCCGACAAGCACCAAGTTCATGCGTGAGGCCCTTCTTCTTGAATAAGCACTTTCAAAAGGTCAACTAATAAAACCAGGGCAAGGACGAAACAACCTAAGGCAACTCCATAGGCGAAGGGGTAGAAGATGATTCTCAATGTTTCCGTTATCTCTCCTGTTTTCCAAAGGGTTGTGGCCCATTTGGCAATTTGCCAGCCTGCAATGGCAAAGAAGATCGTGCAGATAGAATAATTGATACTATTGAGGATTCCCCGGGTCTTTGCTGAGAACTGGTCTACCACAATATCTATCCCTATATGGCCCCTCTTGATCTGTGTATAACCAAGGGCAAAGGCGGTGACAATGGCCCCGAAAAATCCCATAAGTTCAAAGGTGCCTTTCACGGGCATCCAGACGATTCGCAGGAATATGTTTGCACAGGTCAAAAGGATCATTGTGACCAGGAAGATGCCAGCTATCCATACCAGTATCTGGTTCAAAGCACGGCTTATCTTATCCAGGAGTTCCATATCCGCCTTCTTGTTTGGTTGGTTGAGTCGTTGGGCAGTTCAGTACTTAACACCACTCAACCACTCAACCGTTTGACTATTTAACGAGATCACAGATTAGAATCGAGAATGATACTCTTTGGCTACCTTTATGTCTTTGAGAATAGTCCTCGCTGAGAGCCCCTTAGCCTTGGCCTGCTCGCTCCATTTATCGGGTAGTGGTTTGAGTAATTTGTTCCACCGTTTGAGCTCTTTTTTGGTTAATTTAATAATCTCGATGTTATAGTTCTTCTTAGACCATTCAATGGACTTAGTTACATGCTTATCCATGTAGTTGCCCGTCCACCAGGCCTGTTCTATCGCCATACCATCCATAACCTTTTGCACGTCTTTTGGTAGGGAGTTCCATTTGTCCATGTTCATGACAACGGCAAAGGGATACACCGGGCCATTGAATATGGTCACGTACCTGCACATTTCAGCATATTTGAAATCCATAAGGGTTTCAAGGGAGGATGCTGCTCCCTGCACAACACCCTTTTGCAGGGCTTCAGGGGTTTGTGACTGCGGCATACCAACGGGGGTTGCGCCCAATGCCTTTAAGACCTGTGCAGTCCCTCCAGAGGCCCTGAGTTCCAACCCCTTGAGGTCTTCCAGATTTCTTACCGGCTTTTTCGCATAGATGTTTGCAGGCGCGCAGGTGAACATAGTAAGGACTTTGACCTTTGCAAATTCCTCGGGATTCTGCTTCTTGTAAAGGTCCCACAGGGTCAGACTGGCCACGGTAGCGTTGGGAAAACCAAGCGGCAAGGCAATAGCATTGGTAACGATAAACCTGCCTGGCTGATAGGCCATGCACAGACAGCCAATATCGGCGGTTCCTGCAATAACCCCGTCCATCATGGCTTTGGCCTTGAGCAGGGTCCCTCCGGGGAAGGTGTTAATAGCGACTTTACCGCCGGTCCTTTTCTCAACTTCAGTTTTCCATCTCTCCATTTGAACGCAGGGGAATGTGGGGGCTGGTGGGAAGTTTGCATAACTGAGTTTTATGGGAGCCGCAGCAGATAATCCTGGGAGAAGGCTGCCAATGAATAATACCGATATTGCAACTACAGCCAATCTCAAAAAGTTTTTCTTTTTCATCTCCTATACCTCCTTTTGTTATGTTAAGGGTGAGTTAAATAGTTCATTGATTGTTCCATCTTCACCTCCTTTCTCTATGAATCTGCCCTTTGGGAAAGCTCACTATTAGAATTTTTGGGTCTGTCTCACGCTATATCAGATTCTGGTAGTTTGCAATAAGTTTTTGGGAAATTCATGAAACCTTTGCTTTCTGAGATCTCCAGATACTCATTGCGATTATACAAAAGGACCCCAACCCTATCTCCCTTAGCTATTCCCTTTTGGAGGAGAAAGTTGGCTACCTGATCGCATCTTTTATTAAGATCCGTGTAACTGAACTCATGGCCATCATCAATGACGGCCACCTTTTGTGGTGTGAGCTCACTCCATTTCCTTAGCCAATCGCCAATATTCATATTCTGTTAAAAAATACTGGGTTCTACAAATTCTCCAAAGATACCTCTAAAGACACCGGTCATCTCACCAACCGTAGCATATGCCTTACAGCAATCTACGAGATACGGCATGACATTTACTTTATCTTTAGCTGCTTTCTTTAATGCCTTTAGCGTTCGGGCAAGATCCTTGTTGTTTCTTGTCCTTCTCAATTCATTAAGGCTTTTTATTTGCTCAATGGCCGACTCATCACTGTATTCATGAAGCTCCACCTCTCCTTGCTCTCCTCCCGCATATTTGTTGACCCCTATCTTTATCAGTTCTCCACTCTGAACACCTTTTTCAAATTCATAGGCCTGCCGGGCCACCTCTTTCTGGATATAGCCCGCTGAAATGGCCTTAACCATTCCACCCATCTTATCGATCTTGGCCATCTCCTCAACAATCTTTTCCTCCATCTGCTTGGTAAGGGTCTCGATGAAGTAGGACCCTGCCAGGGGATCAACAGTGTCCCTGAGGCCCACCTCATCCATCAGGAGCTGCAGCGTCCTCAAGGAGATCAAGGCAGAGTGAGGGGTAGGAATAGTATATGCCTCATCGTAAGAGCACAGGGCCATTGTTTGAGCGCCGCTTAAGGCTGCAGCCAGGGCGTAATACGCACTTCTGACAATGTTATTTTCAGGCTCTTCCTTGGTGAGCCCTCCCCCACCTCCACCAAATATGCCTCGCAAAAACATCGATCTGTCATTCTTGGCCCCATATTTTTCCTTGATGTTTTTGGCCCAGAGTTTTCTTGCTGCTCGGAATTTTGCCACCTGTTCCCACAGGTTTCCAAATACATCGAGATTAAAAGAGAATCTGGCCACAAAGTCGTCAATATTATAGCCTCGTTCCAGGACATTATCGATATATGCATTTGCAATCTGTATGGCATAGGCAATCTCTTGAACTGGGGTGGCCCCTGCCTCCCTAATATGGTAACCGCATACACTGACCGGATTGGCCCTGGGCATCTCCTTTACGGTGTATTCAATAACATCACCAATTAGGCGAACAGCAGGCTCCACCGGAAATATCCATGCTCCCCTGCCGACGATCTCCTTTAAGATATCGTTCTGTGGCGTGGCACTTATCTCCTTTTTGGAGAATCCATATTTTTCTGCCACAGCCTGATACATGGCAACCATGATTGAGGCGATAGCATTTATTGTTAGGCCAGAACCGATCTTGTCAAGGGCAATGTCTTTAAAGGCAATCTCAAAATCCCTCAGAGAATCTACTGCCATACCTACCCGGCCTACCTCACCTTCTGCCATAGGGTCATCTGAGTCATAGCCCATCTGTGTGGGAAGATCGAAAGCTACATTCAGCCCGGTCTGCCCTTGAGATATGAGGAGTTTCCAACGCTCATTAGTCTCTCTTGGGCTCCCAAAGCCCGAGTATTGGCGTGTTGTCCATTCCCTGCTTCTGAATCCCAGTGGATGGATTCCACGGGTAAAGGGATACTGTCCGGAATTGCCAAGATCTTTCCGGTAATCAAATCCAATCTCCCTAAGGTCATCCTCTGTATAGAGAGGCTTTATATGGATTCCAGATTGCAGAATAACATCATTAATCCTGTCTTTTTCGTCTTTTATATATCTGGCTACTCCCATGGATCCTCCCATGTGTAATGTTTCTTGTGTTTGTTGGGTTTAAAAAAAATTTACGAGCATACTTAATGAAGCTCCCTGCAGCAAGCTGCAGGGTATTCTGGCGGAGGTGAATAAACCCAACTAATTACGTACATTCTCTTTTATAAACTTTATAGATTCTTCAAACGGTGTTCCTCCGGGGAAAACCCCAGCAACCCCGATCTCTCTTAGAACGGGGATATCCTTGGCTGGTATCACTCCACCTACTATAACAATCATATCGTCTAAACCCTCTTTTTTGACCAATTCGATTATCTTTTTTGAAATTGGTATGTGGGCTCCGGACATGATAGAAAGGCCAATGACATCCACACCCTCTTCAATAGCCATCTTCACTATAGAAGGAACAGTTTGATGGAGCCCAGAATATATCACTTCCATGCCCGCATCTTTAAGTGCATGAGCCATAACCTTGGCGCCCCTGTCATGACCGTCAAGGCCTGGTTTTGCAATAAGAACCCTGATCTTCTTGCTGGCCATTACTTGCTCTCCTCTACCTCTTTTTCGCCAAAGAAATATTTGGGCACGCTTAAATTTCCCTTTCTGATTTCCTCGAGAACAAATTCTTTTCCTCTTAAGATGTGCTGCCTAACGAGTTTTTCTGCCTTTTTTGCCTCTCTCTTCTTTATGGCCTGTATTATCTCTCTATGATCTTTGTTTGATAGACGGGCCATATCCTCTGAATTCAGTATGACCTTACGAAAGAGGAAGATCTCATCTCTCAGGTCATGTACCATTTTGATCAATCTCGGGCCCCTGCTCAGGGAATACAGGAGTTCGTGAAACTCGGTATTTATCTGGGTCAATCTCTTTAAATCGCGTCTTTCCAGATATCTCTGGAATTCATCTATCTTTTTTTCCAGGGGAACCAGTTCTGTATCGCTATGTCTTTTGGCAGCAAGGTAGGCGGCAAAGCTCTCCAAGAGGCTCCTTATGTCAAAGGTCTCTTCAACATCAGATATGGTCAAGCCCCTCACTTCATATCCTCCCTTAGGGAGAGGCTTAAGGAATCCCTCGGCCTCCAATTTATGTACCGCTTCCCTGACAGGTGTTCTGCTGATTCCCATTGAATCAGCTACTTCATTTTCTATGATGCGCGTTCCAGGGAGAATTTCACCCCGCAGGATCATCCCTTTCACCTGGTCATAGACCTGGTTGCCGAGATTCTCCTTTTTGAGGTTCCTTATTGGGAAAGGATCTGCTTCAGTTGAATGTATTTCCTGTTCCTCGTCCCCGGACTGCATTTGGGATGTATGTTTACGAGAAAAGCGTCAGCTTCCTCAGGCGTAATCCAAAGTTTGGAGCCAAATTGGCAATTACTTGGGAAAATGACCCTTTTTAACGAGACCTTGGGGTCTTCAATGCATTCTTTTTCCTTAACCCTGAACGTTGAACCCTGAACCTGTAAACGGTTACTTATAATCTATGTATTGGAATTTCTACAACCCACTGAAAAGACAGAGCTTTTAATGAGAACCAATACTCCAATGCGGGCGAAGCCCTTAAGTTATTTATCGAAGGTACTGTCTTGCAATAGTGGTTTGCAGTACCTCGTGTGTCCCCCCACCATAGAGCAGAAAGCGGTTATCCCGGTAATATCGTTGTACACTGTATTCCATGGAATAACCATAGGCACCGAAGATCCTGGTGGCCTCATCTGCTGCTGAGCATGCGGATTCTGTCGTAAAATACTTGGCCATGGAGGCCTCATTTAGACAGGCGATATTTTTATCAATGAGATGAGTGACCTTATAGGACATTAGGTGGCCGGCCTCCAGGTTAACGGCCATATTGGCGATTTTTGCCTGGATCAACTGGTATTGTCCTATAGGCCTCCCAAATTGTACCCTCTCTTTACAATACCGAATTGAATCATCCATAGCAGCCCGATGTAAGCCCAGGGCCAGGCATGCAGTCATGACCCTGATCTCTGCCAGGATGGTCAACAAGACATCCAGGCCTCTGCCCAGTTCCCCTAGCATGTATTCAGGAGGAACATGGCAATCATTGAAATAGATCTCCGACATCTGTGTGGTCCTGGTGCCCAAGAGATCGAACTTTTTGCTGTGGGAGAAACCTGGTGTGTCGGTGGGGATAAAGACAAACATGAGCCCTCTTAATCCCTTATCCGGATCTGTTTGGGTCAGAACGGTGTGAAAATGACCTACAGGCCCGCTCGTGGACCATGTCTTCATCCCGTTGATTACCCACCCATCTTTGGTCTTTGTAGCCCTGGTTCGCACATTACCAAGATCGGATCCTGCCTCTGGCTCTGTAAGCTGAAAGGCCCCAATCTTTTCACCTCTCATGGCAGGGCGCAAATATTTTTCATGCATCTCCTTTGTGCCATAGCGATAGAGGCCATCTGTAGCCATAAGACATTGCATGGCTGTAGTGGCACCCAGACTCAAAAGGCCCCGTGCCAATTCCTCAACGGTGATACAGTAGAGTGTTGTGTTTCCTCCCGAACCACCAACCTTTTTGGGATATCTTATTCCCAGGATACCCATGTCAGCGATCTTCTTGAACAGGTCATATGGAAACTCACCGCTTTCATCATGCTCCCTGGCCACAGGGATTACTTCCTCGTCCACAAACTTGGCCATGACCTTTTGCAAAAGCTCTTCTATATCTGAACGTAACATTATGACACCTGCTTCGTCTTTCTATCTCTCATTGCTTCGCTGAGTGTTGGAACAACCTCATGAAGGTCACTAACAATACCCCAGTCAGCTACCTCAAAGATAGGGGCCCTCTGATCGGTGTTAATTGCAATAATATAGCGTGAGTTCAACATACCGGCCCTGTGTTGTATTGCACCGGATATACCGCATGCAATGTAGAGCTCTGGCCTCACTGTTTGACCTGTTTGCCCCACCTGCCTTTCTACCGGTAACCACCCCTCTTCAATAACCATGCGTGTGCCTGCTACCTCACCTCCCAGGATTTCTGCAAGTGAAAACAGGCATTCCAGCCCCTGCTCTGATCCTACACCCCTTCCACCGGCTACAATCACCTTGGCGTCACACAGGTTTACACTCTTCTTCTTTTCCCTGACTACCTCG
>JAFDDT010000183.1 GCA_019310725.1 Deltaproteobacteria bacterium | reverse complement strand
ATTTGGCAGAATATCAGCTGGCTGGTAGCCTACCTGAGTTTTGATGCAAGGACATTTTTGACTGGTGGCGTTTCGTTTGTCAAGGAAAAATAGTGGTCATAAGTGTATTATTCAAAAATCGGGTTGTGCTGTCTCATCTGTCAGTTCTTTTAGATGGCACGTATCATTCATTGCACAAAGGACAAACTGTTCCCCTGAGTACTCCATGACATTAATGCACCCGGTATTTTGCCTAATCTCCCAGAAATGTGCGTTGCTGAGGCCTAAAAGTGCACACAAGA
This sequence comes from Deltaproteobacteria bacterium, assembly GCA_019310725.1. Taxonomy (GTDB): domain Bacteria; phylum Desulfobacterota; class DSM-4660; order Desulfatiglandales; family B25-G16; genus JADFWK01. The sequence continues at coordinate 6,333 of JAFDDT010000183.1, read as the reverse complement.
GGACCTTATTTATGACCCGATGGGAGATGATGAGGACCGATCTGGCCGGATTTATTCTTACAATATCTGTTAAGGCACCAAAGGCTCGTTCTCTCACCTCATCGAGCGTTTCTCCCTGAGGGAATTGTACCAACTCCGGCCTTTCTTCCCATTGTGCGTATTGATCAGTGTATCGCACTTTTACCTCATGATGGGATACACCTTCCCACTCACCATAGTTGATATCAATGAATCCCTGAACAGGCACTATTTCAAGGTCAAAGTGTGTTGCGGCTGGCTGAGCAGTCTCAACTGCACGACTGAGTGGGCTTGTATAAATGGTATCGATTTTTCTATCTTTCAGGGCCCCGGCTATAGCCCTTGCCTGCTTATGTCCCGTTTCATTCAACGGGACATCTTTTCTTCCCCGGAATATGAGTTGGGTATTCCACTTTGTTTGTCCGTGCCTCACCAAATATATCTCTGTCATCCCTGCCTCGCAAAATCGCACACTCGGACTAGCAAAATCCAGCATGGCACGGCTCATCCCAAAATTCAAGGCTTTATTTAGCTTGACAAAATACGCTGCTCCTTTTACGTTTCTATTGAAATATCTGTAAGGGTTCACAGTTCCAAGGTTCAAGGTTATAAAAAGATGAATATAGCCCAGTAGAAAGATAAAGAAACCAAGCGTGAACATTGAACCTAATAATCTCTGAAGAATACATATCGCCCGGGGAATTCAAAGATGTCTACGAACAGGCCAGAGAAACACGTGCTGCTGTTCGTAGTTTTACCCGCCTGCCATGCGAGACCTGAGATATATGAGAAGAATGGATTATTGGCAGTGTTGAGAGTATAGCTGAAGAAACAAGTTGAAGTTAAGGCACGAGCGGGAGGTCAATTATCTCAACAAACCTGCCCCCCATCCGGCAGGCGGGTATGAGGAGCGCAAGGCGAACAACCGTGAACCCTGAACCGTGAACCTGACAACCTGAGTTACAAAATATCTATTGAAGAGCTCGGAAAGCCTTTAACCGTAACCAAAAGGAGGATGTGGCATGAGTAAGGTATCTACAGCGTTGATCAGTGTGACCGATAAAAGCGGCATTGTTGAGTTTGCACGATCTCTAGAGAAACTGGGAATTGAAATTCTGTCAACGGGGGGTACAGCACGAACACTGAGGGATGGAGGAATAAAGGTTCTGGATATGTCTGAGTACACCGGCTTTCCTGAGATGATGGATGGCCGAGTTAAAACGCTTCACCCCAAGGTACATGGGGGGCTGTTGGGAAGGAGAGATAACCAGGAAGACATTCAGATGATGGAAAAACACGGCATAAGGAGTATAGACCTGGTCGTTGTTAATCTATATCAATTTGAACTCACGGTTGCAAAGGAGGGATGCACCCTTCAAGAGGCTGTGGAAAATATCGATATAGGTGGCCCCTCCATGATCCGATCAGCGGCCAAGAATTTCAAGGATGTAACCGTTATAACCGATCCATCAGATTATTCCAGAGTGTTACAGGAAATCTCAGAATCTGGCAGAACTACCCTGGAAACACGCTTTGAACTGGCGAAAAAGGTCTTTAACCTTACCTGGCACTACGATAGGGCAATCAGTGATTATCTCGCAAAGGTAAGGGTGGGTTAAGGGTTGTTCATCTGCGGGAGATAAGCAGTCAACAGACTGCTGCCGAAATCCCTTTTCTCTTAGTCTAAAACGTTTTTTGATAAATCTAAGGCTCACTCCAGGCGATGTCAAAACTCGCCTTTAGGGCTCAAACAGTTGACATCGCTTATCTTCCACTTCGCCAAGATTTATTAGCAAAAAACGTTTTAATGACCGTTCAAAGGGATTTCCGTTTGGGCAACAGCCTGTCAACCTCAAGCCTGTCTATTGTGGAACGCTAATCTGCCTGAGACAGAATGGCTGAATATTTTCTGATGGGGAGACTCCAAGGCCAGACGAGGCTGTGGGGGATATGGAACAAAATCCGAAAACAATCCAACCTGAGACGAAACGGTTTCGACTGGTAAAATTTTTTGCATATACCAGTTTCGTGATTCTTACTGTTTCGACCTTCGCCCTCTCAATGGTCATTTCCCAGCGCGCTACTAAGGTTTTGATGAATACCTATGAAAATCATGCACTGCTCATAGCAAATAATTTAAATCATCAGGTATTTCACTATTTTACCATTCCGGTGAGGTACCGATACGGAGCGATAAGCTTGAGACAAAAAGAACAATTCGACCTGATGGACAAGATCGTCAGGACCACTATTCACTCCTTTAACATAGAAAACGTCAACATATATGATACCGAGAAGGGGCAAATTGCCTATAGCACTAATAGGGATTTGGTTGGATTAACTGGTAGAGGAGGCATGGGATACAAAACTGCCGTTAAAGGGAAGCACAGCTCCCGTTTGATATCTCGTGAAAATCCGATCTTTGGTACCTGGCTCCTTGATTTTGCAAAGGAAAAGAAGCTCAAGACCTTTATTCCCTTCAAGGCAGAACCCCCCTATTCTTATATAGGCATATTGGGTGTATTTGAAGTAACCCAAGATCTGACACAAGAATATGAATCAATACTGGGATTCAGATATCTTATCTTTGGGGTATCTCTTGTGGTTATGTCTCTCATATTTCTGGCTCTTCTGTTGGTGGTGAGAAAGGCCGAACATACTCTTGCAAGAAGGGCTCGGGAACAGAAGCTATTGGAGGATCAACTGAATCAGGCGGAGCGGTTGGCTGTTCTCGGCGAAATGGTTGCTGGTGTATCTCACGAGATAAAAAATCCTTTAGGCATAATCAGGAGTACAGCAGAATTGTTGGCTGAGAAATCTGAACACAGTCAGGCCCAGAAAAAACTATCGAAAATTATCATTGAGGAATCAGGCCGCCTTAATGACATTGTAACTGATTTTCTTGACTTTGCCCGGCCCCAGGTGCCTAACCTGCAATACTGCCCCCTGGGCGAAGTTATTGAGAGAAACGTTACTTTTCTTCGGCCCGAACTAGATAAAAAGGGGGTCATAGTAAATGACGGCAACCTGAATGGTAGGCCATATACTATTGAGGCCGACCCGGGACTTCTCCACCAGGCATTCCTCAATATCTTTATCAACGCCATTCAGGCAATAGAGGATGGTGGGAATATCACTATTAACATCCGAGAAGAGAAAGGCAATTACCGAGTTGAGATTCAAGACACAGGAATCGGAATCAGTGATGAGAACCTCAAAAAGATATTTAGCCCCTTTTTCACAACAAAGGAGAAAGGAAGTGGGCTCGGCCTTTCTATTGTGAAGAATATTATCGAAGGACACAAAGGAAAGGTATGGATCGAGAGTAAAGAAGGTGTGGGCACAAAGGTATTTGTCACCCTGCCCCGCAAACAATAGCGTAAAGGTGCCCTTTATATGGAAACAATATTGATTGTAGATGATGAAAAGAATTATCTCGTTATCCTTGAAGCCCTGCTGGCCCCAGAGGGCTACGAGATCATTACAGAAGACAATGCCGCGAATGCCCTCCGGTTAGTCAGGGAAGCGGATTTGGATTTGGTGATTACCGACATGAGAATGCCCGGAATGAGCGGGATGGAACTCCTTGAAGAGGCAAAGAAAATAGAGCCGGAACTTCCCGTTATCATGATGACCGCATACGGGACAATAGAGAAGGCCGTTGAGGCTATGAAAAAGCGGGCCTATGATTATATTACCAAGCCCTTCAGAAATGAGGAATTGAAGCTGACTGTCAAAAAAGCCCTTGAATTTTACCGGCTCAAAAAGGAAAACAGGCTCCTCAGTGATGCACTATCGGATCGCTATAAGTATGGGAATATCATTGGTAAGAGCCAGCCTATGCTTAATATCTACGAGATGATTGGGAAAGTTGCTCCGTCCAAGGCCTCTATCATGATCACTGGCCCGTCCGGCACTGGTAAGGAACTCATCGCCAAGGCCATTCACTACAATAGCCCCAGGAAAAACAGGCCCTTTATCTCCATAAACTGCGGTGCGCTGACTGAAACCTTGTTAGAAAGCGAACTTTTTGGGCATGAGCGAGGCGCTTTTACTGGTGCTATTGCTATGAAAAAGGGCAGATTTGAACTGGCTGATGGCGGCACCCTGTTTCTAGATGAAGTGGGTGAGATGCCCCCCTCACTGCAGGTAAAGCTGCTCAGGGTATTGCAGGAGATGGATTTCGAGCGGGTGGGGGGCACCAAAACCATTAAGGTGGATGTCAGAATTGTTGCAGCGTCTAATCGCAGACTGAAGGAAGACGTAGACAAAGGCATCTTCAGGGAAGACCTATTCTATCGGTTGAACGTAGTTCATATCGAGGTACCACCCTTAAAGGAGAGGGTCGAGGATATTCCCTTTCTTGTTGCCCACTTTGTGGAAAAATTCAGGTCGTCCAACAAGAAAAAAATAGAACTGGCTCCGGAGGTCTGGAAGGCTCTATACAGCTACCCCTGGCCTGGGAACATCAGGGAACTGGAGAATACCATTGAAAGGGCTATGGTGATGAGCTCAGATGAAAGCATTACCTTGAAGGATCTCCCTGATTATGTGGTAAGTGAGAAAAAGCAAGCCATAGACCTTGATAGAATTGTCCCGCTTAACCTGCCCCTAGCCGAGGCCCTTGACCAGATAGAAGAAAAACTTATCTCAAGGGCCTTGAAGCATTCCAATAATGTACAATCCAGGGCAGCTGAAATGCTTGGCGTCACTCGCCATGCAATGCATTACAAGATGAAAAAATACGGTATGTTAAGTTAGCTGTTAAAAAATTTTAACAAAGAATATATCTGTGATTCTAAGATGTTACGCGCTTAGCACCTCCGTAATGGAAGGAATATGTTAAATAGTTTTAACATCTCGTGATGACGGGGATGAGGAAAAAATTTGTAATCAAAGAATATCATAGTTATTTCAATCAGTTATATGATGCTCTCAAAAATCTAATATCCTGGCAAGGATATTGCATATTAAAAAAAACCAGAAAGTGACTCTTTTCTCCTAACAAGAAACCAACTGCCTTTGGGTGGTTGGTTTCTTTGTTAGTATCCGAGCTTCCTCAAAGAACGGGCATCGCTGCTCCAGTTCCTTTCTACCCGCACGAAGAGCTCCAGGTAGACTTTCACGGAAAACATCTTTTCTATCTCTACCCGTGCATCCCTTCCTATTTTCTTTATCAGTGTTCCCTGTTTCCCGATAATAATACCCTTCTGTGATGCCTTTTCCACACATATAACGGCCCGAACAGTGAGGAGATCTCGTTTCTTATCTTCCTCCAGGTTTTCAACCACTACAGCAGAAGCATAGGGCAGCTCCTCTCTTGTTGCATAGTATATTTTCTCCCGTATGATTTCAGCAATAAGAAAGTCCTCGGGCTTATCCGTGACCATATCGGGTGGAAAAAATTGAGGCCCAGGGGATAGTCTCTTTTTCAGTTCTTCGCTCAAGACTTCTACCCCATCACCGTAAAGCGCTGAGATCGGAATAATACAATCAAAACAGTTTAGTTTGCTATAGGAGTCGATCATAGGGAGCAGGTTCTCTTTTTTTATCAAATCTATCTTGTTTATGGCCAGGAGTGCAGGCTTTGGTGTCTTTTCTACAAGTCTTACGATACCATTCAACTCATCACTATGAGTAGCCTCGTCTAATCCTGCGACGAGAAGAATAATGTCAACCTCTTCCAGGGAGGCCTTAGCCGACCTCACCATGCTTTTGTGGAGGAGAGATCTGGTTGGATGGATCCCGGGAGTGTCCATAAACACCATCTGAAACCCATCTCCATTATAAATCCCCAGAATCCTGTTTCTGGTAGTTTGGGGCTTGGGAGACGTGATCGCTATCTTTCGACCCAGAAGCCTATTCAAAAGGGTAGATTTGCCACTGTTCGGTGGTCCAATTATAGCTATGAAACCTGATAAAAAACTCATAGGGCATCCTTGGGGGTCACACCTTTTTCCAGGCTGTTGCCCAAATGGAAATCCCTTTGAGCGATCATTAAAACGTTTTTCGTAAGCAAATCTTGGCGAAGTAGGATGATAAGCGATGTCAACCTTTTGAGCCCTAAAGGCGAGTTTTGGCATCGCCTGGAGCGAGCCTTAGATTTGTCAAAAAATGTTTTAGACTGAGAGAAAAGGGATTTCCGTTTCAACAACAGCCCGCCTGACCCTGTTTACCAGGATGTGGGCCTGTCTGATAGGTTCAGGGATCCGATATACTGAACATGTTTCAAGGACAAATTTTATGCACTCGTTTAGTAATACCCCATATCCCGGAGAAACAAAAACAGGCTTGACCCCTGGCCTTGTCCTCACC
>JAFDDT010000182.1 GCA_019310725.1 Deltaproteobacteria bacterium | reverse complement strand
TCATCTCCCTTGTTGATGACCACGCCGGGGTATTCAAATGCAACCGATATGCCCCGCTCGGGGCGGGTGTCGTTCTTTTCTTCCCCCCCGGCCCCAAAGGCAGGTGAGAGAGCCAACGTGATGAAGGTGAGAGTAGTGATGAGGAATAGTGCGCAAAGTATTCTCCCGGTTTTCATTTTCATGGTGTTCCTCCTCAGGGTTTGGTAAGTTTTTCGCAATCCTTCATATACGCCAATCAAGGTTCAAGGGTTGGAAACTTAATAGAAAATTCTTCCGATGTCAATACAATAGAAAAATTATATTCAAGCTTTTTCAACATATCGCTTCTAGACTGCTGCCAAAGCCATATAAACTCATCTCTCTTCAGAGCTTGCTCTTACGTGCAATTTTCTTCTGGCCCGGATCTGCTCTTTTAAAGGAGTTGGATCTGTTTGAGTGATGAGTGTGCCTTTATATTACACTCTCCAACTGCCATCTACAAGGTGAGTAAACTTCTCAGGCGAGAATTGCGGGCAGAGGAGCGAAAGAAATTGGAAGAAGTCTGACAGTATTGCTATTATAAACCTCCTTAATCCCGATGCTCCATCAACTTGTTCCAGTTTCTTATAATCCAGTGTCGGTCCAGCAATTCCCTTTCAGTGCACATTCCGATAGATCCTACTCTTGTCTGTCTGCGATTCTTTGGGCTGGGAAATAAAGCTCCCCGCAGCCCCGCAAGCGGGATCTCCGCTTTGCTACGACAAGCTGCAGGGTATTCTGGCGAAGGCGAATAAACCCTTCCCTTCTTTGAGGGGGAAGCAAAATCATGACGAAACCAAATATTATTTCCTATAAATATGCAACTGCCGTTTTCTGGATCTTAGTTCTATTTGGGCTGTACGTGACCAGCCTTTACAGCTACCTGCTTTTCCACAGCATTGCTGAAATATTCAGTATCATTGTGGCCTGCGGCATCTTTATGGTCGCCTGGAATTCACGCCGTTTCCTGGATAACAACTTCCTTCTTTTTGTGGGGATTGCCTATCTTTTTATTGGATTTCTCGATCTAATCCACACCCTGGCCTATAGAGGCATGGGTGTGTTTCCAGGCTATGCTACCAATTTACCCACATAGCTCTGGGTCGCCACCCGGTACACAGAAAGCCTCCCTTTTCTAATTGCCCCATTTTTTGTTGAGCGCAAATTGAAAACCAGTTTCGTGTTCATTAGCTATGTTGCAGGTGTTGCTCATTTGCTGAGTTCCATTTTCTACTGGAGCATTTTCCCTGACTGTTTTGTTGAGGGGGTGGGATTGACCCCATTCAAAAAGATCAGTGAGTATATCATCGCTCTGATTCTCTTGTCATCCATTGCCCTCCTGATTCGAAAGCGCAAGGCCTTCGACAGAGGGGTCCTGCAACTGCTGGCAGGATCCCTGGTAGTGACAATTGGCTCAGAACTGGCCTTTACGTTTTACGTCCATGCCTATGGCCTTTCCAATCTGATTGGGCACTTTCATAAGATCATTTCATTTGTTCTCATCTATAAAGCCATTATTCAGACAGGTCTTGTCAATCCTTACAACTTGCTCTTCAGAAATCTGAAACAAAGCGAGGAAAAGTTACGAAAGGCTCGCAATGGGTTGGAACAACAGGTTCAGGAGCGCACGGCGGAACTACCAACGGCCAATAAGCAATTGGGGTTGGAAATTGAAGAGCGAAAGCGGGCAGAAAAGCATATTTTTGCCCTCAGCCAACAACTGATGAAGGCGCAGGAAATTGAGCGACAAAGGCTTTCTTGTGATCTGCACGACAATCTGGCACAAGAGCTTTCCAGCATAAAAATTGGCCTGGACACCCTTTTCGATGATCAGCCGGACGGGTCTGCTGAAAGAAGACAAAGGCTATCCGTGATGTCCTATCAGACACGCTATCTTTTCTGGGCTATGAAGTGACTGTTGCCAGCAGTGGGCATGAAGGCCTAAGCATATTTTTTAACGATTCATTCGGACTCGTCATTACCGACATGCACATGCCGGGTATGGACGGGTGGAGCTTAGCCCGCCATATAAAAGATAAATCCAGGATACCCCGGTTGTCTTGTTAACTGGTTCGGAGAAAGACACGGTTATGAAAACGTTTAAAGGAAGCTTTGTTGATACCGTAATCTTTAAACCGTTGAGCCTTGAGGATATTCAAAAAACGGTTCAGGGATTCTTGCACACCAGGCAATGGAAAAGAGGGAGTGCGCCATCAGTAAGTAGTTCGGTTGTCTCGCAAACTACATAAAAGTGGAAAAGCAATAGCCTTAAAGGATAATCCTTCATCTGGATGAGGAATGGAACAGCTTATTAAACTCTTGATAGATAATCTCGCAAGCAAGGGGATGGAGGTTACCTCTATTCCTGCTTACATCAGAAACTTCGCTCACACCCTTGTGGCACATCCCTCCTTGAGCCTTCAGGAACTAAATAGCCATTTACAAATGCTGGGTTGGGATGATTTTAGTCTGGATAATGATACCCTCTACCTGATCTTGGCCACCTTTGAACCAGATCTTGCATTTGAATCGATCAACTGGTTTAATCATACATTCAACTCCAACACTCCTCCAAAACTCGCTGACAAAAGAGAACGAGGGCCCAGACTTCAGAGAGACAAAAACACACCTTCAGGGGAGTAAGCCATGGATCGAAAAGCCAAACCGATACCAAAAACTGGAGAGAGAAATATCTATTGCCCTTACTATGGTGGTTGTTTGGACTACGCTGTCGACCATTCCTGGGAGTCATGGAACTGTTCAGTATGTGGGCATAATCTGGGCATAAAATGGCAAAGCGATCCCTCAGAGAGCGGGATTACGAGATAACAGAGACTCTCGCATATTATATGACCTGCCGCCAACAATTGCCGAAAATGTTGGGAACGATTCATTTGACTAACAAATAGTAGCTGTGCGAATGCTTCCAATACACCCTTCATGACCTGCGGCAGTGAAGAGTTCCTGCTTTGGCGATTCGCGTAAGAATCTCCCATTTCATTTTGTTTGCGCTTCTGGAACGCCCCCTCTGACTTCATCGTTGATCATCCAAGTGGCGACGTGGGCGAAAAAAGAGGGTGCTTGCTTGGTTCTTTTGAAAGTAAGGTCCGATTAGATCAAAAATCTGTCACCCTATGCACACCAATTCTCAAATATTACCCACTTTTCCTTTGACATTGTTCTTGTCTTTCATTACCTTCCTTCGCATGGCATATCCCCGATTTTCCTGTGTTTTGCTTACGAACTCTTTACTGTATCACGGGACAAACAAGCACCTGTACTTGAACACGGAGAGGCACAATGAACGTTGGAATTGGATACTGCAACAAAAAAGACGCCTTCATTTCAGGTAAAACAGCAGCTGACACCACACTAGAAAGGCGCAACATAAACAGGCCCGATATTGTGTTTGCCTTTTGCAGTGGTCACCTCGATCATGATGAGTTTTTCAAAGGTCTCCAATCGGTTTTGGGCAACGAGGTCCCGATAATTGGCGGTTCAACTACTGGCATAATCACCAATGATGCTGTGTCATATGAGGGCTATCCTTCAGGTGCTGCTGTGATCCAGTCAGACACACTGCGCCACAGTGTTGCTGCGGTAGGCGATCTAAATAGAGGCGAAGAGCTGGCTGGAAGAAGATTAGCAAAGGCATTGTCAAACAAAGGAGACGGCAAGCTTTTGCTTGTATTTTATGATTCAATAAAAACGCCTGCAACAGATGATATCCCTCCTGCCCTCAACGCCTCATCTCCACTGATTGAAGGCATAGAGCAAGAACTCCGATCAAATACCCCTATCATTGGTGCAGGCCTAATCGGGGACTATGCCCTGACTTCTACAAAGCAGTTTTGCGGCTCTTATGTTGATACTCAGGGTGTTGTCGGAGTCATGTTAGGGGGAGATTTCAAACCCTATTTTCGGATTATGCATGGCTGCACCCCACTAGACGGTGTATACCATACCATTACAAAAATGGAAGGCGCGACTATCTATGAATTGGATGGTGAGCCGATTGTTGAAATGATTGATGATCTCTATGGAAATCAGGATTGGCGGCATCAGCACCCTGTCGATCTTCTCACAATAGGAAGATACATTGGAAAAAGATTTGAGGAACCCCAAGAAGCCAACTATACCAATAGGTTAATCACAGGGGTCTTACCAAACGGAGAAGGTATCGGCATCTTTGAACCAGACTTTGAGCCCGGTACAGAAATACAGTTCATGCTACGGGATACTGCAAAAATGATAGAGTCAGCAAAGAAAAACTCGGCAGAGCTCATGGAGCAAATAAAAGCAGATGGAGCAAAACCTCTTTTTGGAATGTATATCGATTGTGCTGGCCGTGCAGCAACGTACTTACATACCACAATCGAGGAAGCCGCAGAAGTCCAGGAAGTATTTAGCCACTGCAACACTCCCTTACTAGGGTTTTATTCTGGAGTTGAGATTGCTCCCTTCCTTGAAAAAAGCAGAGGTCTCGACTGGACAGGCGTCTTGTTCGTTTTCGCTGAGGTGGGTGTATGACTGAAAAAAGGAAGACCGGTGAAAAAAGATACGCAGATTCGGAAAGGCTGTTAGAGGAAGCAAGAAAAGAGGCGAAATATTATCAGAGCATTGCAGAAGAAGCCGGAAAAAAACGATTACAAGAAATCAATCAATTATCAAGCCTTATCACTGCTCGCAACCAGGCAGAGGAGGCATTGCGGGAGAGCGAAGAAAAATACCGAAACCTGGTTGAGCGGGCGAATGACGGTATTGCCATCGTCCAGGACAACCTGCTCAAATACCTTAACCCACGTTTGGCAGAAATAGGCGGTTACACTGCTGATGAGGTAATTGATACACCATTTACCGATTATATCTTTCCCGATCAGGTCCCCAAGGTTGTTGAATACTATAAAAGGCGTATGGCAGGCGACGAAACCGTATCCACTTATGAGTCAGCCCTCAGACACCGGGATGGCAGCAAGATAGATGTGGAATTCAATACAGGCTTAATCACATACCAGGAAAAGCCAGCTGTGTTGGGGATCATCCGGGACATGACCGAACGTAAGCGCCTTGAAGCCCAGCTCCAACAGGCCCAAAAGATGGAGGCCCTTGGTACCTTGGCCGGTGGCATTGCCCATAACTTTAACAATCTCCTCATGGGCATTATGGGGAATGCCTCCCTAATTCTATCAGATACTGATTCCGCTCATCCCAACTATGAAAAACTAAAGAACATCGAAAAATTAGTAGATAGTGGATCTAAACTGACCCAGCAACTTCTTGGATACGCCCGAGAAGGAAGATATGAGATTACACCCCTAAGCCTAAACCAATTATTGAAAGAGACCTCTGACACCTTTTGCACAACCAAAAAGGAGATTAGGGTTCACCGAGATCTTGCCGAAAACCTATTCCCGATAGAGGCGGACCAGGCGCAGATTGAGCAGGTTCTGCTGAACCTTTATGTCAATGCTGCAGATGCCATGCCCGGTGGGGGAGATCTGTTCTTGAAAACCATAAATGTTACTGACAAGGATATGAAAGGTAGACCTTATAAACCAAAGCCAGGAAACTATGTCTTGCTGACCGTAAGAGACACCGGCACCGGCATGGACAAAAGGACCACAGAGCGCGTCTTTGATCCGTTCTTTTCCACAAAGGGTCTCGGCAAAGGTACCGGCCTTGGATTGGCCTCTGTCTACGGCACTGTCAAGGCCCACGGCGGATACATTGATGTGGAATCTGGCAAAGGCTCTGGAACCACCTTTAAGATTTACCTGCCTGGAGCAGAAAGGAAGGTGGAGCCGGTTGCCAGGACTCCTCGACAGGTCATGAATGGCAGTGAGACTGTCCTGCTTGTAGACGATGAGCCAATGGTTTTAGAGGTGGGCATAAACATGCTCAAGATGTTAGGCTATACCGTTCTTGAAGCCAAAGGGGGCAGAGACGCAGTCAAGGTTTATAAAGCAAATAAGGACAAGATTGACCTCGTCATCCTGGATATGATTATGCCTGACAGGGGTGGTGGGGAAACGTATGACCAGATGAAGGAAATTAACCCGAGTGTAACAGTGCTTCTTTCCAGCGGATACAGCATAGACGGTCAGGCAACCGAGATACTGGAGAGAGGCTGTAATGGCTTTATCCAGAAACCCTTCACCATTAACGAACTATCTGGGAAAATAAGGGAGGTCCTGAAAAAAAATTAGATAATTCGACAATCCTAGTACCGGCATCCAGAATTGCGACTCCTCCAAGATTGGCATTTCTCCTGTTAACATCTTATGTGTAATTCAACCTCAACCTCGATCTTCCCGGCCCGTACCCCGATTCCATCGGGGAACAGGCAAACCGATCCACCCTCCGTAGCGGGCTACTGCAGACGCCATCGGCCATAGCCTTTGGCATCGGACGAGGACGGGTGAATGGAGAAAAATCATATTCCATTATTTGTGGCGAAGTCCCGAAAGTTCGGGGTTGGTTTCGTCCAAAGTCCCTATGACGTTAACCGTTAACCGTTTCGAGCTGCGCCCGCCTGCTAACGCCTGAGCGAAGCAATGGCGGGCAGGCAGCCGCAACCGTTCTACGATCCCAATTATCCTTTGCACCTGAGTGATGTTGCAAAAACCCTGGCCCAGACCTGGCATGTCAAGATGCGGTGATGAAAGTGAGGCATTCATACGCAGTGAGGGCAGTTGGATATCCACATGCCGTCGCGCCAGGCCAGGCTGGCTTTCGGGAGCCTGAGAATTCTCCGAAGCTATCGCGCAGGCTTGACATTAATCCGCCATAAGTCTGGTGGATAAATGTTAAGATGTTGGGTTATGTAGACACCTAGAGGGGCTTCAGAAAGAGATGAACAGAAGATGATCACTCTATATGGTGCTTTGCAATAAACTCGGCAAGTGGGCTTTGCTCTTCCTCAAAGGCCTTGGTCATTGCCGCGCAGGCAGGGGATTTGATAGTTTTGAGATCAGAGAGGGCCTTCTTTACTGTCCAGACAGGATTGCGCCGATACATGTCCATGAGGTCTTTTAGAAATTGCCCCATCTCCCAGATCTGGCTTAGATAACCAGGTTTCCTTTCACCTTCTTCCAGCACCCCCAGCGAGGCCCTTGTAACTGTACTCCAGATTCTTGGTGCCAAATTCGCACCCATAGAAACTATTCCACTCAGACTGGGATGCTCTAAGAACCGTGCCTCATCGCCATCATAGATCTTGAAATCCGGCCTCCTATCAAGGGCCTTTTGGTAATTATTCACCCGGGTGAGCGAGCCGCGAAAAACCAGTGCCACAATTTTCTCTATCCTGCTTAAATCCTTAAGGATATTTGTCCTGATGTTACCCCGCTTTAACTGCTTTTCTAACAGTTTAATCAGCCCGGCATCGTTATACAGAACAAAGGCACGGTCCGTAATCGCAGTAAGGTCTTGATAGTATCGATACAGACCCCTGTTGCTATGATAAGCAAGCGGGGAGTCAAGCCAAAAAATCGTACCCCTGTAACCAGTTGATTCCAAGATACCTTTAAGGTGGTCGAGCAGTTCTTTGGTCGCCTCTATCGAATTTTCACTGATCCAAAAAAACAGGGGGACCTTCCCTTGAACAAAGGCACTCGCCTTTTCAAACAGTTCAACTTTGAACTGCGGGCCAAGGCCCCTGCCTTCCCCCATCTGTGGACCTGCTAGGAGTATTCCATCGGCATGAGGCAGAACCTTTGCTAAAATAGCATTGAGGCCTTCTCTATCAATACCTCCCGTATCATCGAGGGGGGTAATCAAGTCGACTATAAGTCCCCTGGGTAATTTGTTAGCTACCATTTAATCTAAATTCTTTCCCACCTAAGAGCCCATGTAAATGAACAATGCCTTTTACCCTTTTTGCTTTATCCACAATGGGTAAAACCGTAATCCCATGGTATTCCATTAATGCCACTGCCTCTGCTGCCGTTTTCTCCTCATCGAGCGTCTTTGGCGATATTGACATTACCACTTCCACCTGCAATCCCATGATGTCTCCCCGCTGCAAAAGAGATCTCCTGATGTCACCATCGGTGACGACTCCCTGTAAAACGAGCCTTTCATCGACCACCAGGGATGCACCGAGGTCTTTTCGGTCGATCTCGGAAAGGGTCTCCTCTATGGTCTGGCCTATACAAACGAGCGGCATCTCCTCACCGGTAAGCATGATCTTCTTGATCTTGACCGAAAGCCTGTCTCCCAAGCTACCACCTGGGTGAAACCGTTTGAAGTCCTTGCTGTTAAACCGCCTTCTGTTGATAAGAACAACGGCCAGCGCATCACCCATGGCCAAGGCGGCAGTTGTGCTAGTTGTAGGCGCTAGGCCCAAGGGACACGCCTCTCTATCTACCCCCACATTTATGAGCAGATCGCTTTCCCGTGCTACGGGCGATTCCGGATCTCCGGTAAAGGCGACAAGTTTTGCACCGAGGCCCTTTAATGTAGGTATAATAGTGGTCACCTCCTTTGTGTAGCCGCTGTTTGATATCGCAATGACGATATCATCAGAGGTAACCATACCCAAATCACCGTGCATTGCCTCTGCCGGGTGCAGGAAGAGTGAAGGGGTACCCGTACTGTTCAGTGTTGCTGCGATCTTTCTTCCAACTATGCCCGATTTACCCATTCCAGTGAAGATCACCCGTCCTTTACTCCCGAGAATCATCTCCACAGCCTGCTCAAACTCCGACCCGATCCTCTCAATTAGATTTAGGATCCCCTGAGCCTCAATCTCTAATACCTCTCTGGCCTGTTTGATCACGCTCAAACCTTTTTTCATATGGCCTTTACCTTGCCTAGCAACACTCTTTCTGCGGTTCCGATTCTGCCCTGTTCTTTTCTAAGGGAGAAAGCGAAAAATATCCTCTATCTGTTTTCTGGTAGAATCAATATAGCTTTCAATTTCATCTCGGGCAAGCCTCCCTAAGCGATCAGACTCATCTGGATTTTCCAGGAGCCATGTGGCCGTCTTTACCAAATCATGCATATTGTCCACCCGAAAGCCTGCACCTACCTTGTCTAACAGCTCTGTAGCTTCCAAGAAATCCTCCATTGAAGGGCCATACATAACTGGCTTGCCCCAAACAGCCGCTTCCAATACGTTTTGTCCACCAAGGGGCACAAGGCTTGCACCGCAAAAAATTACCGTTCCCAAGCTGTAAAGCCCAAAAAGTTCTCCCAGTCTATCCACAAGAATAACGCTAGGAGCAAGATCTCTCTTACTATCATTTTCCAGGCTACTTCTCAAACAGTAATTTAGGCTGCGGGACCGGAGAATAGATTCAATATTCCCACACCTCTTTGAATGTCTGGGTGCAATGATCAAGATCATCTCCGGGTAGGTTTCAAGCAGGTCCAAATAGGCTCCAATTACGATCTCCTCTTCCCCCTCTCTGGTACTTCCTGCTATGAAAACAGGTCTTTTCTTATCAATTTTGTATATCTGGGCCATCTTCTGAGATAATTCTGGCCGGGCCTCATCTATTAAGAGATCATATTTCACATTTCCTCCCACCACTACTTTGTCAGGCTCAGCTCCCAGAGCCAGTATCCTCTGAGCATCGGACGTGCTAATCATGGAAAGGAGCCTATAAGCAGAGAGAACATCTTCCGTCAAAAACCTCACCCGCTTGTAGGTGCCTATCGATCTTCCTCACCCGCTTGTAGGTGCCTATCGATCTTACGGAAATGCGCCCGTTCATCAGAAATGCCGGGACGTTCAATTTCTTACACGCCCACAAAAGGTTTGGCCAGATCTCTGTCTCCAGGTTTATAAAGAGATCAGGAGACGCCCTCTGAAAAGACCGCTTAACACACCACCATGCATCAATTGGGGCATAAATGACGATAGCATCTGTTGGCATAGTCTCACGAGCGGTTTCCCTCCCGCTGTTGGTCATGGTGGAGAGAACAAGTGAGAATACACCTTTCTGCGATTTTAACACCCGAACGATAGCGTTCGCCAATTTTACCTCGCCTACGGATACTGCATGTATCCAGATCCGCGGTCTCTTTCCCTTGGATTGCATAACCTCACGAGGCAACATTCCCAATCGCTCTTTGAAATGGCTGTCTATAGAGCCTCGAATAAGGAACCAGAGGAAAATCACTGGACCAGCACAAAAAAGGCCGACCGTTGCTATTATGTTATAGACCCAAAAGACCATCAGATGATTTCCTGCTGCCAGATATCAAAGATTCAGTTTAATCTGTCAA
>JAFDDT010000181.1 GCA_019310725.1 Deltaproteobacteria bacterium | reverse complement strand
AAAAAACAGAAGCTATCGTCGATTTTATCAAGATGTGGCCATCGAGCTTGACACACTCAGAGAGCTTGTTGACCTTGCCAGAATCACTGCATCAGCATCAAATATGCAGCCACTCAAGTATATCCTTTCCTGTGATTTGGAAAAGAACGCTTTGATATTTCAACACCTTGCGTGGGCAGGCTATATCAATGACTGGCCAGGTCCCCCGGAAGGGGAAAGGCCATCCGCCTATGTCGTTATCCTTAATGACAAAGATATCAAATCGCCATTGCCTGACTTTGACTGCGGAATTGCCGCTCAAAGCATCCTTTTGGGAGCAACTGAAAAGGGTTTCGGAGGGTGCACGATTTACAGTGTGCAGAGAGAAAGCCTTCAGGAGGCCCTAGAAATACCCACGCGCTATGAGATACGCCTTGTCTTGGCCCTTGGCAAACCGAAAGAAACAGTGAAGATCGAGCCACTCGGGCCGGATGGGGACATAAAGTACTGGCGCGACAGTGAAGCTGTACATCACGTGCCAAAAAGGGCCCTGGACAATATTATCATCGGATAAATTGCTCTACAAATGCCAGATCCCACCCTTCCAAGCCCTTGGTAAACAGAGAGGATATTTGAAAGGTGCCAACGAAAATCGATTTCAAAAAACAGCTCAAGCATCTGTATAACCCATCGTCAAAGCAGGTCACGGTAGTGGATGTGCCCGAACTCAATTTCCTCATGATCGATGGTGAAGGAGATCCAAACACCTCTGAAGCGTATCAAGATGCAATAGAAACGCTCTTCGCGGTATCTTATGCGCTGAAGTTTGCAATTAAGAGAGGTGAATCTGGTATTGACTTTGCGGTTATGCCACTCGAAGGCCTGTGGTGGGTTGAGGATATGACGCAGTTCAGCATGGAAAACAGGGACGCATGGAAATGGACAGCGATGATCATGCAACCAGCGTATGTGACCCAGCAGTTGGTCGAGGGGGCAGTAAAACAGGTAGAGAAAAAGAAGGGCCTTGCATCACTGTCAGATATGCGATTTGCAGCCTTTCCTGAGGGAACGGCAGCACAGATTATGTATTTTGGCCCCTATTCTGAGGAGGCACCAACCATCGATAAGATCCACGGTTTCATCAGAGACCAAGGGTACCGGTTACGAGGAAAACACCACGAGATCTATTTGAGCGATCCAAGGAGGACGGCACCACATAAGCTCAAGACGATTATCAGGCAACCCTTTGAATAGCATTTGAAGCGGATTCGGACTGCATTTTGCATATCCATGTTTCTCAAGATACAGGGGCAAAAACCACAAAGAGGAGAAAACAAGCATGAAAAAGATAGGCCTAGTGAGCGTTGTGTTCACCGTGGGGGTTGTCTTATCCATTCTTGCAACCGCGGTCGACGCTCGAATCAAGATGGTGGCACTTCCAGAGCGCGGAACCACCATCATTCGGCTCGATAACCCACAAGCAACCCTGATCGAGGAGGAACGGGTCCTCACCCTGCAGAAAGGGCTCAACAAAGTGGACTTTTCCTGGAAAGAGGTGAACATCGATGCAGACTCGATCCGGCTAATCGTGCTCACCAGACCAGACAAGGTCAGCCTGCTCAGCGTAAGCTATCCTCCTAATGAGGCTGCACTGGTTTGGGAAATTTCAAGTGCCGAGGCCTCAGAGGTCACGGTGCGAATCAGCTATCTGCTCTCTTATATCGATCGGTTGACCACCTACAAGGCAGTTGCCGACAAAGAGGAAACAAAGGTAAATCTGAAAAGTTTCTTGGTGCTCCGCAATTTTTCGGGTGAGGATTTCGTAAACGCCCATGTGCTCCTAAACAGTGGCCAGTCCCCTGAGGCGAGTATCAGCCACGAAGAGACCAAACAGCTCCTCTTTTTGAATAAAGATGGGGTGCCTATCGAAAAGATGTGGACCTTTGATGCCCGCAAGCTTCCCTGGGATCCAGAAAAGTTGCGTACCAATGTGGGCATACCCGTAACGTACCGGATTAAAAACGCTGTAACAGCTGGCCTTGGTCTGTTCCCCCTTTCAGAGGGGAAGGTGCGGGTCTTTCAAGAGGATGGGTATGGAAGCACCATCTTCGTGGGAGAAGATGCCACCACGGTGGTGCCGGTGGGAGAAAAAATGGAGGTGTATATCGGGGACAGCCGTGACATTGTCGTAACTCAGCGCAAGATGCGAGATAAACGTATCAATGTACGTCGCAACAAAAAGAACCGCATCGTCCTCTACGACACCGATGAAGTGATCAAGGCAACCATCGAGAATTTCAAAGACAAACCAGCTAGGCTCACAGTGATTCAACACATTCCCGGGCAATGGGACATGGAACAGTGCACCCTGAAATACATGCGGAAAGATGCCTGCACCCTGGAATTCGAGATCGCACTACCAGGTCACGGTAAGATGGAACTCTCGATGCACTACCATCGCCGAAACGTTCGCCCATAGGAGATGATACCATGATACGGAAGCTGATACTTTCTGCAACCATCGCATTACTGCTGGGATATAACCTTGCCTCGGCCAAGGTGGATTTGGTTATCCTACCAAAACGCGACACCGTGCAATTGACTATCTATAACTCAGCCGACCTGACCCTGGTAAAAGAAAGACGGGCCCTCACACTAAAGAACGGGATCAATCGCCTCCAATTCTCGTGGGCCAATACCCTTATCGACCCTACCAGCCTGGATATGCTGCCTGTAGTTGACGCCGATAAGATCGATATCCTTGATCTCACCTTTCCTCCCCGGGTGCGTAACCTGGGTCTGTGGCACGTCCGGAGCCAGGTCAGTGGAAAGGTACCGGTAGAAATCACGTACCTCACCAGCGGCCTTTCATGGCGTGCCTTCTATATGGGGACGCTCAGCAGGGATGAGAAGGTCATGCGCCTGCAGGGCTACGTACGGGTAACGAACAAGAGCGGTGAAGGGTATGAAAACGCCCAGGTTCGAATGATCGTCGGCAAAATTCATCTCATCGATCGTATTGTCGCTCTGGCACGCAGGCAATATCCATTCGGCCGTCCTGGCCCACCAGGAGTGCCCAAAGGGAGAATACTTGCTCCTGAAGCAGAAATGGCCGAGGTTAAACGCCAGGTTATGAAAGCAGAAGAAGTAATGCTGGCCAGGCCCAAGGAGATCAAAAAGGAGGGGCTCAGCGAGTATTTCCTGTACACGATTGAGGGAACGGAAACCATTCCCCACGGATGGTCGAAACGGTTGCCCAGCTTTACCGTTGATGAGGTTCCCGTTATTAACCTCTATAGGTATGAAGAGAAACGGTATGGGAACCAAGTCGTCCGTTTCCTGAGCTTCAAAAATGATGAAGAGCACAACCTGGGCAACACCCCGATTCCTGGAGGCACCCTGCAACTATACCGCGATGTCGGCGAATCGGCCCATCTTTCCTACGAGGGGCGGTCCCGTTTCAAGTACATTCCCGTAGATGAAGATGTAGAGCTGAGCCTTGGTTCTGTTGCCAACGTGATCGTAAAGCCCATGCTCATGAACTGCAAAACTGACCGATACCTCTTTCACAGTAACGGGAATATCAGCGGGTGGGATGAGACCTGCGAGTTCGAGATAGAGGTTAAGAACACCCGCGATGTCCCAGTGAAGGTAGAGGTAACGCGCAATTTCAAGGCCCCATCCTGGGATCTTACAAAGAGCGGGGATTTCGACACCTTTGAGAAGGTAGACCTTGACACGGTCAAGTTCACCCTGATGCTGAACGGGCATGAAAAAAAGAAGTTTGGTTACGTTTTAACCACCCATCACGGACGCCGAGCAGACTGATGGGTAGCCTGCAAGAGGAAGATACCCAAAACATACCCTTGCCTGATAATGTCCTGTGTGAATCGGGCCCGGAAAACCCTCCGTTGGATCCAGGGCTGAGGCTATTTTGGCTCAAGAATCATCGGAGACAACAGGGTTACTGAAATCCACCAATATCCCCTTGAAGATCTCCTACCCCTGGTAGCGACACTGATTATCAACGAACAGAAAGGAGCTTGAAACGTGAGAAGAATCACGATCTTGCCGGGTGACGGCATCGGCCCAGAGGTCATGCACGAAGCCCTTAAGGTGCTGGATGCAACCCAGAAAAAGTTCTCATTTCAACTTGAATATGAGTTTGCCGATGTAGGTGGGTGTGCCATCGATAAACACGGAGAGGCTCTGCCTTCACATACCGTGAGCCTCTGCGAATCCAGCGATGCTATTCTGTTCGGATCGGTAGGAGGCCCCAAGTGGGAGAGCCTGCCCCCCGAGAAACAGCCAGAGAGGGCTGCGCTCCTCCCCCTGCGAAAACACTTTGAACTTTTTTGCAACCTTCGGCCCGCCAGGGTTTTTAAGGCCCTGGCAGGCTCCAGTCCTCTCCGACCCAACATCGTTGGAGATGGCTTTGACATACTCTGTGTCAGGGAACTTACCGGTGGTATCTATTTTGGCCAG
The DNA here is from genome assembly GCA_019310725.1 of Deltaproteobacteria bacterium. GTDB lineage: Bacteria > Desulfobacterota > DSM-4660 > Desulfatiglandales > B25-G16 > JADFWK01. The sequence goes on along the minus strand of JAFDDT010000181.1, from coordinate 10,116 downwards.
CCTAGAGGCAGGCAAGGCAATGGGCCCGAAGAATGCGCCTTTGATACCATGGTGTATACCAGAGAGGAGATAGAAAGAATTGCCAGGATGGGTTTTACCTTGGCCAGAAAAAGAAGAAAAAAGGTGACTTCGGTTGACAAGGCGAACGTACTTACTACCATGGTGCTCTGGAGAGAAGTGGTCAGCGAAGTCGGCAGAAAATATCAGGACATAGATCTGAATCATATGTATGTGGACAGTGCTACCATGCAATTGGTTAAGAATCCTCATCAGTTTGATGTGCTCCTGTGTGGTAATATGTTCGGGGATATCATTTCCGATGAATGTGCCATGCTTACCGGCTCCATAGGGCTTTTACCTTCCGCCAGTCTCAACGATAGGAAGTTCGGACTGTATGAGCCTGCCGGCGGATCTGCTCCCGATATTGCAGGTAAGGGCATAGCCAATCCTGTGGCCCAGATCCTGTCGGCAGCTATGCTCCTGCGGCATAGCCTCGACCTTGGAGAACCCGCGGACGTAATAGAACGGGCCGTTGCTGAGGCTTTAGAGGCAGGCATCCGCACCTCGGACATAGCCTTGCACAAAAGAGAAGCTGTTGGAACCGTGGACATGGGAAATGCAGTTGTGGAGCGAATCCTCAGGTAACTAACAAACCCCTTACTCCCTCAGAATCATGCTTTAAGGGTTTCGTCTTAGACGGATGAGAGAGATGAACACCAAACTTGGGCAGCGCCTTGCCAGGGCATGGAACATAGGAAAAGAATTAAAGAAAACCTGAAGATATGATACGATGAGCGGGAAAAGCGAATATGCCAGACAATAGAACCAGGAAAAGGAGACGAAAGCCATAAGGACAGCCAATCCAGCGCTGAGCGCAAATACCTTCACCGGAGTAGGCCGCGCACTGAATACCGCTCGCGCAATGACCATCCACGGCACCGTAAACAAGACTGCTCTGCTGGCGGTATTGACCCTCATCCCGGCGACCTACACGTGGCGTATGTACTACACCGCCTGGGATCCCTCTGCTGTTGTGCCGTGGATAATAGGAGGTGCCATCGGCGGCTTTGTTGTGGCGCTGATTACGATTTTCAAGAAACAGTGGGCGGCCTTTACGGCCCCGCTCTATGCCCTGCTTGAAGGGCTGTTTCTCGGGGGATTCTCCGCCATTTTCGAGGCCAAATACCCTGGAATCGTTATTCAGGCCGTAACTTTGACCTTTGGCACCTTATTCTGCCTGTTGTTCGCTTATCGCTCGGGGCTCATCAAGGCGACAGAGAACTTCAAGTTGGGGGTGGTTGCCGCAACTGGAGGGATTGCTCTCATCTATATGGCAACCATTTTCCTTGGTTTTTTTGGTGTCCGCATGCCCTTTATTCATGAAAGTGGCACGATCGGGATCGCCTTCAGCCTCTTTGTGGTTGCCATTGCGGCACTCAATCTGGTCCTTGATTTTGACTTCATCGAAAACGGGGCAGCCCGCGGAGCGCCCAAATACATGGAATGGTACGCGGCATTCGGCCTCATGGTCACCCTGATCTGGCTTTACATCGAGATCCTCAGGCTCCTTGCAAAACTCAGAGGCCGAAGATAGATCTAACGGTTACCTTTGCTCACTCTGTGTGCTCGAGCGACCCTAAGTCCTGAGCTTGTCGAGGGGTCGAAGGGGAGCGGGCGAGAGACATTAATTACCCAAAAAAGATGAATCTATGACGAAAACCAATACACCCCGCTGGCTGGAATGGGCACGTGAGATCCAGTCCTTGAGCCAAACCGGGCTGACCTATGCGAGCACAGACTACGAAACCAAACGCTACGAGCGCTTGATGGAAATCGCTGCCGAAATCGTTCATAGTCACACCAGGCTTCCTAAGGAACCCGTACTCCAGAACTTTCTCGCGCAACCAGGCTACGCAACAGCAAAAGTAGATGTCCGAGGCGCAGCTGTCCGGGATGGAAAGATCCTCCTGGTGCAGGAGCGTTCAGACGAGCGCTGGTGTATGCCGGGAGGCTGGGCCGATGTGGGGGAACTTCCCTCCGACATGGTGATTCGTGAGGTGCGGGAAGAGAGTGGCTTCGAAGTCGTACCCCGAAAGGTGGTCGGTGTATATGATGCGAACAGGGGCCCGACCCCCATAGAGTTTTTCCATGCCTACAAAATCTTATTTCTCTGTGAGATAACCGGAGGCGAGGCCAGCCCCAGCGATGAAACTGCAGCTGTTGGCTTTTTCAGCTTCAACGATCTGCCTCCCCTTTCCAGACTCCGCACCAACGAGCGACACCTCGCGGACGTGCAGGCGCATCTACAGCACACCAATCGCCCTGCGGCCTTTGATTAGGAATTTTTGTAACCGTTCACAGGTTCAGTGTTCAACGTTCAGGGTTAAGGACAAAGAAGGCATTGAAGACCAGAAGTCCTCGTTAAAAATGCTCATTTTCCCAAGTAATTGCCAATTTAGCTCCAAATTTTGGATTAGGCCTGACGAAGATGACGCTTTTCTCGTAAATACACATTCTAAATGGAGTCCGGGGACGAGAATGGAACCTTGAACCTCTGAACCTTTGAACCCGTGAACGCCTACGAATTTTTTTGCAAAATCTCCTTGACTAGGATACCAAGAAAAGGGAGAAGAAACTATGCAAAAACTCAACATACCTCAGAAATGTAACCGCCGCTCAAGGCGTTTTCTCTTGTGTGTCGGCGTTATGTTTCTGGTTTCCCTTTTCTTTCTTTCAACTGTCCGTTCCTATGACGGATATCTGCGAGAAGGCACCTTTGCACTCAACCCGGAAGACAAAAGACAGATCTTTCTTTATATACCCGGTATGACACCCATATACACTATAAGCTTAGAAGACGTGCTTGTGGGCACGGCACCCTTCTCAGGCAGACCAAAAAAGCCCTATCAGTTGGTAAAAACACAGGATGGTATCCAGGCACTCATTCTCAAAGATTCCATCCGGTTTACTGACTCTGCCCTTGCCGAATTCAATTTTGTAATCAATAGGAGGATACCCTTTTGCAGGGATCTGCAAACATTTCCTGATATCTGGAATAAATTCTCGAAACTTGATGAAGGACGTGGGTGGTTTGCGCTGTATGCTCGAAATGCGGGAGAAATACTCCAGGTGCTGCACGACAAATTCAGGGTAAGAATGGCATTTGCGCCTGCCTTAGGCCCACAAGAGGGCTATATCCCAAGATACAGGAATGGGAGGGATATAGAAGAGCTTGGCTACATAACCGTGCTCAGAGATTATTTGCCGGACTACCAGTTTAAGGACACGCTTCAAGATGAACTATCCACGGCCTGTAGCGAGAAAAACATAACGCGAGATCGGGAGAAATTGTTTACCGAGGTGCAAGGCTACCTGCAGGCAAAGGCCGGTGTATCCATTGATCCCACAAGCGTCTTGGCTGGAAGATTAGCCAAAAAAGTTATCAAGTACCTGGGCCTTGATGCAAGCATATCAGTCGATGCCTTTCTAAAGGGCGAATTCAAAAAGACAGATGAAACCAAAACAGCTAGCACCATTACCTATGGTGCCGATGGAGAAAGTTGGGTTGTAAAATCTGTTGATATAAAGCAGAAGACCGGTATGGGAGTTGATTCCAATACTCGCTATAAAACCATTGGGAGCATGCTGATAAAGAAAGTTTATACCTGCAAGGGAGCTCAACTGGCCAATTTAGACTATGTCTCGATTCTTCTCGTCCCTGCAGAAGACCCTGAGAGTACACAGCAGATTGTGTTAACACCTGACACAATCAAAAATCTTGGCCTACCGCACAATGACCGGTTCGCCTCCCTTGTATCTTTGGATAACCAGTTTCAATACTTCAAACTGCTCGACTACTTGATTATTAACGAAGAGATACCCAAGGGCATTGCAAACTATATTATTAAAGAGATAAATCTCTCCGCGGCACGCTAGACATCGAACATTTCTCATGTCAGAAAGGAGGACAAAACATGGCCATAGGATTCAACGCAGATGAAGTTCTTGAGATGGCAATTCGCATCGAAAGCAATGGTGCCGCCTTCTATCGGAAGACTGCAGGCCTTCAATCAGATGAGAAAAATCGGGACTTTTTTGAAAGTCTGGCCGCGATGGAAGATAAACACCAGGAAACCTTCACTGAAATGCGGGAGACATTGAGAGCACAAGACAAGGGCGGAAAGGTCTTCGACCCCCATGGCGAATTGGCCCTGTATTTAGCGTCAATGGCCGACACACTTGGTGGCGAAGGGAGCCCGTCTGCTGCAGATTCCCTCACCGGGAATGAAACCCTGGAGGATATAGTCAACGTAGCTCTAGGTCTCGAAAAGGACTCCATCCTCTTCTACCTGGGCCTCAAAAACATGGTACCGCCAAAATATGGGCGAGATAAAATTGAGCAGATAATTGAAGAAGAACGCAAGCACGTGGCCCAGTTGGCCGGCATCCTTAACAAGGTGAAGGCGAGCTAAGGCACGCTTCGGATAGTTCGAAATTCCTCGTACTGAACCGTTATGCTTGGCGGGGGGCCACTTTTTCTCTCGCAGAGTCCTCAGATTCGTACGTATCCAGGTGCTGTGGATTATCACCTGATGCCCTCTCCACGAAATCCAACGTATGTTTTCACTTGGGTACTTCTTGCTCGTTGTGTGAGGACAAGAGTCTATCTTGCTCACGCGGATTCACCCGCATAACAAACAGAGTCACTTCTCTGCTTGCCGCGTGAAATAGTTGCAGAATTTTACTAAAGCTTCGCAGCACTGACTCCCCTAATTGGCACGCAGAGGATCATATTTCACTGGGGCGCACTCTGAGAGATCGAGCGACCCTGAGCGAAGTCGAAGGGCAGAGGGCGAGAAATAAGAGTAATATTCAGGTTTCGAATTTTTTCACGGCCTTGCCGCAATCGCATTCCTTCTTGCAGATACCGAAAGGATATGGTAAGAATCACTTAATTTATAACAGAATTCATTCTCGTCGCCACAGCTCCAGCGAAACCACGATTTTATTCTGCTACATCATGCAGCGCTCTAACCACCACTCTCGCTCTCCTGCTCAGTTGATTTCCTACTCTCAACTGCCGCTGATTATGGGGATTATGAGCTTCCCCTTCGGCGTGAATAAATATATGGTCTTGAGGCACCAGCGAGCAATTACAGCGACATCACTAAATCTGATAAATATCGGGCCTGCTGCCTTTACCATAGCGTATGACGGGTAAGAACCCAATTGGCAGAATATCGGTGATTTACAAGGGCTATTGAAACCCAATCGGAATGCCAAACAGGAGTCAAGAGCAGGCTTGACCCATTTTCTTTTCCAGCTGTAAAGGTGAAACAAAGTATTGATAGCTGGGAAAACCTTTCACTACAACGAATCCAGAGGGCTTACTGTCGCGGAGATATCTTTTTCCATTACGTGCGTGTAGATTTCGGTGGTCTTCACATCCGCGTGTCCCATGAGCTCCTGGAGCACTCTGATATTGACGCCGTCTTCAAGCATATGGGTGGCGAATGAGTGCCGAAAGGTGTGGCAGCCCACCCGTTTGGTAATGCCGCAACGATCAACGGCAACTTTGACGGCTTTCTGTAAACCGGATTCCAGCACGTGATGCCTGCGCTCAACCGCGGTGCGCGGGTCTACGCTTCGCTTTTTTGCCGGAAACACGTACTGCCAGCGAAACTCTTGGGCAGCATGCGGGTATTTTCTGGGTAGGGCCTCGGGCAGATACACTCCGCCGTAGCCTTGCGCCAGGTCTTCATCGTGAAGGCGTTTAACCTTTTCAACCTGGCGGCGCATCTCCTGCTGGATGGATTTTGGAAACAGGGTGGTGCGATCCTTGTTGCTCTTAGCACCGCGCACATAAATCAGGCCTCTTTCAAAATCAAGATCTTTTACACGGAGACGGATACATTCCATCAAGCGGAGACCTGCCCCATAAAAATTTTGGCCATCAATAGATGGATTCCCTGCATGTGCGCTAAAACGCGCTGGACTTCGTTTCTGGTCATGACCACTGGCAGCCGGGGGTGACGCTTTGCTCTTGTGGGCTCGATCTGTTCTTCAATCGGTTGATCAAGGGCGTGCCGGTACAGGAAAATGATGGCATTTAATGCCTGACGTTGGGTGGATGCGGAGACCTTTCGCTCGGTGGCAAGGTGGCTCAGATAGGCGTCAATCTCGGTTTTGCCCATATCTCGCGGATGCTTTTTAGCGCCGAAATATTTTATGAAACGAACGATCCAATCGCAGTAGGTATTCTCGGTGCGGTATGCGTAATGATGGTACCGAAGCACCTGCCGGACCTGATCCATAAGCTTTGGGTCGGGATCGGGTCTGAATTTTCTTTTGTTTTCCATGATATCAGCAACATATCACTATATCATGGAAAATAATACATGAAAGCACAATATGAGTAAAATTTTCAATATATCTTAACCGATAGGGCGGACCGCTCGCCGCTGCTCGCCCGGCCTAAGGCCGTCCGCCCTATCGGGCTGCGAGATGTGCCGATTGAGTTTCATAGGCTCCGCTCACGCTCCGCCTATCAAACTCAATCGAGCCGACCCCCTTCGGGCTTTGCCCCGCTCGGTCAGTTGACACAGAAAATTGCATAAATGCAATTTCCGCCCCCAACTGACGGCGGCTCATCTCGCAGCCCGTTAAGGACACGGATCCGGACGGACCATGACAACAGATGTGATTCCAAAGAAGCAAATTGAACTTGTCCTGAGAAGAGAGTTCATCGCTCCGTTTATCGACTCTATCCGCCAAGATCCTGTGCTCTCGTTGAAGCTGTCTAACGCTTTTGTTCTTTTGAGAGTTTCAGAGCAAATAATCGTCGAATTGGACAAGAAACAAGTTGAGGCTGACGAGAACGTTGAAGCTGTGCGAGGAAAAACACTTTTTCTGGGTTATTTGAGAAAGATCTATCAGAGTGCGCTACTTCTGATCGGTGCAACAGATTATCTCGGTGCCATGATTCTCCTAAGAAGTGTATTTGAGCTTTTGGTTGGGGTAGCAACAATAGAGAATGGCAGCATGAGAGATAGAATTTCATCGATTGGGTCCCTGGATTCTGGCGAGAAAGACGATTTACAGAAACTGTGGAATGAATTAAGTGCATGGGCACACCCATATGGGAAATGGGTAAAGAACATATGCCCAAAGTTCTACGGTACTGGGAGAAATGATCATCCAGTGACCTTCAGCCAGTGCTTAACTCACAAAGTCCACCAAAACGTTGACACTTTAAAGGACATTAAAAAGGACCACCAAATGTTGACACTTAGGTTCACACCCCCATGGGGGTGTTTTAATCCTCCTTTGGCTCAGCTAGCGTTGACACGTGCCTAACTTGGAGTATGTGTGCCTCGGTGCAGATTGTCGCTTTGACGTATTCATACACGAGCTCCTTGCGTACTGTAAACTTTTCTCCAAAGATATCTAATTTTCTATCGCTTCGGATGAAGCGGAAAAAGTGAATATAACCATCTTCGATGGGTCTTTGCCCCTTGGGTAGGCGAAATGATGCCGGCAATAGTGCAACACCTGCTGAATCCTCTCGGAGCGCCCGATTTGGGGTCTTACCCTTTAGGCAGCTGTAGAGATAGTGTTCGTTGTGGTAGTTGCCAAACCGAGGTGCCTCACCACAGAGCTCTCTGAAAGAGGGAAAGGTTTGGGAGCGGAAGAAGGCCTTGTCAAAGGTATCCTGGAAGCTCTCGATCTCTCCATTTCTCCAGGGTTCTCCCTGGGGAATAAACACTGCCTGGATTCCCAGCGAGAGACAGAGCCTGAGCACCACCCCCAGGGAGTGGGGATAGCGATTAGATCCCCTGAAGGACAGTTCATTATCCATTTGGAGAAAATCGGGTATGCCCAACTTCTTCCAGGTATCGATCAGTGCCTCTGCGATGCTCCCATCGTCTTTGCGACGAGAGGGATTAATCGTAATCCGATGGGTAGCGATATCCATTACGTTGAGGCTGTAGAACCGGCCATCTCCTCTGATGTACCGAGGCCCCACGATATCTGCCTGGTGGATATTGTTGACGCAGATGGCCTGTGGTTTGGGGTGGGTAGGCCTTCCCCTTCGGTACATACGGCAGCCTTTTTCGTTGCAGGCCCTCTCGGCTCATGATGTGCTTGATGGTAGATGCAGGCAGAGGGGCCAGGCTTTGGAGGTAGAGTTCCCGGTTAATGGCGTTGACGCCAATTTGCGCGTATTTGGTGTTTTGAAGTTTCCTTCGAGCTTCGATCACCATTTCCTCGATCTCGATGGGAGTTCGGTTATGAGCCCTTTTTGGACTGGAGTCCTGGCTGAGCTCCTCTTTGCGCTGGAGCCACTTATAGAGCCTTTGCCGACTCTTGCCTAGAGAACTACAGATGCGAGTTGCTGATTCTCCCGCTTCGTATCGTTGTATTGCATCTATGCGTAATGCCTTTGCTCTTTTAGCGTTCATGGAATCGACCTCCTTGTTTTTGGAGGTCTATTCTACGTCAAATGAGCAGGCAAGGGCCCTTTGGTAGCTCCAAGTTTGGGACTAAGGCTTAATTGTTGCAGATAAAGGATCTGGTCTTTCAATTTTCGAAGAACGTTTTTAATGTATTAAAAAGTGTCAACTTTTGCTGAGCCTTGTCACCTAGGCTACTCAGACCAGATTCTTGATCTCTTGCTAACAATCACCCTCGACCATTTCAAGCTGAGTCCAAAAAACTATACTGATAGGTATAGGGAAATTTCAGAGACCGTGAAAATACTGGAGATTTCAAAACTCGAAATGTTCGAAAAGCGTTTGACAAGGAGTCCTTGACAATACAATCCAGCCGACTCGTTACACTCGCGGCTAATTTTTGCGGGCATTCGGGAGCGGCGAAAAGGAGGTAGATTTTGGAATTAGGATTATTTGCTGCCATCCGTATTGCACTTTTCATTCTATTATCTCTTCCTCTATTGATTGTTTTTTCTTGGCGACCTTTACAAAATACGGGGTCTCACGGCTTTTATCGGTTTTTTGCCTTTGAAGGAATATTGATACTCGTTCTGATGAATATTTCATTCTGGCTCAAAGACCCACTTTCTCCCCTTCAGTTGATCTCTTGGACTTTTCTCTTTTTTTCTATCCTATTCGTTATTCAGGGGTTCTATTTACTCAGGAAATTGGGAGGTTCTAGGAAAAGAGAAATAGTCTCGGAAAATCTTGCTTTTGAGGATACTGTAAGGCTTGTAAAAGATGGTATCTACAAATATATAAGGCGCCCCATGTATAGCTCTCTGTTATTGTTAGCGTGGGGTGCATTAATGAAGCACATAACCACCTATGGAATCTTGGCTGCATTGATTACGACAGCTTTTCTGGTGGCCACAGCAAGAATAGAGGAGCAGGAAAACAGGTCTTTCTTCGGATCTAGCTATGAGAAATATATGAAAAGGACAAAAATGTTCATTCCCTACTTGTTCTAAAACCAAACGCGTAAGTTGGCACTCCAGCGGTCCAAGTGCCGCGCAGCGGTTTTTGGCATCTTCAAGCTCAGTGCAGCGGCACTTGTCCGCTGAGCTTGGCGTTATGCAAATTTGATCAGAAAAGGAGAGAAATATTATGAGCGATAATGGCAAGAAATCTGACAAAAGCACTTGGGCTATCGGTGGCGGAGTTTTATTGGGGATAGGTGTTGGTTTTTTCTTTCTAGATCAGTCTGCACTATATTTTGTTGGTAGCATCCTAGCTGGTCTGGGTGTCGGCTTATTTGCGACAGCAATAATTTCAAAAGTTTAATGAGCTCTACCTTTTTTAGTATCGTTGTTTTATTGCTACAGTTACTAATATGTGTATGTATCTTTACAACGCCTTTACTGTAGGCTGGGAAAATTGCATAATAATTGTTTCAACCTGACGTTTCTCGCCGCTCCGTTCGCTTCGCTCACTACACTCTGAAAAACGCAGGTTAAACAGGCGTTATAATCTGAAAAATGATAGAAATTGTTGAAGTAAATACAGATGATTTAATTGCAAAAGCAAAGGAGCTATTTCAAGAATATGCTGAATCATTAGGATTTGACTTATGCTTTCAAAACTTTGATCAAGAGCTGGATGATTTTCCCGGTCAATATTCTCC
>JAFDDT010000180.1 GCA_019310725.1 Deltaproteobacteria bacterium | reverse complement strand
TTCCATTGTTCCAACATTCCATTATTCCAATTGTGAGCGAAGCGAACTAAGTTCTTTTATTGATGTAAACGAATCCAAAATGAACGACAAACACGCTTTTTGATTTGTCAAGCCATAGAAAAAACTTTTTTCGAAAAAATCAAGTTGGAGCGCTCGTTGCCACCGTGCTCGGATCGAGGCTCGTTTGCGCCTGAGCATGTCCTTTCAACTGCATACGTCTCAACGACGTTCGCACCAGCCCCTGAATGTATGTGCCTTTTCCTTTCATCATCAATTCGACCTTGCTGGACGTATCATATGGAAGCCACAGGTAGCACCTTACATGGCAGTTATTGACCGGTACCAATTCAACATTCATGGATACCATTAACTCATCGTTTTTCAGATAGGCCCGGATAGCCTCCAAAATAAGCGCTTCAGTGGAGGTACTCCTTTGCCTCGCCAAGAGATTCAGTTCTTCATATTTGCCTGCAGCAAGCTCTCCCTGGTAAATTCTCGCATGTGTCTCTCTTGTGAGCATTCCTTAAGAACCGACACTATTTCAGCTGGTACGGACGGATATTTTCTTGATTCTTTCGCGGGCAGCAGCTGACTTGGGCAACTTAACGGTCAGGACCCCATCCTTGAAAGAAGCATCCGCCTTATCGGATTCCACCTCACAGGGCAGATAAAAACTCCTATGAAAAAATCCATACGAGCGCTCTAATTTGTAATAGCCCCTTTCCTCCTTTTCTTCATGCTCCTTTTTTTCGCCCCGAATGGAGACCCTGTCGTCGGTCACTGAAACATCAATGCTGTCCTTATCCACTCCGGGCAATTCCGCCGTTATTCTTATCTCCTTATCGGTTTCGCTCATATCCACACGTGGCCAAGCCGTTCCAAAAATGTCTGTTGCCAATTCCCAGGGACTCCTCCATTCAGCCATAGGCCATCTGAAGCTCTTGAAGAAGTCATCAAAAAGACGATCCGTAGCCCTGCGGAACTCCAGCAAAGATCGTCCCCAAACATTGGGCTGAAATTCGGGATACTGGTCAACGCGAACAGGCAACTGATTTTTCTCACTTCTTTTGGGAATCAATTCCCTGATTTTGTCCGAGAGCCCTTTCATTTCCCCGGAAAGCTCTTCAGCGGAATCGCGTATTTCCTCTCCCGTGCCCTTGAGTTTCTCCTTGACCTTGTTGGTAAGTTCCGCCACTTCTGCTTTGAGATTATCAATGGCCTCTTTTATCTCCTTGCTTGCCTCATCAAGCTTCTCCTTTGCTTTTTCAGATACAGTCATAATGCTATCCTCCTTCACTATGAAAAGATATCAAGTATCCTCCTTCTTTGGTCAACAGGTTAGACCTCAGAGCGGCTCGAGGATAAGGAGAAATCAATGGAACTGCTTATCCGGGAAACCGCTCTGTGGGCATTGATGGGTTGAATGGTTGCCGGCAGCTATTCTCCTGTAAAACCTTTGATACAAACCGCTTCATTATGAACTTTTGACGGCTATCTTGCGAGGTCTTGCAGCTTCAACCTTGGGAAGCTTTAACCGAAGGACCCCGTCCTTCAGTTCAGCATCTATTTTACCCCGGTCTATGACCTGTGAGAGCGTGAACTGCCGGTAGTATTTGCCCGTGCGGTACTCCCTGATCACATCCACCTCATCGGCCGCTTCCGGTGATTTGACAAAACCGTCCAGGGTAAGAACGTTCTCATGGAGGTCGATGTTCAGGTCTCCTGCTTTCACACCGGGCATATCGGCCAGCAGGGTGATCTCTTTATCTGTTTCAAAGATGTCCGCTGCCGGCGTGAAGACCAGCCCCGGCCTTGTCTGCTCGGCAGGGGTGGCCACTTCCGCTTTCTCTTTTACCTTAAGGGCTTTGCTTTCCGTATCTGCCATCGTAAATCCCTCCTTTCATATATAGAAACCAGACACCGAACACTAGAATGTCTTCACGGCAATCTGTTTGGGCTTCGCCGATTCCGCCTTGGGCAGGACCACCGTCAGAACCCCGTCGGTACAGCGTGCTTCTACCTTGCCGGTGTCCACCTGGGTCGGCAGGCTGACGATGCGGCTGAATTTCCCGGCTTCCCTTTCTCTTCGATGATACTGGGCGTTCTCGTCTTCAGCAGAAATTTTCTTCTCACCCGAAATGGAGAGTGTGTCTGCTTTCACGGAGATGTCCAGGTCATCGGCTTTGAGACCGGGGAGTTCTGCACGGACGTAGTAGTTGTCTTTATCCTCAGTCACATTCATCAGAGGAAACACACCGGCCATAGGCTCCCTGAAAAGACCTCGGCCAAGACCTTCACTGAGCCGATCCATCTCTCTGCGCATACGTTCGAGTTGCTCAAATGGACTCGTCCAGTAGTCCCATGCCGGAAAACCTGTCATTCTTCTCCAAATCATGATTCATTCCTCCTTTCCTGTGATGATCGAGTATGTCCAATGTCAAAAAGCCCCAAGAACAGTATCCTAAAACCCAAGACTTGCAATTTTGATCAACCATTTTCAGAGCTTTTTGCGAAAATCCACCGATCGATGGTGTTTTCAAAATAATAATCCAAATTTTGAGGCTGTCAAGATGCCTCGAAAAATTTCTTACAAGCCCGCTTGAGAGACAATGGACCACCCCCTGATAAGATGGAAACTGTGACTATTCTTTGGAAAAATACCCCACAACACACCGTTATTGTTGAGATAAACACATTCTGTTCTTTTTCTATCACACCGTGTTGCAATGATGACCCGTTAAACGAGGTGATGTTTTATGCCGGGCTTAATTCTATGGCTTGGTGGAACGGCAGTTGATCGCTTCAGAGGTAAGGTTGAGAGACTGATTATTACTCCTCTATCCGGAGTCCTTTCGATCGTTGCTCTGAAGGGGGTGAATTTCTGCGGTAGACGTGCCTGAGACCGGTAAAGAGACTATTGTGCATGGCGAGAATGCAACCAAATAATGCACTGAACGAAATCCAAAGGGATGCCTGTGAATCAGGCATCCCTTTTCTTTAAATCTATTGATGAACTCTTCGTGATCCCCTTTACATATATTGGCAAGCGGCATCTTCTCCAAATCCCAGGTTTGCAGGATGAAATCATGGATGATTTGCCAATCCTCTTTAAACAGATGCAGAGCCCTTATCCTGCCTTTATCAATATCAAAGAATCCCAGGGGAAACCCTTCAGGGAAATCATCGGTAAAGGAGGAAAATTATCTTTCCATTTCATCAAAAGGGCTTGAGCTTCTTTCTGTATTTTCAGTGATCCTTGAAATTCTCAACTCTGGTCCCCGTCCAGCCAGCTTTTTTCATGTCTTTTCCGCTTCGCTCCCGCCCGCCTCGCCTGAGCGAGAGCGACCCACCTGCCATTGCAAGGCACGAGCGGGCAGGTGGCGGGCAGGCATGGCAATCATGGCACTCCCGGACAAAAAAAAGGGGGGGGTCGTATACCTTCTTGATTTCGAAAAAGCGTTCAAACCACAAAATACGGCGTCGTGGGGGTCGTATACCTTCTTGATTTCGAAAAAGCGTTCAAACCACAAAATACGGCGTCGTGGAATAGGCCACACGTGTGACCACAAGATGTACATTGGCAGCAGATCCTTTTGAATGGTATCCACATAATACAAGGTTTGCTTCGCTCACGGAATAGCGGAATGATGGATTTTAAAGGAAATAAAAGATTGTTCTTGTTGTTCCCCAATATTCCAGCACTCCATTATTCCATGTGACTGCTATAAATCAGAATGCCATTAGAATAACTGTAAATTCAAAGGGTTATAGAAATTCCGACGTTATGCCTGAGCCCATTTACCATTTAAGGATAATATGGCAGACAGGCGGAGCAGAAGAACAGAGGTAAAGTGTGGCAAAATTCATACGGCCTCTGTGGCAAATTTTGCCTACATTAATGCTAAATAGGAAATACGAGAGATGCGTAATCTATTGTAATTACAGCATTAGACAATCACAGCGTTCATGGCATAAAGGTTGCTAACTGATGTTATCAAGATTTCCAAGAAGATCGATTTATAGACAGCATCACCCCCACATGCTCCTCCGTTTCTCATAACTTAACACGACTAATACGTGGTTGGCCAACACCAGCACCGGGGTGTCAAAGACAAGCCCGACACAAAAAATCCCAATAATCTAATGAGATAAAGGCACGCCCATGATTTTCTCGTATAATCGTGGCAGATGCAACAGAGGATATGCTGCCACTTTTTTTCTGTTGAAGCTTGGGCTGGTAGTTCTTTGTTTCACTCTTTTCCTTACCGTGAGTGCTTCGGCCGCCAAGATCAGCTTGACATGGGATGCCAGCAGCACCCCTGCTGACGGATACCGGGTGTTCTGCCGTGAACAGGGCGAAAACTATGATTATACTTTGCCTGTTTGGGAAGGGTCAGCTCTCACCTGCACAATCTATGACCTGGATGAATATGGCACGTATTATTTTGTGGTAAGGGCTTACAATGATTCGGGTGAAAGCGGCAATTCCAATGAGGCATGTTCAGCAAAGAGCAGCATCTCTGTCGGTACCGGCACAGAGGGTGGCGGTTGCTTTATTGTCTCCGCAGGTCAGGGACCAAAAGATAGATGGATTGATCGCTCAAAAGATTTTCGACGGTGCCCCTTTGAAGACGTCAACTGGAACAAACTATACCAAGCTCTGCTACATTAGTTGGAAGTTAACAAAGAAGCAGATGAGCTAAATCCACAGACCACCGACAACTATCAACGGACATTACCTGATCTAGGTGGCTATGAGCTTTAGTTGCTCAGGGGTCAGATACCATTTCAGGTGCCCCGAGTGTGTCAGGAGATCTTGTACATCAATCCTGCAGCAACCGCCCCTTTCAAATGCTATAGTTACATGAGAACCTTCAGTCAGCAGAGAAGAAGCGACCTCTGCAAGTGATGGCAGGTGTCCGGCTATCAACACCTTTGTGTTGGCACCATATTCCCGCAGGACCGTGACGGTCTCTTCCGGAGGGGTCATGGCCCTGACCTTGTCTGTCTCCACGATTTTTTCACGCGGAAACCCTACCTCCTCTGCTACAATGGCAGCGGTCTGTCCGGATCGTTTCTTTGGGCTCGCAAGGATTACATCAAAGCTAACCCCCATTTTTTTCAGGGCCTTTCCACTTGCATGGATCCTGGCGTCTCCCTCAGGGCCCAGGCCCTCGTCAGGGTCCTGCTCTTTAGGAAGGGCGGAGCCATGTTGCATAAGATATATCTCCATGTAACCACCCCCTCGAATCAGATAGTTTGATTATTGCCTTAGCTCCCTAAATATGCTGAAAGCTTTGTATAACCCCAGACTCTTACCCCGAGGGCAGGGCTTTTCGTCAGTTCCGAGGCTCTCCTGCTGTGCGGGATCTTTTCAGCCACTTATCTACGTCCTGTTAGCGGGGCTCAGCATCAGGGCCACGTCATAGTGAAACCTAAGGCTATTGATTCTTGAGCTTCTTGCAGGGTATGGGTATCTTTTTTTTGGCTACCCATGCCCTGGACTTTGACGTTACCCTGGTCTCTCCACACGGACCTGTTCAGACTGTTCGAAATCTGCGGTACATTTGGTGATGCCTGCCAAAAATGAATGACTGTATGCCAAGAGTTTTTGGTGTTGCATTAAGATACACAAGCTGCTATGAAATTTAAATCAGGCAGAAAAAGAAATGATCTAATGCTGACAGAAGAGGGGGGGTGCATTGTAGGCCTCGCGTTGAGCTGAAAAGTGGGAAGTTTAGTGCAGATTCATGATCCTAACATCCTGCAGAAAGAATGGGGGTTACAAAATGGGTAGTAACCAATTTGAAGACATAGAGAGAAAGATATGGGAAGAAGAAAAGAGGTATTTGATGAAACATATCTCCCTGAGCCTCATCCGTAATAGCGCCTTGAAAATTGGTGATTACATCCTCCATTCCGGGAAAAAGAGTCCCTACTATGTGGATCTCAGGCAGTCGATTTCCGATCCAATCGGTATGGACTGGATTGGAAATTCACTTGCCCGCATTGTGATTAATGAAATCGGAAAGGCCAAGGTTGATAAAATCATGGGAGTTCCCACAGCCGGGGTCCCTTTTGCCACCATTGTCAGTCAGAAACTCGCCATTCCCATGTTGTACTACCGGAAAGAAAGAAAAGAGCATGGCGTTCGAAAGAAGATAGAGGGAAACATGGAGAGGAATGACCGCATCGTTATGATTGACGACCTCATCACCACCGGACAAAGTGTTATCGATGCGGCAGAGGCGGCGAGAGATCAAGGGGGCATCGTGAGCGAACTAGTGGTGCTGTTGGACAGAGAACAAGGAGGGCGGGACTACATTCGGAACCGTAGCATAGAGCCCCATGTCCTGTTTGAAATTTCTGAGGCCTTTGCCTGGCTGAAGGAAGTGAAGCTACTGGACAGTAACGATTATGAGGTAATCATGGACTACATCAAAGAAGAAAAGACCGGCATGGGGGCCTCTGAGCCAGAAAAAGATGAAAAGGAGAAGGCGTAGTTGCGTGTAGTGAGACTCCAAGTTAGCTCGCTTCGCTCAAATGGAACATTGGGTTCTTATACAGGGCCACGTCATAGTGAAACCTAACCTATCGATTTCCAAGCTTCTTGCAGGGTATGGGTATCTTTTTTTTGCTACCCATACCCTGGACTTTGACGTTACCCTGAAAAAACGCCATTAAGAGTCGCTTATTTTCAATATAGAGTATACAATTTGCAAAATCTTGAATTATCTACTACCTCTAAAAATATCCATTTCGTCCTCCTAAACATCCACATTCCGCGATTTTATTTCATTGACTCTCAGGGCAGGGAACGCTATTACGACAGGAAAGGGGAAAGCCTGGAGGATGTATGGGAAAAAAATCAAACTTCCTGATTGCGATTTGTTTAGTAGCGGTGGTTCTGGCGCCAGGGATCGGAAGGCCGTATGTGCTTCCCTCAACTCAGATTATCCAATTTCTGACCGACAGATACGCCGACATAAAAGCATTAAGAATCATACAGCTCACTGCCATTAAAGGCATCGATCAGGAAACGGAGAGGGCATTTGGCGAGATTATTGAGGTAATGTCTCCAGATCTTTATCGCTCAGAGGTTGCAGGTCAACCGGGTACTCGCCTTATCATCCATAATGGCTCAAAGACCTTGAGAATTATCAATAACAGAACTACAACTGATTTTGAGAGCAACGATTTTCTTTATCGTTTTCTTCTTTTGGCTCAGAGCCCGGAACGAATCCAACAAAGCCTCCGAGGCAAAGGTATAAACCTGGACAAGGTTTCGCTCACCCGGTTCGATGACAGAGTAGCATACCTGATTGGAGACAGAGATGAGGGAACTCCCCGACTCCTCGTTGACAAGAACCGCTTTTTCCCGCTCCTCCTAAGCTGTGGTACCTCCTCTTTCCACTTTTCCGATTACAGGGAAATCATGGAAGACATCTGGTATCCTTACCGGATCGTTTACTCATCTGACGGGATAATTGTAGAGGAATATATGGTAAAGGACATTACAGCAAACCCACCTCTTGATGCGACTCAATTTAGCATACCCTTCGTCCGCTCCCAATTTAGCAAGAGTCAACCCTGAGCCCTTGAACCCTGAACCTGTGAACGCTCACAAAAAAACATACATTCAGGTAGCCGTGGCCCTTCCGGTTAGCGGGACATTCACCTATACCATACCAGCTGACCAAGCAAAAAAAGCTGCGGTGGGTAAGAGGGTGCTTATTCCCTTTTCAGGCCGAAAGGTGACCGGCTACATAGTCAGGGTTATCCCCCCCGAAATTAGAAAGGGTTTACGAGATGTTCTTGCTATCATTGACCCTGATCCCTTGTTCCCACCAAATATGGTTCAATTCTTCGAATGGCTGTCTGACTACTACCACTATCCAATCGGATTGGTGATTAAAACAGCGCTTCCTACCGGCCTCAATGTGAGAATCTCCCATAGTGACAGAACCCCCCCTCGGGGATGGCTGGATAAGGTTGGTCTTCGAAGAAGGGTTTTCGTTACTACAAAGAAAGGTGCCAACCTGGACAGATCCTTGTTTGATTCCAAAAGGGCACCCTGCAACGAACCTGAATTCCTAGAGATGATTTTCAAAAAGAAACAGGTCTCCCTCGGTGAGGTAAACCAGATGTTTAAAAATGGGTCTTACCTCGTTGATAAGTGGGTCAAGAGAGGCCTTCTGAAAAAGACCCTCAAGCCTGTTGTGCGGGATGTAGCCGGTGAGACTTTTTTTGTCTCCCCCTCACCGCCACCGCTAAATTCAAAACAGAAAGAGGCTGTAGAAAAAATAACGGCAAAGCTCAAAGGCAACTCGTTTTTCACCTATCTTTTGCATGGGGTAACCGGGAGCGGCAAAACAGAGGTCTACTACCATGCTGTCAGGGCTGCTCTGGGGTGTGGACGGAAATCCATAGTAATGGTGCCGGAGATTGCCCTGACTGTTTTAATTGCCTCTCTTTTCAAGGCCCGTCTTGGCGAGAGAGTGGCAATTCTTCACAGTGCCCTATCACTGGGTGAACGATACGATCAGTGGATCAGGATAGCAAAGGGGGAGGCAGACGTGGTAATCGGCGCCAGATCAGCACTCTTTGCTCCTCTTTCCCAGCTTGGCCTCATTATCATTGACGAAGAGCACGATCCCTCCTATAAGCAGGAGGAAAAATTCCGCTACCAGGCAAGGGATAGTGCCACCGTTAGGGCGAAACTCTCCAATGCCGTTGTCATACTTGGTTCTGGAACCCCCTCCATACAGTCTCACCAGAACGCGGTGAGCGGGAGATATGGCCTTCTCACCATGCCGGAAAGGATACACAAGAGAGAACCCCCCGATATACGAGTTATAGATATGACACGGTTTGAGGGCGATGCCGATACCGACAGTATCGTGAGCCCCCCATTAAAAGAGGCCGTGGCAGATAACCTGGCCCAAGCAAAACAGGCTATCATGTTTCTGAACAGGAGGGGCTTCAATGCCCTCTACCTCTGCAGGTTCTGCGGTGAGGCTCTCAAGTGCCCAAACTGCGAGGTAGGCCTGACCTTTCATAAAGGCAGCAACAGCCTGCTCTGCCATTACTGTGGCTTTCGGATTAAGCCTCCGGACAAATGCCCCGTGTGTAATAGAGACAAACTAAAACCATATGGATTTGGCACAGAAAAGGTGGTGGAGACCTTGCAAGAGCTGTTTCCTGAGGCACGGGTGGAGAGAATGGACAGGGATACCACGAGGCATAAGGGTGAGGTGCAAAAGGTTCTAAAGCGATTCCTGGAGCATGAAACCGATATCCTTGTTGGCACACAGATGGTTACCAAGGGCCATGACTTTCCTAATGTAACCCTTGTTGGGGTCATCTCCGCTGATCTGTCACTCAATAATCCGGATTTCCGGGCCGGAGAGATTACCTTTCAACTCCTCTCCCAGGTGGCGGGCAGGACTGGAAGAGGAAGCTCGCCTGGAAAGGTGATCATACAGACGTTCAATCCATCTCACTATGCAATCAGGGCTGCACGTGACCATCATTATCAAAGGTTCTTCTCCCGGGAAATAGGGCTCCGGAAACAGCTCAATTATCCCCCATTTTCCTCGATAGCCAATGTGCGCCTTGTGGGTAATAGCAAGATCAGGACTGAGAAAACGGCTCAGCAGATAGGAGTAAAAATCGGTGGCATTGCAAAAGAGCAGTCAAAAGGGAAAAAGATTATCGAGGTTCTTGGTCCTGTTGAATCCCCCATAGCAAAACTGAAAGGCAAATACAGGCAGCAGATTCTTATCAAATCCAGATCATCAAAAACCCTCAGCCAGGCATTAACAGAGCTCGACAGGGTCTCCGCCTCTATGCTGAGCTCGAGCGGGGTACGAATGATCATAGATGTTGATCCGTATCAGATGATGTAAGTGCTCGTTGCTGGTTTCCTGTTGCTCGTTGCTCGTTGTGATAAATCCTTATTGTAACACTAATCAGGAGGTGCTATTGAAACCAAAGAGTTACAGAGATTTGGAGATTTATCAATTGTCATATGAATTGGCAATCAAGATTCATCACATGTCATTACAATTGCCTAAATATATGTATCGCAATTTCTATAACTTGTTGAAATAACAGTATTTTTATATGGAACATGTTCCATGTAGGCCAGATGCAATTGTGAGCGAAGCGAACTAAGTTCGAACTTTACGAGGAAGGGGGTCAGATCAGGAGATCGTCAAAAGAGGTTTGCTCCTGTATTGTCGAAGGATATGGCAGAAAAAAGTACAAGAATGAATTTGTGAAATTTTTAGTCTATGCCCAAGCATCCTGTGATGAAACCGAACTTCATCTGAAATTTATTTTGGCTTCAGGATATATCAATGATGACGTTTATCAAGCGCTGAGGGACGAAAACAGCAAACTGGGTAGAAAAATTAACAAATTCATTCAATATGTTTAGAAGCAATGGAAATGAACAAACTGTAACGATTAACCAGCAACGAGTAACCAGGAACCAGGAACGAGATGATTATCGATTCTCACACCCACATCTTTCCACCTGAGGTTAGGGATAGGCGCGAGGATTTCTATGACCGTGAGCCGGCCTTCAAGCTCCTCTATGGTGTTCCAGGGTCGAGGCTCTGCGGGCCAGAGGAGCTTATCAGGAACATGGATGATGAGGGAATAGACAAATCGGTTGTATTTGGCTTTCCATGGTACACCGAGGATTATTTCAAAAGAAATAATGACTATGTCCTGGGGGCAGTTGAAAGATTTGAGGGGAGGCTCATAGGCTTTGGCGCCGCTTGCCCCGTGGCTCGCGGTGCCGAGAGAGAACTCGAACGATGCATGAAATCAGGGCTTTCAGGCATAGGGGAACTGGCGCTCTACACAGAGACTTTAAGTGTGGATATTCCCAAGGCCTTTGAGCCCATAGCTGAAATAGCTCAACGGTTTGATGCGCCAATTCTCCTTCACACCAATGAATCTGTTGGCCACTTCTACCCCGGAAAGACCGCGCTCACATTAAAACAAATCTATGATTTTTTACAATGCTTTCCCGATAATAAAATCATCCTCGCCCACTGGGGTGGTGGGCTCTTTTTCTACCATCTGATGAAATGGGAGGTTAAGGGGGTATTGCAGAACACCTGGTTTGACACTGCCGCATCACCATTTCTTTATGACAGGGAAATCTATTCTATCGCCGCAAACATAGTTGGCTCAGAAAAGATACTCTTCGGGAGCGATTTCCCCCTCCTGAAACCAGGCCGCTACTTTAAGGAGATGAGAGAGGCAGGTCTCTCACCCGATGCCATAAAAAAGATATGTGGGGAAAATGCAGCATGCCTGTTCAATCTCCTCCGGCCTTCTCATCCCGGTTAGATTTTTCGTTTATGAGTCCTTTAGCTCACCCGCCTTCGCTCTATGAGCTACGGCGCGCTCGCCTCGCCATTCATCCCTGTAGCAAGCTACAGGGTATTCTGGCGAAGGTGAATAGTTAACGGGCTGTTGCCCAAACGGAAACCCCAAAAACCCTTGGCGAAGTGGAAGATAAGCGATGTCAACTGTTTGAGCCCTAAAGGCGAGTTTTGACATCGTCTGGAGGGAGCCTTAGATTTGTCAAAAAACGTTTTAGACCAAGAGAAAAGGGATTTCGGCAACAGCCTGTTAATGGGTGACCCTATTCCCTTCTAATATTTTTTCATTTGCTAATATATAACAATTCTGTTATAAGCAGTTATGCTTAGATCATAACTGCTAAATATATGATTGTGAAACGCGGTGCATCATG
>JAFDDT010000179.1 GCA_019310725.1 Deltaproteobacteria bacterium | reverse complement strand
AAAAGACACCCATACCCTGGAGGGAGCTTCAAAATCAATATATTACGTTTGACTCTGACGTCGCCCCGCTAAACCGATCTCTGAAATGATTATGACATACGTTTATGGCACAAACTTGTTGCAAATACTCTCCTTTTCTGTTAAAAAACCGATGCGTTTTTTTTTGAAACTGCATGTCAAACTCGACTGTTTCTCTCTTCGGCGCTTTATTCTAAATACTTTTGGCACAGAAAAGGCCGCTTCGAAGATATACCGAAAACTGAGTTGCAGAGCGGCCTTCCAGACCCTGCATCTAGGTTGTTGTACTGTGCCTCTTTTCAAGGTAGATGTCTCACAAAGGGGTTTACTTATGGAAAAAATAAGGATAGCTATTGTTGGAGTCGGTAACTGTGCAAGCTCATTGGTTCAAGGCACTGAATACTACAAAACCAAACACAGCACCGATGCTATTGGATTGATGCATTACGAGTTAGGAGGATACAAGCCATACGATATCAAAGTGGTTGCTGCCTTTGATATAGATAAACGCAAGGTGGGCAAGGATTTATCTGAAGCCATCTTTCAACCTCCCAACTGCACCATCGCCTTGTGCAGCGATATGCCAAAAGCTGGAACCATCGTTCGGATGGGAAGGGTTTTGGACGGTGTTGCCGATCACATGAAAACCTACCACGAAAAATACACCTTTCTTCTGTCTGATGAGAAAGAGGCAGACAAACAAGCAGTAGTCCGAGAGCTCAAGGCATCCGGTGCTGAAATCCTCTTAAACTATCTCCCCGTGGGATCAGAGCAGGCCACTACCTTTTACGCCGAATGTGCCCTTGAGGCGGGGGTCGCACTCATCAACAACATGCCGGTCTTTATCGCCAGCAATCCCGACTGGGCGAGCCGATTCGATATGGCAGGATTGCCCATTATTGGAGATGACATCAAATCCCAGCTGGGGGCCACCATTGTCCATCGGGTGCTCACCAACCTCTTTAAGAACCGGGGGGTGAAACTGGAGCGTACCTACCAGCTCAATACCGGGGGAAACACCGATTTTCTGAACATGCTCGATAGAACCCGTCTGGTTTCCAAGAGGACATCCAAGACCGAAGCGGTCCAGTCCCAGACGGAAAACCGACTGGACAATGAGAACATCCATATTGGCCCAAGTGACTGGGTGGCATGGCAGAAGGACAACAAGATCTGTTTCCTCAGAATGGAAGGGAAACTCTTTGGTGACGTTGCTATGAACCTTGAATTACGGCTCTCTGTGGAAGATTCTCCCAACTCAGGGGGCATCGTGATTGATGCGATCAGGTGCTGCAAGCTGGCACTTGATCGAGGAAAGGGTGGAATCCTCTATTCACCTTCTGCATACTTTATGAAACATCCACCGAAACAGTTCACTGATGATGAGGCATACAGCCTCACAGAGGATTTCATTCAAGGCAAACGGCAGGATTAAGTAGAGTAAGCAGTAAGGAGAAAACTGCCTATTTTTTTCTGCATACTACATACCTTGAGACAAGGAGAAAGAGATGGACTGGGGCATCGAAAACAGGCTCTCCAGATTAATCAGGGAAGATGGCCGCTGCCAGTTTCTGCCTATAGATCATGGCTATTTCCAGGGTCCGACCAGTTGCCTGGAAGACCCATCTGAAACCATAAAGGGACTGCTTGCCTATGCCGATGGTCTTTTTGTCACCAGGGGTGTATTACGCGCATCTGTTCCACCCAACTCCCCAACTCCAATCATTTTGAGGGTTTCTGGTGGCACAAGCATAATAGGAGCTGATCTGGCCAATGAGACCATCACAACTTCAATAGATGAGATCATCAGGCTTAATGCCGCTGCTGTAGGGATCTCTATCTTTGTGGGTTCTGACTATGAGAAGCAGACATTGACCAATCTGAGCAATCTTGTTAGTGAATGTGAGGCATACGGCATTCCTGTTATGGCCGTGACTGCAGTGGGCAAGGAGCTGGAAAAAAGAACGGCCAGGTACCTGAGCCTAAGCTGTCGAATCGCTGCTGAATTGGGAGCACGGATTGTCAAAACCTATTACAGTGCCGAGGATTTTGATAAGGTAATTCAAGGTTGTCCCGTTCCTGTTGTTATCGCTGGGGGCCCGAAGTGCGAGACAGAGCTTGAGGTATTTGAATTTGTTTATGATGGTATTCAAAAGGGAGCAATAGGGGTCAATCTGGGAAGAAATGTCTGGCAGAACCCCCACCCAGCGGCCATGATGAGGGCACTACACGCCGTTATTCATGACAATGCAACACCAAAAGAGGCACAGGAACTCTTCCTTTTCGCTTGCTCTAAAACGTTTTCTGATAAATCTAGGGCTCCCTCCAGGCGATGCCAAAACTAGCCTTTTGGGGCAGGGCCACGTCATGGGGAAACCTAAGGCTATTGATTTCTAAGCTTCTTGCAGGATATGGGTATCTTTATTTTGGATTATGCCCCACATAGTTTAGATGAGTGGGCCCGCCCGCCTCGCCTTGCTTAAATGGCGGGCAGGCGTTTCAAAATGGTTTATATAGATGGAGCCTAAAAAAGACACCCATACCCTGGACTTTGACGTTACCCTGTGCTTAGGGCTCAAAGGGCTGACATCGCTTATCTTCCACTTCGCCAAGAATTGTTTGGAATTTCCACTTGGACAAGAGCCTTTTAAGGCCCAATACACACCATGAAATGCGCAATGTATTATAATAACAGGGATATTCGCTTTGAAGAAATCCCTGTACCGGAAATAGGCCCAGATGAGCTACTTGTGCAAATGCATGCATGTGGGCTGTGTGGTAGTGATGTGCTGGAATGGTACAGGGCCAAAAAGGCCCCACTGGTCCTCGGCCACGAGATGACAGGGGAGATTGTTGCTGTCGGGGAAAATGTTAAACGGTACTCCGTGGGTGAGCGCGTGTTTGTATCCCACCATGTGCCCTGTAATACCTGCCACTACTGCCTTAATGGTCACCACACAGTATGCGACACCTTACGCACAACAAATTTTTATCCAGGAGGATTTGCTGAATTCATTAGAGTGCCAGGAATTAATGTTGACCGGGGAGTTTTCCTTCTGCCTGATGAGATGTCTTACGAAGAGGGGACTTTCATTGAGCCATTGGCCTGTGTTCTGAGGGGTCAGAGAGCAGCCAATCTGCGGCCAGACCAAACAGTTTTGATAATAGGTGGAGGGATTGCAGGATTGCTGCACCTCAAACTGGCACAGGCCCTGGGAGCGAGCTCTGTGGTGGTAACTGACATCCATGAAAAGCGACTGGCATTCGCTCAGGGCTATGGGGCAAAGGCAACGTTTCTTGCTGATGACTTTCGTCCCGAGCAACTTAGGGAGGTCAATAATGGTCGTCTGGCTGACCTGGCAATAGTTGCCACTGGAGCCGTAGACGCAATTCATATGACATGGAAATGTGTGGATAGAGGGGGAACGGTGCTTGTTTTCGCCCCTCCCGAGCCAGGGATCGATCTTGCTCTTCCCTTATATGATATTTGGCATGACGGCATAACTATTACTACAACCTATGGTGGCTCTCCCCTGGATATAACCCAGGCGATAGAGTTGATCAGATCGAAGACTGTTGCAGTAAATGACATGATAACCCACCGCTTTCCCCTTGCCAGGGCAAGTGAAGGATTCGCTCTTGTTGAAAAGGCCCAGGATTCAATCAAGGTGATTATCCAGCCGTAAAGACTTCCCGCTTCATCTTAACACCCCAACCACCTTTCCTGCCCCCCTTGTCTTGGGCTGGTTTTTCTGCGAAGCGTCAGTTTTGGGTTGTACCAGCAGATTTTGTGTAAAAATAACTAGCGAAAAAAAAGGGAAATGTGGTATTTTGATATCGTTGAAAAATAGCCATGACCTCCTCTAGAATGTGGACGACTGCTCACTATGGTTCATGTCGACACTTTTAAACGAGACTGTTTATAACAAAAATAAACACTAGATAAACCCGTTTTGATTGACTATACTCCCTTGTATTAATATGGAGAGCCTTGTTCTGCATGAGTGATACCGTCTATTTTCGCCTTTATGAGGAGCTGAATGATTATCTACCTGAAGAGAAGAGAAAGAGAACGTTCAGCCTATCCCTGAAGGGCCCAACCACCGTTAAAGAGG
Organism: Deltaproteobacteria bacterium; assembly: GCA_019310725.1. GTDB lineage: Bacteria > Desulfobacterota > DSM-4660 > Desulfatiglandales > B25-G16 > JADFWK01. The sequence continues at coordinate 4,898 of JAFDDT010000179.1, read as the reverse complement.
CGATCTCCCTGTTGGGAGTGCCACCTGAGGAGGTAGATCTTGTGCTTGTCAATGGCGAATCTGTTCCCTTCAACCACATGACACGAAACGCTGACAGGGTCAGCGTGTACCCAATTTTTGAGTCCCTGGATGTTAGTATGGTAACGAGACTCAGGGATAAATCATTACTTGCCATCAAATTAGCAAGGGAGTTGAAAAACCATTCCACCAAAAAATAGATCTTGAAAGGAGAGAGAAATGGCCCGAAAAAAGATCGACGAAACAATCAGACAAAAGGTCATAAAAGCTGAGGCAAGTGGACTTCCCATGAGAAAAATAGCCAAAGAATATGGGGTAAGCCTCTCAAGCGTTAGCAGAATAGTCAAAGAAGAGGGCGTGCCAAAAGCTCAGCAGGGGGTAGTAGCTGAGAAAAATAGAGCGGAGAGAAAAAAGAGGATAGCGGAGCTTGAAAAAAGAATAGCCGAACTGGAAAAGAAGATCTCTGAGATAGAGGCCGGGAAGAGGTAGTGGAGAATATACCGAGAAACCCGATAATCTTTGTTCACGGACAAGAAAGCAGCAGTCAAGGAACAAAAGGCCGCTTTTTTACACAGCTTTTTCCAGAGATGACTATCCCCGACTTTGCAGACGATATTCCAACCCGGATGTCAAAATTGAATGAGATCCTTGCTGGCAAACGCGAGATCATTATGATAGGGTCATCTCTAGGCGGGTTAATGGCTAGTTTGTACGCATTTCAGAATCAGGATAAGATAAAAAAACTTATTCTGCTTGCCCCAGCCCTTAACCTCCCAGAATTCAACCCATATCTATCGGAGACACTCACACTTCCTGTTTTTGTCTTTCATGGGAAAAATGACGAGGTGATTCCCTCACAGCTGATTCAGACTATCGCCACAAAGGTCTTTGCCAATTTGGCCTTTACGCTCCTGGACGATGACCATCGCCTCACCAAAACATTTACAACAATTGATTGGCCCAAAATCATCAAATAATACGCAGTTTGCAGTAAGCACCGCACACTAAAAAGTGAATATCCAGTCTTCACCTCGGTTCCCCAGCACGTCTCAGGATGAGCCTCTAATCTCCTTACTCCTCTAATTCTATATTCCAGTAAAGGTAGTCCCTCCATGACTGGGGCGTATGCCTCAGGCTTAATCTGATTTTTAAAACCGGCAACCATTCTGGTTTGCTCGGTCTCCTGATCAAGCTCATTGAGGCCTCTGACGGGATTCTCCCACCCTTCTTTCTGTTGCACTCGATGCAGCAGGTAACGATATTTTCCCACTCTGTTTTACCCCCCCGTGCCCTCGGTAAAACATGATCCCAGGTGAGCTCACCCGGAGGGCGTTTCCTGCCACAGTATTGACACTTATACTCATCCCTTATATAGATATTTTGTCTGCAAAATCTAACAGGGGTCTTTGGCCTTCTTACAAATCTTAAGAGCCGGACAACGGCAGGCAACTTGATGGAAAAACTTACCGAATGGATCTCCCTGTTGTACTCTTCGATCACCTCTACCTTACCGAGGGTGAGCATGATAATTGCCCTCTTCCAGTTGATGACCTTCAGAGGTTCATAGGTAATATTCAAAAGAAGTACATGTTCCATCTCAAAAAACCCTGCAAACTGATAAAAGTTGTAATAATCCCGAATATCGGCAATCCCCGCCCGCCTCGCCTGAGCGAGAGCGATGGCGGGCAGGCCTTTCAGAAACAGCCGTTACCTTCTTAAACCTAAATCCCTCAACTTTTGAACGTTACCAATTATTTCAATAACTCGTGCATACTGTCAGCATGCAAGGATGGATAAGGGCTAGACAGAAATAACGGACCAAACTTGTTTTTGAATAATTACCGTGATCATAGGGCACTGTCAATTTTTTTCTGCAAAATTTCTCTTGGTTAGTTCTTTGAATAAAGGCAGATTTTCACGGGCCTTTCTTACAGGGCAAGGTTACTGCACTGATTTGATTCCACCCCCGGAATTTTCTAATCCAACACAGGGGGAACATTGTGTCTTCCTCTTGTCTTCGCCTGATCTCTAATCAACATGTTGAGAAAACTTTTCTGGTTGACCCAAAAGCACCACTTCTTTATACTTTCTTGAGCAAGAGGAGGAAGTTCTATCTCTCAGAAATACCCTTTAGTGAGAGAAAAAAGACCTCACGACCTTTCCCGAAATCGCAGACTATTTGATGCTTTCAATGGTAGCTGAGCACTAATTGAATGCATTCTACAGGGGCCGGTTCCAGGTGGAATCAGCTCAACCTAATATAAGAGATCCATTCAAGTTAAGAAATGTTCCCATCTCATAGTGGAATACTCGACACACATCGCACGGGGTAAACCCGATTGGAGTGCGATAATCTTTATGAAACGGGCGTGCAATGCTCAATCTTCGAGTGTGGGGCAAAGCTCGCAATGCACAGCCAAGGACTCCAGTGGCACACCCCAATACTGTCAATCTATTACAGCGCTGTGATGGCAAGATCATAGCCTTGAAAACTGGTTCTGTGACGTCCGCAAACCAGAAGTGTGAACTTTAAAAAGGAGGGACAATGGAGGCATCAAAAAGTGGTGGGATTGAGGGTTTAAATGGCTTCGCCATAGAAGTCATCCGTCAATCAGGTGAGGAAGCGCTATCCTATTACGGTAAAGGTAGTGCCATGATCAAATTCGATGAGGAGTTAGTCACAGAAGCGGAGCTCTATCTTGTGAACTTTTTTCAGGATAAACTCCACACCCATTTTCCTGAGCACCAGGTTTTTGAAAACAGCCAAGGCAACAACGACTATTCTCACGAGGAGAAGCGATATCTCTGGATCTATGACGCATTGGATGGGGTTGCCAATTTTCAGGCAGGAATACCTATCTGGGGAACCTCCCTGGCGCTCCTTGAGAACTTCTGGCCCATTTTGGGCGTGTTCTACATGCCTGCAACCGGAGATCTTTTTCACGCGCAGGTAGGACACAAGGCCTTCTGGGGAAAAAAGCAGATCCGCGTTTCTGTTCAAGAAGAGATTAATGATGAGAGCCTCCTCCTCACCTACTCACGATTTCACCACCATTTCGACTCCACGTTTCCCGGGAAAATGCGCGATTTTGGAAGCACTACTGCCCACATTTGCTATGTCGCCGCCGGTCGGGCCGAGGCCGCCGTTATTTCCAACGAGACCTATCGGGATCTCGCTGCGGCTCGCGTCATTCTCGAAGCAGCAGGAGGAAAGATGTACAAACTAGATGGGAGCGAGTTTTCATTGGACGATTACATGGATGGGCAAAGGATAGACGATCATCTCCTGGTTGCGGCCCCCGATACCTACGCTGATGTTCATGGTTATTTCAAGGATATTGGCTAATGGGTCTTCTTTGCTGACAAAAGAGAGGTCTATGTATCTGAAGGATTCCTAAATATTCGGTAACCGTTCAGGGTTCAGAGGTACAAGGTTTGGGGTTCCTGGCGGGCCAGCCCGCAGTACGGCAGCCGGGCGTCGAGCAAGGGTGAACTCTGGATCTGTTGGACGCATACAATATTTGATGCGACCGGTTTAGGCGCCCATTTTGTAGCTGCTGCGCAGATAGGTTCTTTAATGATCAGTAAAGCATCTAAAGCTGGCCTCGCCAGAAGGAGATACGACCGACTGGCCTTTTTGTATGATCTGCTTGAGACACCTATGGAACGGTTGCGGTTCGCCTCATGGAGGGCCAGGATCCGTGACCGCGTCATTGGGAATCAGGCCCTAGAGGTAGGTGTAGGAACCGGAAAAAACCTCCCTTACTACCCCCGCTGTACAGACGTTATTGCCGTGGACTTCAGCCCCCGCATGCTGGAGCGGGCACAAAGGAGGGCTTCGGTTCTGGGCCTTGAGGTGGAGCTTCGGGAGATGGACGTGCAGAATCTGGCATTCCCGGACTGCGTCTTTGATACCGTATTTGCCACATTCGTGTTTTGTTCAGTCCCGGATCCCGTGCTGGGGCTAAAGCAACTCCGAAGGGTTTGTAAGCCCGGAGGGAGGCTCTTGCTTCTCGAACATGTGCGACCAGGTAACGCTCTCTTGGGGCTTGTCTTCGACCTGCTCAACCCCATGGTGGTGCGTATGATAGGGGCCAACATCAATCGGAGAACCATGGAAAACATCTGCAGGGCTGGATGGCAAATTCGGGTGCAGGATCGCCTCTCCTCGGACATCGTTTGGTGGGTCGAGGCCGAGCCATAATTAACTGGGCGTTTATGGACTGCCTTTTATGATGCGGGTTATCACGGGGCTGAGCCAGTTGTGGAAGATTTTGGGTCTGAATGACCTTGACGCTTGAGAGATTTGACCGGAAGTGGGGTATGAAGAAGTTTTTTAGGAATTCAATAGCCCCCATAGGTTGCAATATTTCCATGCCGGCCCGAGAATAGGAAAACTGCATGTTCTGGTCCTGCGACCAGAACAGGTTAATGGGGGTGAATTGTTCGAATACCGAGCCACCATCCAGGCTGGTAATTGTGAACGCAGTGCTTGCTTCAGGCGGAAATTTATTATAATCCCATGAGACGCCCCCCTTAAAATGCCATCCTTTAGGCACCAGCAGTCGAAATGCCTCACAACCAAAACCATTTCGATCGATAACGATATGCTTTCTGAGCGTGAGCGTCTGATTCTGAGCGGATGCTGCGATGCCTGCTGAACAAGTGATTCCAAATAAGAAAACAACGGCCAAACATATGGGTTTTTTCATGGCACTACTCCTCTCCAAACTAAGCCTTGTCAAAGAGGCTCACCTAATTTATTAATGATAGACAGAGTCCACGCAGACTCAATACGTTAAGAGCTAAATATGTGCTTCCAAAGGGCAAAGGTGCCAAGCCTGTTCATGATTCATCCATGGTAACCTCAAAGTCCAGGG
>JAFDDT010000017.1 GCA_019310725.1 Deltaproteobacteria bacterium | reverse complement strand
GAAGGAGATTAAATGAATCCAGATGGTATTGATAAGATCTTGGCAAAGTATGAGTATAAGGATTCTTCTTTAATTGCTATCTTGCAAGATGTTCAGGAAATCGAAAATTATCTTTCTGAAGAGAATCTTGAGTATATTTCTGAAAACCTACCAATACCCTTAACGAGAATATACCGAATAGTTACATTTTATAATGCATTCAGTCTTACCCCGCGTGGAAAATATACAATCAATGTCTGTTTGGGAACGGCCTGTCATGTAAGGGGGGCAGCAAGGGTATTAGATGGGATAAGAATCGACCTTGGAATTGATGTCGGAGGGATGACTGCGGATGGACTTTTTTCCCTGGAAACCGTCAATTGTCTGGGTGCATGTGCCATGGGTCCTATTGTTGTTATTGGAAGCGAGTATCACGGGCAGATGACCCCTGCTAAAGTAGAATCTGTACTTAAAAAATATAGAAAAACTCTAAGGAAAAAAGATGAAAAGCATTAATAGTCCTCAGGAGCTTCAAAAAATCAGGGAAGAGATTGTAGGCAGAAGAAACCCTGAAAAACCATGTATAGCTATTACCTCAGGGACATCAGCCAGGGCTTATGGATCTGAAAAGGTCATAGAGACCCTAAGAGCAGAACTAGAAAAGCAAGGGTTAACGGAAAAGATTGACATCAGGGTAACAGGTGGTCAAGGATTTGATGAAAGAGAGCCACTGGTCATTATTTACCCCCAAGATATATTATATCAGAGGGTTAAGCCAGAGGATATAGCAGAGATAATTAGTGAAACATTACTTAGAAACAAAATCATAGACCGTCTTCTTTACACGGACCCTAAGACTGGGGAGAAGATAGTACATAAAAATAATATACCATTTTACAAGATGCAGACTCCCCTTATTTTTGGAAATAATAGCAACATTGATCCTACCTCAATAGAGGATTACCTTGCAATAGGGGGTTATTCGTCCCTGGCGAAGGTTTTAACAGAATTTACTCCAGAACAGGTCATTGATATAATTAAAAAATCAGGGCTCCGCGGCAGGGGAGGTGGCGGTTTCCCTACGGGCATAAAGTGGGAATCGTGCAGAGCTGCCCATGGAGATAAACACTATGTGATCTGTAACGCCGATGAAGGAGACCCTGGAGCATATATGGATAGGGGATTGTTGGAAGGAAATCCTCACAGCATATTAGAAGGCATGATGATTGGTGCCTATGCAATCGGTTCAGATGAGGGATATGTATATGTGCGCCACGAATACCCCCTTGCCTCTGAAAATGTAGAACTTTCTATAGAACAACTTAGAGAATGCGGGTTGTTGGGGGAAGGAATCCTTGGCACGGGATTAAATTTTGACATAAAGGTGAGCGGAGGTGGTGGAGCCTTTGTCTGCGGCGAATCAACGGCCCTTATGGCCTCACTTGAAGGAAAGGCGGGCGAGCCAAGGGCAAAACATATCCATACAGTTGAAAGTGGACTGTGGGATAAACCGACTGATCTCAATAATGTGGAAACATGGGCCAATGTGCCTCTTATTATAAACAAGGGGGCTGACTGGTACAGGGATATAGGGACTGAAAAAAGTAAGGGTACCAAGATCTTCTCCCTGGTAGGAAAGGTTAATAATACCGGTCTTGTAGAAGTCCCCATGGGGATGACCATTAATGATATTGTATATGAAATTGGTGGCGGTGTCCCTAATGGTAGAGAATTAAAGGCTGTGCAAACTGGGGGACCTTCAGGTGGTGCTATTCCTGCCTCATTGATGGACATACCAGTAGATTATGACAAGCTCAAAGAGGTAGGTTCTATGATGGGATCTGGCGGCATGATTGTTATGGACGACAAAACATGCATGGTGGATATTGCCAGATACTTCATGAATTTCTTGAAGGATGAGAGTTGTGGAAAATGTACAACCTGTAGAGAAGGCACCCGGCGGATGTATGAAGTGCTTGATGCAATTACTCAGGGTGAAGGAAAGGAGGGGGATATTGAACTCCTAGAGGAACTAAGCTGGATTGTGGCTGAAGGCTCTCTGTGTGCACTTGGTCAGACGGCTCCGAACCCTGTTTTGAGCACTATCCGATATTTCAGGGATGAATATGAGGCCCACATCAAAGGCAAACACTGCCCAGCAGGTGTTTGCAAGGCCCTTATAACATACTCTATAGATGAAGAGGCATGCACCGGCTGTGGTGCATGTAAGAAGGCATGCCCAGTAGAGGCAATTATGGGTGAGAAAAAAGAGCTTCACAAGATAGATCCTGATAAATGCATACGTTGCGGAGCCTGTATTGCGGTCTGTAATTTTGATGCCGTGAAGGTGGTTTGAATTTCGTTACTAGCTTCCCTAGAGCCAGCAACTAATTAGGAGCAAGGGAAAGGTTATCTAAAGATGATTAAATTTACGATTGATGGAATGGAAGTAGAGGCAGAAGAGGGACAGAACGTTCTGCAGGTTGCCCTGGATAATGGGTTTGACATCCCTCATCTTTGCTACCATGAGGCCCTTGAACCTTATGGCGCATGCCGTCTTTGCCAGGTGGAAATCACCAGGGGCAACAAAACAAGGCTTACTACATCATGTAATTATCCAGTGCTTGAAGGAATTAGCGTTCAGACAGGCACCGAAAAGGTTATTAAGGCCAGAAAGATGGTTATAGAGTTGTTATTGGCCAGATCCCCCAATGTGCCCATTATTAAGGAGTTGGCTGAGGAATATTCGGTAGGAGCGCCAAGATTCACGCTTGGAGATGATGACTGTATCTTATGTGGGATGTGCGAACGCGTCTGTCGGGAGATAGTTGGCGTTGAGGCTATTTCCTTTTTGGGAAGGGGGTCAAATAGAAAGGTTGGGCCACCACTGGAGATTAACCCACAGACATGTATAGCATGCGGGGCCTGTGTCTATATATGCCCTACCGATTGTATCAAGGTTGAGGAAAATGAAAACGAGAGGACTATTGTTCGATGGGGGAGAACCCTCCCCATGAAAAGGTGCAAGGTCTGTGGAAGAAGTTTTGCCCCATGGTTTCAATTAGATTATTTTGGAAAAATTACTGAAGGAATCCCAAAAGGTTTTTGGGATAAATGCCCTGACTGCAGATAAGGCTTAGTGTAGAATCTGGAAATTGCAATGGAATGCATTTTTTGCAAGATTATTGATGGGGAGATACCAGCAGTAAAGGTGCTGGATGAAGATCTGGTTCTTGCCTTTATGGATATCAACCCTTCATCTCAAGGTCATTTGCTGGTTGTTCCCAAACAGCATACAGAGAACATCTTTGAGATCTCCGAAGGTGATCTGGCAGCCGTTACCAGTGCGGTAAGACGGTGTGCAAAGGCAGCAAAAGAGGCACTTGAGGCGGAAGGGGTAACCATCCTTCAGCTTAACGGCAGGGCATCTGATCAGATAGTTCCACACCTGCACATTCACGTTATACCCCGATGGGAAAACGACGGGCTACCAGTATCTGCATGGGAGATGAAGCCGGGGGATATGGAAGAGATAAAGGAAATAGCCCGGAAGGTGCAGGAATGTCTCTCCTAACTATTCAGCCACTAAGCCACTAAGACACAAATTGCAATTTTCAATTGTTTGTGCTTTGTGCCTTGGTGGCTATGTGAACAGTTGGCGTACTTCCTTAAACATCAAGGGCGAGATTAGCTGCAAAACCTCAACCCTACCTTACCTCCTGCCGCTAAACCTGCCTGCCACAGGCACGGTCGGCTTCCTGGATTACTCTCCAAACCGGTAAAGATCAATCTCGGATCAAAAATAGAAAAAAGGGTTTAATTTTCCGGATTTTTGTATTAAAGCTTGTACAGGTTCAAAAGGCAATTTCCTATCAATGAGGTCTAAAATGAATATCCAAAACACCAAAGCCTGGAAGGCGGCGGAATGGGAGTATGGGGAAATACACGCCCAGTCATTGGTGCCGTTTCTCGATTTCCGGCTATCACCGGAGGAAATTATTGAGCGGTTGGAGGAGATCATAGAGATATGCCCGAAATTCTATCCGGCTTTGTTGGAATCAGGCCTTCGGCAACTGGCCTTAGTTGGCCACAACCAGGCAAAGCAGAGGCTCGACGAGGGCTTCCGTTTAATGCTCGAACTAGCAAAGCCCCAGCATCTTGATGAGGAGCTGGATGGCCTGCTTGGTAACCTGGAGGATTTGTGGCGATTCGACCTTTGTAGGCATTACCTGGAATTTCTGGTGGAGCGCTATCCGCACAATGCCTTGTTTCAAGATTACCGTGCACATGCAGCAGCACGGATGGGAGACATTGATGAAGCGCTGCTTTATATTGCCAAGGCCGTGGAGATGGAGCCGGATAATCCGCATTTCAGGTCTAACCAGGGTTGGATATACCTGATCGCCGGCAACCTAAAAGAGGCTGGCAAGGCCCTTGCTGAAACACTTCGTCTTGACCCTGACAACGAGGTGGTGAAAGGCAATCTTGAAATCCACCGGTATCTGAGCAAGCATGGAGGACATTACTTCGATTACCTCCTTCGTCCTGCTGATAAGGAGGAGATTGACCGGTTGGCGAACGAGGAAGAATGGGAGGAAGTGGACAAACTTTGTGGCTCATACAATGATTGTCGAATGGAGGCAATGGCTCAGGCCTTATTCAAGGAAGACGAGCAAAAGCGATCGCGTTTGCCTGATTTGCTTTCAACTCTCAGGGAGTTTTTCAGATTTGTTCATAAGGTGGACCAGGGTGGATATGTGCTGAATGAAGACTTGTCCTTTATCCATGAGTTCTTTAAACCCATAATGCACAAGTTCATTTTCAAGTTCGGCGATATTGATTGCGAGATGATCGAAGAGATATACGAATCCCTGTTCGATTATTATGGCTTCCTGGCTCGACAGGGCCTGGTTCCAACCAAGGAATTCAAGCAGTTTCAGAAAAAGATCCTGGGTATGAAAAATGAACTGATGGAGAAGATGCAAAGATATAACATGGTCAGGCATAATGACGATATGGACGAAGAGGAAAAGAATGCTATCCGCGAGGAACTTTTTGAGGGTGACCACGCGTGGCCGTTTCTGTGAAAGCGATGTGATCTTGGAAAAGTTTGAAGAGGAGATTGCTGATAAAGAAAGGGAAACCTAAGGGTTTAGTAACGTTCAAAAGTTGGAACTTAATTGTTCTTTAGGTCACATGATAAGGATTCAATAATGTCTATGGTAATGACAATTTCTTCAAGGCGATATCTATAGGACACAGATGAAGGTGGTCAAATATTTGGGCTTTGACAGACCATTTGCAGATTCCAAGCGACTTTGTGGAGCAAACCCCAAATATTTTACCACTGAAGAACACGGTGGAATTTTTTTTGAGATATCGCCTTTCAGAAACAGTCATTACCCTATTAACCATCAATGCCTCAGCTTTTGAGCGCTACCAAGGGTTTAGACCAAAATAAATAAAAGTGTGAGAACTGGAATGGCAAGAAAGGACAAAAAACAGAGACGTGGCAAAGAGCGAAGGGAGATTCGAAGGCGCCAAAAGGCCCAAAGGCTGTCTCTACCTGAGCTCCTCCGCAAAGAACCCTTATTGCTTGAAGCGCTCGACCATCGCTATCCACTTGTTTTGTGTCTCATAAACCAGGACTGGGAGAGGGGAAGAATGGCGAATATCTTTATCTTCAGGGAGGCCCGGACTGGCCTTGTCCTTTCCAGCTTTTTTGTGGATTTAGCAGGAATAGGCCTCAAAGATGCCTGGGGGAACTACGGCCTTACCGAAGCCGATATTGAGACAATGAAATTCAGAGCGGCTTCAGGTGGAAACCCTTTGATTTCCTGCGACCTTTCTCTTGCAAGTACCATTGTCTATGGAGGAATCGCATGGGCTAACAAATGGCATTTTAAGCTTCCCAAGGAATACAAGATTTGGCTAAGGCTCCTGGAACCTGTTGATCAAACAGAGATTGACCTTGATCTCTTTGGCGAGGATGGAAAACCTTTTTTGATGATGAATGAAGACGAGCTGAATGTGTTTACCGACGAGGCCTTTGATCCGCAAATCTTGAAGGCAGATCTTGAGGTCGAAAGAGATAGGCTTTCAAGAAAAACCTTGACCCAGATGGGAGACATTAAGGCCGCCCTGATCAATTTTTCGCGTCGCTCCGAGTTCACAGAAGACCTTAAAGCGGCCTTAACCAAGCAATTTGGAAAACCTGAGCGCCCTGATTCTGAGCAGGAATGGGTGACATTGCAGGATTGGTTCCTCCTGGAACACAAACTGGAAGGAGGTAAGACGATAGCCCAGCGGTTTGTAGAACATTATGAGAATCTCATGAGTGATGATGTACGAGAGCTGATCTTGGGGTGGGGAGACGTTATTGAGGGCCTGTTTGAGGTGAAGGGCAGGGCAACTGACAGCCTACGTATGAAAAACCTGGTCAATGAACAGGAATATGAGGTGTTTCCCACAGTTTCCATGGTCAATCTTGAAATAAAGCCGGGTGATTTCTTACTAGCAAGGATTGTTCCGGCAAAGGGCTTTCATATCTTCTCAGGAAGTACGGCGGCCATCGAATGGGACGGGAGCCAAGACCAACGAGCCAAGATCTACAAAGCGGCCATTGATTTTCAGATGCGGCATCCAAGACTGGCATTCAGGGGCAATGAAGAAAAACTCCAAAAGAGCCGGGAATCAGCCCGGAGACAATATGAGGATTTCGTAAATCACTTTGGATCTGATGAAGTCTTTGGGACTGGAAGGGAGATATTGCAAAAGCATCAAGATTTTCTTGACTATCTGGCCTTTGGGAAAAAGGACCCTGAGAGCGGCCAGCCCATTGCCTTGGTCTATGAGGAGAAGACAGGAGAGCCCTATCACTCGCCAAGAGCAAACATGCCTGAGCCTCTCTTGCACAGCCAGGATGTGGGGATGCTATGTGACCCTGTTGAGGGGTTGTCCTTCTTGATTGACTACCGGCGTTTCATCGAGGTGTTCGAATGTCCGGATCAGTACCTTGGCAAGGAGGAAACAGAGGATCTTGTTTTGGGTTATCTCAAATCCGATTCCGTATCTGATGTGCCGTTCCGGAAAGTGGCAATAAAATTCCCGCACAATTTCACCGATGTCATAACATATTACCGGGATCAAGAGGGCTTTTTTTCAGATCGGATCGATGATCTTATGAGAGAGTTTAAGCCGCACAGCTTTGATAAGATTCCCAGAGTCGTAACCATTCTCGATTCTGAAATGGCAAGATTGGCCCGTTCTGCCAAAGAAAAATCAGGCCCTGTGGCCAGCCTATTAAAGGGTATTTTTAGAAGATAATTTATGGCGATAGAATGAAGAGCATGGGTCAGACCTTGACGTAGGGCAAATTTCCAATAAGCTCTTCAATGATTCCTCTTGGCGACCTGGCTTCACATACACTTTCCACATCTCTTCCTAAAGATCAAAGGCGAGAGAGGCCAGCCTTTTCACCTCTTTGAGATCTGTTAGGTCAAATGTAATTGGGGTGATTGAGATTAGGTTTTCTTTTATGGCCATTAAGTCAGTATTTCGAATGCTTTCTTTAACAGGGGTTTCGCTGGCCAACCAGTAATAGGAATTCCCTCTCGGGTCATTCCTTTTTTCATATCTATCCCTGTGTCTGACAAGATCCTGCGTGGTAATAGATATGCCTTTGATCTTATGTTCAGGTATGGCTGGTATATTTACATTCAGGGCTGTGCCCTCTTTGAGGCCATTCTCCTTGACGAATTTGATCATCCGGCGTGAGAATCTTGCGGGAAAGCCAAAGTCAGGATCATTTTTGGTGCCCAATGAAAGAGCAACTGAGGGGATACCGAGAAAGGCCCCTTCTGTGGCAGCGGAGACCGTTCCCGAATATAAAAGATTGATACCTACATTGGAGCCCAGGTTAATTCCTGAGAGGATCATATCTGGTTTCTGTTGCAATATCTCCTGTACACCTATTTTCACACAATCTGCTGGGGTGCCGCTTACCCCATAGCCCAAGAAGATCCCATTTCTCTTGAATCGCCTCACCCTCAAAGGGTTGGATAGGGTAATGGCATGGCCCACTGCACTCATCTCTGTTTCAGGAGCCACTACAGAAAGCTCAAAATCACCCTTTAACTCCTCATACAGAGCGATTAGGCCCTCGGCCAGTATGCCGTCATCATTGGTTAATAGTATTCTCATCTTGGTCTAACGGCAGTATCTATACAATATTATTAAGGGTAATAACAGTCATAAATTGGCAAAGGGAGTTGGCATTAAGAGAGTGGATAGATCCGATAGATTCAAAAAGACTTGGTGATCACTGAATAAAAGTAAGCTTGATCGTGGCTTGCTGTCCAGATATAGTCGAAAAAAGTATGTTTTTTTTCGAATACACCAGACCATTTGTCACCTTGCGACATAGTTTTTGCACGCACCTGCTTGAGACTGGCACAGATTTAGGATATTTTCATGAACTATTAGGGTATAAAGGTTTTAAGACAACTGCGACCAACACCCATGTGAGGAAGTAATTGGGCGGATCAATGAGCCCATTGGATATGCAGAAAAGGGAGATAATGAGGTTAGAAAGAAGCAGATTCAATACTTTTTGCATAAAAACGTTGTTTCTCCCGGTGCATGGGGCAAGCGAAATAGATCCGGATTATCTCCCATTTTGGAAGCGTAAACGAAAGATGGTTCGATTATCTTATGTTATCTGCTGGTGCGGTCATAGGAATGCCGGGTAATATAGAACCCTAAGAGGGAATAGCGAATGGAACCAGTTTTAGTTGTTCGACCAAACTTGGGTCAGCCAATTATTGTGCTGCCACATCAGCTGAAATCCTTTGAAATTACGGTAGCTGGTCGCGATCTGAACATTACCAGGGGAGCCTTAATTAACTATTTAGAAGGCCTCCAACTGACTTTCAATTCTGGTGGTGCGTCTGAAACTATGCCACTTTGGATTAATATGGGCGAAAGTGTGGACATAACGCCATATCCAGATCTAACCTCTCTGTTTTATGGTCGTCGGTGGCCATATACGGCTCTTGAGCATCAGTATCTCGCTGGTTTCCGCTGGGAATGCAAACTCAAAGTTGGAATTGATGTGCCTGACGGCTGGCGGGCCCCGGGTGGTTGGCCAGCCATGTGTGATATCACGTTGAAAGGACGCAAAAATTTTCATGCCATTCACATTCGAGAGGAGCTACCGGACCCCAACGATCTTAAGTTCATACATCTTACTGACACCCACATAGCCCGACGTTTCGACATTATGCCCCAGGTAATCTGTGAATATCTGGAGCCTTGGCAAAAGAAACTTTTTCTGGCCAAATTTCGTAATTTCAATGACCACTTGCGTGCTGTGATCCGATATGCCAACCAACAGGCGGCGGAGGGTAAGCTTGATTTCATCGTACTAACGGGTGACATAGTTGATTACTATCATGACGGTTATTTTGAAGGGGATACATATCACTTTGGGTACGGTAAATCTGCTCCTAGTGCCCCTTCTGAAGAGAATTCCAATTTTGCTCTGTTCGTCGAGATCATCACTGGGCGTGACGGGATCAGTGAACCACTCTCCGTGCCGATTTTTGTTGTGCCAGGCAATCATGATTACCTACCGTATGAACCATTGCTCGCATTAGACATTGATCTTTGGCCTGACGTTTCGTTTTGGGATAAGTGTAAATATTACTTTGCCTGTTTTTTTTGGCTTGGATTTTTGATCGATGAAACCTTCCACAGGTACGAAGGGGATGAGAAGGTAGATCAGTACAGCCGACCTCAACTGAACAAGCTTGAAGCCGTGCTTTTCGATTCCTGGAAGAGGGGCAAGGAGGGCTATTATGAGGCAGCAGCAAATCATTACCAAGAACACTGGATGGATGAAGGATTTGTAAGCTCTCAAGATTACCTTGAAGAAACCATGAGTCTTTCCAAGGCTCTTCGATTTGCCACCCCTTCGAAGGATTATTTTGCCCAATATCTGACTGACATTAATTACGATACTGACTTCGCATTTGAAGTGGGCAATGTCTCTTTTGTGTGTCTAAACACAGGCCAGGATGTGTATCTTCCGAGTGCCTCGGAGATCATAGACTCAGAAGGGGATTCTGAGAAACTACCGCGGCGAAAGGGCCATGCCTTAGACGGGCATCCCCACAACCGGGGATTTATAACTGAACATCTTAATATACTAGACAAGGCAAGGCAGAGCGTAGGTAATTCAGGGCTCATCTTTGTGCTTCACCATGCGCCATTCTTTCATGATAAGGGTGACCCTGAGCTTCCCCCCGATTATCTAGATGAAGGATGGCACTATGCCAGAACCAATGACTGGAAGACCGCGCCTGCTGATATGAAGATAGACTATGATAGTGCAGAAGGGCTGTTTCAATTAATAGGTGAAAGCTGTGATAATTTTACCCTTTCTCTTGCAGGGCATACGCACGGTAAGGCTGAGTATCGCGTAAGAATCACTAAGGACCCAGAGGGGGAGAAAAAGTTTGGGGTCATGTGCTTGTTCGACCGCTATTCGGAGACATTAGTGGGTTCGCACCAGTGGCTAAACCAGCACCGTCCATTATTTTTCGTGTCGGGAAGTCTGACATCGAGACACCCCAGGGTGCGGGAGGTGGAGGTTGGGGGAAATTGTTTGATTAAGGCAGGAATGCAATACCTTCCACGATTGAGGCAACAGGCCAATGCAGGTTCCATGGCATGCTTTCTAGCAGGCGCCGTTACACACTTTGCGGCAGTGGCTGGATACAAGGGGAGTATGAAGAATCTTGTAGACCTGTCGACTCTCTACTATGATGTTGTCGATTGCGATCGGGATCTCGTTATGTGGGATATGTTTCATAATTTCCAGCAGATGTATTGCCACATCTCTGACGCTATCAGCCTTGGAGGATTCAATTTCTCCGGCGATTGTATGACGCCACGAACCGACGTCCACCAGTATATTGATGGTTGGGACTACATGGTGCGCTCATTATTGAACCGTCGCAATATTGAACATGTTCCGGACGATCAAACAGCAAAATATAATCACTTAATCCAGGTGCATACCGAGATCTATGAAGCTCTTAGACAGATGTCAGGGTGGCCTACTCATGGTGAGCACGAATACACGCCTCAGTGGTACAAGGAATGGTACAACGGGTTGGACAGTTCTCGTCGCCACCTATGCCCCATGCTGAGGTTACTAATGGCCAATATTGCTGTCTGGATAAATCGTTTTGGTCTCTGGCCCGATGATGGGGCAAATGCGATAAGCCTGCGGCATCAGTTCGAATCTATTGACCCATATGCAGCCAGTTATGGAGATTACTCAGGCTATATAGAGGATCATTACTGTCCTCAACACCTGGTGGAACTATTTGAATTTGCAGCGCTTGACGACGCAAATCCTATCCGTCTATGGTATGCCTTTGAGTCAACCTATCTGGCTGAACTGGGAGGCTACATGGTAAAAGAACGTAATGAACTTGAACCGTCGGTTCACCTCGACTGGGCACGCTCCCTGCCACTGGACGCAATCATTGCAGATCTCATTGTCAAGTATCAGCTTCAGGCAGAGCACCAGTTTAAACAACCGGGAATTGAAGGCCTGAGGCGATTCTACAGCGCAAGTGCCGCCAGGTTGGCCTCGTGGGCTGCGGCAGGGGATTCGGTTGACCCTGAGGATTACCTCAATAAATGTGCAGGATGGGATGACCAAAGGATACTGGATGATCTCACCTGGCGAGTTAATCAAGTTGCGCAAAAACTAATGGGAAAGGGGGTATAGATAATGCGTATATACGACCGTTCAGCACTGGAAAAACTATATAATGCCTGCATAGCCGACAATATCAGCCTTGATATCGGGGTTTATCTAGAAAAAGGCGATCTCTGGGAATATGTTCCACCTGGTCAGTTTCTTTATGGGCACCGCAACTACAAGGCGGTATTCAAACTATCTAATATTGGAAGGGAGATCGATTTCAAGGATCTCCAGCTGCGCCTAAAGAAGATGGAAGATACCCTTCCCATTGAACTTTACAAGGAGTTGGGGCAGGAACCTGTTGAGCAAGTTGATTTCACGGATATTCCGAGGATAGTAAGCGCAGATGATGGTGGGCGAGAACCCACAGAGGCATATAGGAGCGTCTATTTTAGGCCAGAGAGGCAAATTGAAGCAGATGAGCGTCATAAATTGTTTAGAATCGGAGTGTATGCCACGGTTGTACCGCGAGGACATCATTGGCCCTGGGCTCACCAGGGGGAATTCTCGGTGCCAACTCTTCATGCGCCAGGTGAGTTGAAATTCGGCGATGTTGCCTTCACACAGACCCTTACCAAAACCATTGAGCTAAGCAACACAGGAGAGGGAAATCTCACGATCACCAAGATCGTAGTGGGTGAAAACAGGGATTTTGATATCGCAGGTGGGGTGTCGTTACCCTATGCCATTCCTGCAGGACAGAAGCTGTCCCTAAGTATTGAGTTTTCCCCGTCAGAACTGGGTCAGAAGCAAGGTAGCCTAACTGTCCAATCTACTGATCCCGCGAATGCAACATCAACGGTTCGCTTGGTGGGAAATGGCGTACATTCATTTAGAGCAATACCGGACTCCATCGGATTCGGTACGGTACTGGTTTCAAAGACAGAGAAACGCCGGCTAAAATTGCAGAACGATGGACAGGAAGACGTGAAGATTCGCAGTATCCAAGTTAGTGGTAGGTATTTTTCGTGTGATGCATCCCAACTCACGGTGAGAGCACGGGGTGCTTCCTTCCTTGATATTTCTTTTTCTCCCTCACGAAAAGGAATGCGGACGGGCACACTGACTGCTGTGTCCGACTATTCACCAAAGCCAGAGATAGAGATTACATTGAGAGGCGAAGGAATGCCCTGGTTGACAGCCCCAGGGGAAATTGACTTTGGAGAGATTAATGTGAATCGCACAGTCTCTAAACAAATCACAATAAAAAACATCGGTCCTTTCTCTTGTGATATCACCAAATTAAGGGCGTCTCCTGGACTTAGACAAGAAGTGGAATTTGGATATGCTGCTCCTATTGAGGGGCCTCTTCCCTTCACACTTGGGCCCAATCACAGCTTTATTCTGCCGGTTTGGGCTAAACCTACAGCGCTGGGGGTGCAGAGAGGGTCCCTAGCAGTTTCTTACAGATCTGCAGATGAGACCATCCGTGAGTCGTTAACTGTGACCCTGAGAGTGAAGGGGATTCCAAGATAAAGAGAAGTTACCTATGTCTTTGATAAGAAGCAATGGTGGGGCATAAGGGGATAGTTCTGTTTATTTGAGCCTGCAACAGGGGATAATACGGTGCAAAGTGCTGATGTCTAAAACATCTTGCAAGATAGTGAATGTCTATGGCAATCTGTAGATACTAAACATACATAGAGTCTGATCAAGGTATGCCAAGGATTGAATTGACACGAAGGGGGTTTTGCAAATGGATAGGTTTCATTGGCCTCTTGGGATCTTTGTTTATCCCTCAAAGAGTTTTACCCAAGGGGAAAAGAAACCCTCTTTCAGGGAAGGGAGGTGGTAGAATGCAGCTACCTGAGCCAATGCTCGACGGGGATGTGTCCCTTGAAAGGGCTATCCACAAGAGAAGAACCGCAAGATCTTTCGATAGCAAGGCCCTTACGCTCAAGCAGGTTTCCCAACTCCTTTGGGCAGCTCAAGGGATCACGGAAACAGGAGGATTCAAGAGGGCTGCCCCCTCTGCAGGGGCACTATACCCAATGGATGTCTATGCAGTGGTTGGAAGAGCTTGCATTGAAAAACTCGATCCCGGTGTTTACCACTATAGCCCTGCTGACAATGCTCTTTCCCTCGCACAAGAGGGGGATAGGAGAAGGGATGTAGCAGAGGCCTCATTATGGCAGATGTGGATGGCTGATGCGCCGCTGAATCTGGTTATTACCGCAGAGTACAGCAGGATTATGGGCAAATACCGCCAGAGGGGAGTGAGGTACGCCATGATAGAGGCAGGTCACATTGGGCAAAATATCTTTCTTCAGTGCCAGGGCATGGGACTGGAAGCAGGAATCGTGGGTGCCTTTGAGGATGAGAAGGTAGTCCAGGTCACAGGGATTAAAAGAACACATGAGCCCCTTCTTGTTATGCCCATTGGATACAGGAGGTGAACAAGTAAGCGCTTAGCGCTCAACAAACAGCCGTCAGCAGCGAAGTAGCTCTACTGTAAGTTTAAGTCGTTGAGTGGTAGGTCGTTTACTACTCAACCATTTGATTACTCAACCAACAAAGTCAATGCCCTCTATTTTTGCTGAAAGCTGAACGCTTACCCGGGCCAGGTCATAGGGCATAACCAAAAAAAAGACATCCATACCCTGGAACGCTCACTTTGAGGCTTGAGATCTTTTGGATGTCGAGGTAGTGTACCCCTATGAAATGGTTTGGGGGTTTAACAATGTATAAAAGAATTTTCTGTATGCTGATCTCATTCATTTTTCTCTGCCTTTTTCCAGGCAGCAATGAAGTTCATTCCAAAATGAAAGGAGGTAAGAAAATGGCAATCACAATTACAAGCTCTGCCTTCACTGAAGGTGGCATGATCCCAAGGCAATATACCTGTGATGGGGAAGATATCTCACCCCCTTTGGCATGGACAGGCGTCCCCGAGGGCACAAAGAGCATCGCACTTATCTGCGATGATCCTGACGCGCCCGTGGGAACTTGGGTCCATTGGGTGCTCTTTAATATACCACCGAGCACAAGGGACTTGCCTGCCAGTGTTCCGCCAAAAGAGGCCCTTGATAATGGCGCGAAACATGGAACCAATGATTTTCGAAAATTGGGCTATGGAGGTCCCTGCCCACCTGGTGGAACCCATCGATACTATTTTAAACTCTATGCCTTGGATGCAGAGATTCCTTCAGAAGCTGGAATCACGAAAGCACAACTACTCAAGGAAATGGAAGGGCATATCTTGGCCGAGGGGCAATTACTGGGACGATACAGGCGGTAGATGCCCTGATACCTAAAAATATAACAATGGTATTAAAGCACAAAACAGGGGAAGAATACTGAACCGCGGCGTGCCCTGTAAGTTCTCGATGTGTAGATTGTTGTTGTGCAGTCAGAGATAGGCATTATGGAAACGCACTGCTCCCAGTCTCAAAGAGAGGTTAGCAGTAATTCCCTGCAGCCATGTTCTTTTAAGGTTTTCTATCCAGATAATCATTCAGAGGTTATCGCTCCTTCCTTTCTTTGAAATCTACCCCAACCCCTTTGCCCCTTTTTCTATTTGCTGCTGAGCGTATCAAATAGTTTGCAATATCGGGAGGGGCATGAGGTCTTTTCTACTGTGACTATGCTACACCCTTCTCTCGGTTACGTCCAATGAATAATATGCTCTCGTCAGTAATAGCCAAAACTGAATGCTTGAGCTTTATCCCTAAAGCTTATAAAAGTATTATGTTGATTCACAGGGGATAAAGGAAAAACCGATTGAAAATCTCCACTGTCCTTTTGTTTGGCTGAAATTCTCTTGTTTTTTCCGCTCATCATGGTGTGGAGCACGGTAGCATGCTCAAAGATTTCAAGCCACTCAAAATCTATTTTGTTGAAAACCGGATAGCCCTCGCTCTTGGACTTTCCAGCCTCTTGCTGGTAGATGCCCTGCAGCTGTTCATTCCCCGGATCATCAAAAAATCAATAGATGTCCTCACCATGGGTCAGGCAAACGTGAGGCTTTTGCTAAGGTATGCCCTGATCATAGTGGGAATTGCACTCACCATGGCAATTTTCAGATACATCTGGCGGTACCTTGTATTTGGTCACGCCAGGAAGGTGGAACAGGCCCTCAGAAATAGAATATATAAGCATCTGCAGACCTTGTCCCTCTCGTTTTACTGGAGGGTTAAGACAGGGGATTTAATGGCACGAGCTGTAAACGATATCGATGCGGTGAGAATGGCCACCGGTATGGGATTAGTTGCCCTGACCGACGGAATCGTACTCGGTCTGGCGACTATTGGATTTATGTTATACATAAACGTAGAACTAACCCTCATCTCACTCATCCCTACACCTTTTATCGTCTATTTTACCATCATTATTACCCGCAGGATGGGGAAAGGATTCAGGCAGGTGCAACAGACCTTTTCTGAGGTGACAGAGTCAGTCAGGGAGGCCCTCGCAGGAATTAGGATCATCAAGGCCTATAATCGCCAGTCGTGGGGCTATGGGAGAGTAAAGGAAACAGGAGAAACATACGTCAGAAATAATCTGGAGTTGGCCAGAAGCCTTGCCCTCTTTTTTCCTGTGATGACATTATTCACCAATCTCGGACTTGCCATTGTAATCTGGATTGGAGGAAGACTGACGATTTTTGGGAGTATTACCACTGGTGATTTTGTAGCCTTTATCAGCTATCTCAACCTTCTTACCTGGCCCCTGATGGCACTTGGTTGGGTTACCAATTTGATCCAGAGAGCTTCTGCCTCCATGAGGAGGATAAACGGGATATTGGATGAGGTTCCTGAAATCGCTAATCAAATAACCAATCCATATAAGGGGTCTATTAGGGGGAAAATTGCAGTAAACGGTTTAACATACTGTTATCCACAGAAAGAGGATCTTACTCTAAGACATATAACCTTCACCATAGAGCCCGCACAGACCGTTGCAATCGTCGGGGGAGTAGGATCCGGCAAGAGCACGCTCCTTCAGACAATACCACGGTTGGTGGAAACGGAACGAGGCATGATACACATTGATGGAATTCCCCTCCATGATATAGACGTAACAAAAGTAAGGGGGACTATAGGGTTTGTTACCCAAGAGACCCACATCTTTTCCGATACCATCCGAAACAATATAGTCTTCGGAAGGCAGGGGATCAGTGAGGATTCTATAGAGATGACCCTTGTTGCATCTCGGTTGGCAGATGAAATTGATTCGTTTCCCAAGGGTATCCACTCCCTTGTTGGAGAAAAAGGAATAACGCTATCGGGAGGACAGAGACAGAGACTGACTATAGCACGAGCCCTTATTTCAAACCCTCCCATCCTCATCTTGGATGATGCCCTCTCTCAAGTGGATACCGGCACTGAGGCTGCAATACTCAACAGTGTGCTGGAGATAAGGCGCGGAAAAACGAACATTATTGTCTCTCACAGGCTTTCAACCATTAGAAGGGCCGATATCATCTTTGTGCTCAAGACTGGTAGACTGGTAGAATGGGGTGACCATGCAACCCTTTTTGCCGCACGGGGGGAATATGCCCGCCTCTATGAAAGACAGCAATTGCGGGAGGAATTGGAAGGCGGTAGATAGCCATGCGGTTTGATTATGGACATATGGAAGACGGTCACCTTGGAAAACCCTACAATATGAGGCTGCTAAAGAGACTCATTCCCTATTCACGGCCCTACAGGAAACCCATCGTGCTTGCCTTAAGCTTAACGATTTTGATTACCCTGTTTGATCTGGCTATTCCCTACCTTCCCAAGATTGCTATAGATAAATACATACTGTCGCTCTGGTACCCCGTTAACCAGAAGGAAAGACAGAATTTAGCGACCGAGTTTTCCGACCGATACGGCCATTTGGTTGTGGCTACAGAAGAAACGGGATTGGGTTTTATCTCCAATGCTCATATCAAACAGATTGATCCCGGAGATCTCAGACGTTACTACGACAGGGGGATCATTTCCAGGGAGGGCTTTTATAGGGTTTCTGTTGAGGTAGTAAAAAAGAATTGGTTAATGAATTCCGAAGCGCTCATAAGAGGAGTAGGTTCCTCTGTGTATATATCCGGTGAAGCACTCAAGAGCTTTTCTCCTGATCAGATAGCAGGATTGAGAGGCAGTGACCTTAACGGTTTACTGCTGGTTGGGTTATTCCTGCTTCTTTTAATTGGAGGCTCGCTTGTCTTGAACTATTGGGAGTTTTACCTTCTGGAGAAATGCGGACAGCATATGATGCAGGATATCAGGATGGAGCTTTTTGGCTGGATTCAGAGACAGGCCATTCAATTTTTTGACCGTAATCCAGTGGGGAGGCTGGTTACGCGGGTGACCAATGACATCGAAAATCTAAACGAGATGTTCAAATCAGTTCTCATCACTATCTTCAAGGATGTCTTTCTGCTGAGCGGTATTATAGTGATCTTGGTGTGCCTGAATTGGCGTTTGGCATTCATCTCCTTTATGCTTCTACCCGCGGTGTTCGCACTAACACTATTTTTTAGCACACAGGCACGAGAGGTATTCCGGGAGATAAGACAACACATTGCTGCGATCAATGCATTCTTGCAGGAGAGGCTTTCAGGTATGCGGATTATTCAGCTTTTTGCCCAGGAAAAATCCCAGCTTAAGAGGTTTGAAGAGCTCAACCACAGGAACTACCTTGCCAGCCTGAGGCAGATTAGGATCTTTGCTGTGTTCATGCCCTTCATGGAGGTTTTTTCCTCGGCAGGTATCGGTCTTTTGGTTTGGTATGGCGGGGGAAAGGTTATTGGGGAACAGCTCAGTTTGGGCTCTCTCGTGGCCTTTATCGGATACATCCAGATGTTTTTTAAACCGATAAGGGATATCTCAGAAAAATACAACATAATGCAGTCTGCAATGGCGAGCATGGAACGGATATTTGCACTTATGGATCAAAAAGAGGTAATTCAAGAGCCAGCAATACCCAAACGACCGGTGAGAAGCGAGGGTCACGTGGAATTCAAAAATGTCTCTTTTTCCTATAATGATGGCTTCCCGGTCCTTAAGGGCGTTTCTTTTGAAATCAAGCCAGGGCAGATCGTGGCCCTCGTTGGTTATACGGGTTCAGGAAAAACAACAACGGTCAGTCTTTTGGAGAGATTTTATGAGTTTGAAAAGGGGAATATCCTCTTTGATGGGCTTGATATCAGGGAATGGGGAATAAGCGAGCTCCGCTCCAGAATTGGCCTGGTCTTGCAGGATGTGTTTATCTTTGCAGGGACCATTGCAGAAAACATATGCCTGGGCGATGAAAAAATAAACAGAGAAAAACTGGCGGCGGTGTCCAGACAGGCAAACGCCTATCAGTTCATTAATCGGTTACCAGAGGGCTTTAGCCATGAGGTGAAAGAGGAAGGAGTAACCCTTTCTGCCGGGGAACGTCAGCTCTTAGCATTGAGTCGGGCTTTGGCATATGATCCTACGATTCTGGTTCTGGACGAGGCCACCTCCAGCGTGGATCCGGAGACAGAACGGCTGATCCAAGACTCTATTTTCACCCTTTCAAAAAGGCAGACCACGCTCATCATAGCGCACCGGCCTTCGACTATTCAGATGGCGGATAGGATTTTGGTAATGCACCGTGGCCACATCGTCGAACAAGGTACCCACGAGGAGCTGATAGCCTTGAAGAATATATACTATAGGTTAAACCTATTACATAAGAAGGAGTCTTAACCTAAAGGCTGGGTACAGAATTTGCATGAAATTTTTGTGATGGGTGTATTGTACATAAATGATTTTAAGGTGGGTATGGTTCTTGCGGGGGATGTGAAGAACAGGCATGGCGATATACTCTTGCCAGAAGGCAGGCCTCTGACTGCAAAGGATATCCTTATTCTCAAAACCTGGGGGATAACCGAGGCAGATATTAAGGGGATTGATCGAGACAAGGTTGAAAAGAGCGAGATGGAATCTCTTCCACCTTCAGTTATAGCATCGATAGAAAAAGAGGTTGCCGAGCTATTTCCTGAGGTGAGCGACAATCCGGTAATGGAGGAGATATGCAGGATTGCAAGGAAGTTCAAGCTGAAACAGGCGCTATCACAAATCACGGAAGATGAAACCTGACCATATTGAAAAAATTGTCGGTTCAATCGATCGGTTACCAACCTTGCCCGCCATCTACACGAGACTTTCGCACCTATTGGCCCAGTCCGATTCAACCGTTAGAACGATAGCTGAGGTCATCTCTGAAGATCCCACCATTGCTGCCAAGATACTCAAGATTGTCAACTCAGCCTTTTACGGATTTCCTAAGAAAATTGGTAACTTGCAGAGGGCTGTGGTAATTCTTGGGTTGAATGAGATAAAAAGCATGGTGTTTGCAACCTCTATACTGAAGACGTTTACGCAACTCGATTCTGTTTGTGAATTTGACATGAAGAGTTACTGGGAGCATTCCGTAGGATGTGCCGTTTCCGCAAGGATAGTGGCTGAGGCTGCATACCTCAAAAGTCCAGAAGATGTCTTTACTGGTGGCCTGCTCCATGACATAGGAAAATTGATTCATGCCCTCTACCTACCCCAGGAATTTTCCCGAGTAATTGCCGAGGTTGAACAGACGGGCATTCCCATGATTGAATCAGAACAAGGCGTATTCGGCTTTACACACACCCACACAGGGAGAATACTTGCTGAAAAGTGGCATTTTCCAGAAGAGACCGTTAATATGGTAGCGCATCATCACGTGGAAGGTGATTCCCCCAAGCTGAGTAAAGGGGTGGCTGCTGTTCATCTGGGGAACACGTTATGTATCGCTTTTGGCCTGGGTTCAGCAGGAGAGAGGGTGGTTCCCACGGTAAATCAGAAGGCATGGGAGATTCTGGGTTTGCAAATAAGTGATCTTGAATCTATCTCGGGAAGAATACACAAATCGTTTCGCGAGGCTTCAGTTATCCTGGAGTAGTTTTTTTTCCAATCCGGTTTAACCTAGATGACTCAGAACAGCACCAAAATCGATTCAGATGAATTCAAATCGATGGTGAAAAAGCTCCACTTCTTGGATGGCTCAAACAGGGCCCTCCAGAGCGTGCAAGATAAGTTAGAAGGGTTAAGCTACTTTTTTTCTGGGATGGTTTTGTCTCATGACATTGATAGCATCCTTGAAACAGGGCTCGCGAAATTCAATGAAATAGTCAATACCAAGGTATGTTCCGTGTTCCTGTTAGAAGAAGGGGGCTTTGAGTTCTTCCATAAAATGTCTATCCCTGACAGGTTTTCATCCCTTGTCCAAAAGGAGGTCGACGCCCACATCGATTCCGGTACATTTGGTTGGGTTATTAATAAGGGGCTTCCCACATGTGTGCCAAGCGAGGTTTTTAGAGAGGCTAAGAACCGGGCATTTAATACAATGCTAGCCCCCATTTCAAATAGACATAGGACGATAGGTGTTGCTGTCATTGTCTTCGAAGAAGACCGGGATTTCATAAGGCAGCAGAATCAAAGACTCCTTCATATCCTGAGCAGTTTCTTTTCGCTTTCCCTGGAAAATGCATATCTTTTTAGCGACTTAAGAAGCAGCTACTTCGATACTATCAGGGCTGTAACCAATTCCATAGAGGCACGAGACCCTTATACCAGAGGCCATTCCAGCAGGGTAGCCCAGATTGCTCAAAGCGTGGCCGAAGAGCTCGATTGGACCAAGGCGGAGCTTGAGCTGATAGACTGGGGGGGCATGCTCCACGACGTGGGAAAGATTGGTGTCCCTGACGCTGTTCTCAATAAGCCAGGTAAACTAACCAGTGAGGAGTACGAAATGGTCAAATCCCATTCACTCATTGGGGCTGATATTGTCAAGGGAGTCTCCTTTTTAGAGCCAGTAGTACCTTATATCCTGGAGCATCACGAGAGATTTGATGGCAAAGGCTATCCCCAAGGTCTGGTTGGCAAAAATATTTCAATCAAAGGAAGACTCCTGGCTGTAGCTGATGCATTCGATGCAATGACCAGTGATAGGCCATACCGAAAAGGTTTTGATCCAGAGTACGCCTTTGAAGAGATAAGAAGGAATGCAAACACGCAATTTGACCCCGAGATTGTAGCGGCCTTTGAAGGGTCATGGTCTTCAGGGAAAGAGGTCTACCAAATCCCACAGGCAAAAAGAACTCATAACGTCTTGGTGTAATGGTGGACAAGGTCACAATTTTTTCTGTAACCTTCGCAATCTATCAAGAAACTCTGATTTACCCACCACGTATTCAATCCTCAGATCTCTTTCTTCCAGGCATCCCTCATTTATGAAAACTACTGTTGGAATGCCTCGGATCTGATACTTTCTCAGCAGCATATCGTGAGATGGTTGCCATTTTGTCAGATCCGCACGCATCGTTGTCACCTCACGCGCGCGTTTTATCACTTCGGGGTCTGTAAATACCTGCTTGTCCATTATCCGACAAGGCGCACACCAGTCAGCATAGAAATCTATCACCACCGGCCTTTTTTCTTCACAGGCCTTTGCAAGGATAGCTTCATCATATGGCATCCATGCAATTTTCCCCTCAGGACGGATTCCAAGGACCAGGTAAATGATCCCGCCGCTTACAATGGCAACGCCCGCTATCTTTTTGGCATATGAGAAAACTCTGACATTTTTTCCTGTTTTGTCAAGCCAGCCGAGATGGATACCTGCTGCTATCGTTACTCCTGCCAGGAGAGCAGGTTTAAAAAGGTTCTGCGATACTACGAAGCTGATCATATAGGCTGCCATGCCCATCAACACCCAGCCCATAAGCTTTCTAATCCATAGCATCCAATCCCCTGACTTTGGTAACCTGGCTATAGTCCCTGAAAAAACGGCCAAAATCGCAAGGGGAAGGCCCAGGCCAATACTCAGGACAAAGAAATAGAGGAAGCCGAGAGAGGGATTTCCCATTTGCCCTACATAGACTAGGAGTCCCAGAATAAACGGGCCCAAACAAGGAGCGGCCACTATGCCGAGGGTCAGGCCCATAAAGAATGTTCCCAAAAAGCCGGGGTATCCCTTGGATGCAAACTGTGTCAGCGATTGCGGTAGCTTGAGTTCCCACACTCCGAAGAAACTCAGTCCCATGGCAACCATCACGGCTGCTACAAAGATCAGAACCAGAGGGTGCTGAAGGGCGGCGCCGAGCATACCCCCTGTTAGGGCAGCCGAAAGGCCCAGCAAAGAATTGGTCACAGCAAGACCAAACATATAGAGTATCCCGTGGACTATCGTGTGACCTCTTATCCTTTCACTTTTCCCCCCAAAATAGGAAATCGTTATAGGAATAAGGGGATACACACAAGGCGTAAGATTGAGGGCCAGACCCCCTAAGAAAAGTGCCAAAAGGGTTAACCAGATGCTTCCGCCGCCCTGCTTTTGGGAATGTTGCTCATGGCTTGAATCCGCTTGTACCTGAACAAGCAGATCTTGACTCGATGTCTTGTTTTGTGTTCCTTTCTCTATTGTGCTTGGGGCATAGAGAGCCCCGGGAGGACCGGCAGCCATGAAAGCGGGATGGATTTCTTGAACCTGATAGGGGCCATGTGCATTGGCGGCATGGACAAGTCCAGTGGAGAGC
>JAFDDT010000178.1 GCA_019310725.1 Deltaproteobacteria bacterium | reverse complement strand
TCGGACATTTTCTTACTGAGATAGTGTACAGGGCATTGGCAGAGGCTGTGCCTGACAGAGTTCTTGCGGGAAGTGGTGGTACTCCTGCGACGATGAATGTGTTTTACGGAAAGAGAAACAACGGAACGCCATGGCATTCGGTGATTATTAGGGGCGGAGGTATGGGCGCAAGCTCCATGAATGATGGTGTGTATGATTACATATTCCCTGCCAATGGGGCCAATACGCCGATCGAAATATTCGAGAATGACACTCCACTGATTGTGGAAAAGAGAGAGCTCGTTATTGATTCAGGTGGACCAGGCAAAATGAAAGGAGGCCTTGGCCGGAGGGTGGTTTTCAGGGTCCCTGACGATGAGTATGCCCCTATCCCCCCCGTTAATCTTGGAATTCAGTCCGGGAGATATCGTTATCCTCCTGAGGGGCTTTTTGGTGGAAAGGATGGATCAAGGGCACAGTTCCTGGTCAATGGTGAGCATGGAAATCCGTATGGCTTGACCCAATTGAGGCCTGGTGATGTGGTAGTTATGGATGCAGCGGGTGGTGGTGGATATGGAGACCCACTGGATCGTGCCCCAGAACTGGTAGAAGGTGATGTGGTTGAAGGATACGTGAGCGTAAAGAGCGCTCAGGAAAGCTACGGTGTCGTGATCGATCCTGACACCATGAAGGTTGATATGGATGCCACCAGGAAATTGCGGGAGTCTCTAAAGACGGTATAATTGAAGTTAAGAACGGTTGTTCTTGAGGCTCTGCCGGCATCATGTTGAACATAATCCCAAGAGGGATAGCTCAAGCTATCCTTTTTTGCTCTATATAAAGCGAATGATGGTTTGGTTATATCTTCCTGCCAAGCAGAGCATTTTATTGTCTGCATTGTACATAGCTGAGAAGGGTCTAGGATGGTCATGAGGCCTTTTCTTCTGTTCCGAGGCTCCCAGCCTGGTCTTTTCTACGACTTATCAACGGGGGATACCTGCCCCCTCCGCATCCCCTTCGACAGGCTCAGGACTGCGGCTTCCCCCACTGATAAGTCGTAGAAAAGACGAGCGGCCTCCCACCAGTCACAGTAGAAAAGACCTCATGCCCCTCC
This sequence comes from Deltaproteobacteria bacterium, assembly GCA_019310725.1. Lineage (GTDB taxonomy): Bacteria > Desulfobacterota > DSM-4660 > Desulfatiglandales > B25-G16 > JADFWK01. The sequence continues at coordinate 5,727 of JAFDDT010000178.1, read as the reverse complement.
CGATATTGCAAACTATTTGATGCTGTCGTAGTAAGTAGAAGAGGTTTACAGAAAAACAGGGTAACCGTTCACGGGTTCACGGTTCAGAGGTTGTGGGTTCACGTCAAACCCGCCTGCCATCCCTGCCCGCCATAAGTCTGGCGGGCCAGCTCGCGGTACGGCAGGCGGGCGTCGGGCAGGGATGAACTCTGAACCTGTGAACGCCTAAAAAACGCCTCAACCTGTAACAGCAGATAACTCCATGAGAAGGTTTATCTATTTAGATAATGCTGCTACCTCATTCCCCAAGCCCCCACAAGTCACAGAAGCTATGATTCATTATATGAGAGAAGTCGGGGCTAATCCAGGCAGATCAGGGCATAGGCTGTCCCTCGAGGCGTCAGGTATTGTAGAACGTGCTCGTGAAGGTCTCGCAACCCTGTTCAATATTCCCGATGCAACACGTATTGCGTTTACGATGAATGCTACCGAATCCCTCAACACGGTCATTTACGGGTTCCTGAACGCTGGCGATAACGTGATTATCTCATCGATGGAACACAACTCGGTGATTCGACCCTTAAGACATCTGGAGGAAAGCTCTTTTATCACCTTAACGATAGCCCCCTGTGACAATAAGGGTTTCCTGGACATTGATGCACTGCCAGGGCTTATACAAAAAAACACTGCCTTAATGGTGTTAAACCACGCCTCAAATGTTTGTGGAACCATTCAAGATGTAAGGGCTGTAAAGAATGCGATAGGTGGCCTGCCGCTTTTGCTCGACGTCGCCCAAACAGCTGGTTGTTACCCGATTGATGTTGAGGCTGACGGTATCGATTTTCTGGCCTTTACGGGTCATAAAGCGCTCTTGGGACCTCAGGGAACCGGGGGCCTGTACATCAGAGAGGGTCTAACCGTCCGTCCCCTAAAGCGCGGGGGCACAGGCAGCATTTCTGAAAAGATGCAACAACCGGACTTTTTACCAGACGCCCTTGAAAGCGGGACCCGAAACAACGTTGGCATCGCCGGGCTGGGATCAGGGGTTGATTTCATCCTGGGGGAGGGAGTAAGCAAAATAAGAGAACATGAGGAAATCCTCTGCTCAGCCCTGCTCAAGGCCTTGTACCACGTGCCTGGCCTCACGATTTATGGTCCGCTCAGGGCACAAGATCAAACGGCCACCATATCCATAACTTTTGATAGAATTCTGCCAATCGACTCCGATCAGGCAGTTGGCGGGTGTGGATCAATCAATCTGGCATGGATGGAGGAGGGCACCCCGCTACCCGAGGCCGGGGATATCCTCAACAGCCAATACGACATCTTTGTGCGCGTAGGCTTGCATTGCGCCCCATTGGCCCATAAGACGCTCGGGACCTTGCCTGAGGGAACAGTTCGGATCAGCATGGGATATTTCAATACGATTCAAGATGTGGAAAACACAGCAAAGGCAATCCGAAAGATTGCTGAAAGGTAGATTCCCTGGTAGCGGTCAAATGTAATCCTATTTCCTTTTTTCTTTTAGGGCAGCAAGGACCTTCTCAGGAGTAATGGGGAGGCTCTTTATCCTTACCCCTACGGCATCGTATATGGCGTTGGCAATAGCCGGGGCAGTTGGAACGAGCCCGGGTTCGCCGATTCCCTTTGCGCCGAACGGTCCGTCCTCATCGCCGGGCTCAATCACAATCGGCTCAACCGGGACAACATCCTTTGCTGTAAGCATCTTGTAATCGAGGAAATTAGGATTCATGACCCTTCCGTTTTCCAGTTTCATCTCCTCTGTAAGGCCGTAGCCTGCACCAATATAAGCGGCCCCGTAAATTTGTCCTTTTAAGAGAATTGGATTTATTGCCTTTCCCACGTCGTGAGCAGCAAAGAGCTGAAGGATCTTTACCTCTCCTGTTTTCTCATCCACCTCTACCTCGATGCCAGTAGTGCCAAAGGCATAGGTGCACGAGAGATTTCCCTTCAGTTCCCTATCCAGCATCTCTGTGGGTGGATCATAAAATGCCTCGGCCATTACTACCTTGCTCTCCCCGGTTCCCACATGGAGCGCATCTCTTATGATCTGACTTACTTCTATTCTGAAAAAGGGATGTTCAGGATCGCTTTTTGGAAATACCATCCTGTCTTTTATATCCAGATATTCGGGCTTTGAGATCAGGGTATAGTCGAGGTCTGGTTCCACAAAATCGGGATCATTCCTCTTCTTCCTCCTGAAACCACTCTTAACTACCTTTGGGATGTTTTCGACTGCCAACTCCAGGATCTGTTGCTTGACTTTTTCGCAGGCCCTGACTGCTGCATTGCCAGCCATGAAGGTATGACGGCTGGCATGGGTTCCTGCATCCCACAAACACAACCCCGTATCACCAAGCGTTAAAGAGACATCCTCAGGTCTAAAACCAAGGGCTTCTGCAACCATCTGGGAAATGATCGTGGGAGACCCCTGTCCCTGATCTGTTCCACCATCAAGCACATCTATATGGCCATTTTGATCTACCTTAACAATCATCCCGTGGCCATCGGATTTATAAACCCTGGCGCCTCCTGCAACATGGATGAGGGAGCCCATTCCAACACCCTTACCCTTTCGTTTCCCCCTCTTTTCGCTCCAGTTGAGCTTTTGCTTCACAGAGTTTATACAGTCTTCTAAACCGCAAGAGGTTATTTTCAACCTCATGGGTGTTACGTCGCCCGACTGATTACGGTTGATGAGCCTGAATTCCGCCGGGTCAATACCGGCCTCTTCAGCCAGTTCATCCATTGAAGATTCAACAGCAAAGGTGGCCTGTGGATTGCCATAACCCCTCATCGCCTGGCAGTAGATATTGTTCGTATAGACACAGGTAGCTTCGAAGCTGACATTTGGTACGCGATAGAGTGAAGACATGGGCATTACCATAACCGAGGGGGTTGTGGCGCCCCAAGAGGTATAGGCCCCATTATCCAAGATTGCCTCAGCCTTCCTGAAGGTCAGTCTACCCTCCTTGTCACATCCCTGCTCTATGGTGAAGACGGCAGGCTGTCTCGGCGGCAAGGCTCGGAATTCCTCTTCCCTGGAAAATAGGATCTTTACCGGTTTTCTGGTCCTTAATGCAAGGAGGATGCATATGAATTCGTAGATATCTGTATCCAGTTTGGTCCCAAAGCTTCCGCCAACTACGGGATTAATAACTCTAACGTTTCTTCCCCTCATACCGATGCTTGAAAGATACTCCATAATCCTTTGCTTGCCCAAGAACACAACATTGGTCTGACTGTGGAATGTAAGGTCATTGTTCATATCGAACTCTGCGACACATCCGCTCGTGCCCATGCAACACTGATTCACCCAGGTAGTGCTTACCGTGTCTTTTACAGTGTAGGCTGAATTCTTTCGACCCTGTTCAATATCCCCAGCATAAAACTTCCAGGGCAACGGGAGGATATTGGTCCTGATAGGCTTTCCCCTTGCATCCACCTCGTGAATTAGGGGTGCGTCTTCTTTCATTGCTTCGATAGGATCGAAAACTGCCGGCAATTCCTCATACTCCACCTCAATCAAATCCAGAGCTTCTTCTGCTATCTCCGGGCTGATAGCAGCAACTGCCGCTACTTCATCACGAAACTGGCGGACAATGTCCTTTTTCAATACTGTCTGGTCTCTCAAGAATCCGACCCTCACGTCTGGAATGTTATGTCCGGTGAGCACTGCCCTTACACCGGGTAAGACCTCTGCCTTGGAGGCATCAATCTTCTTAATCCGTGCATGCGCATAGTCGCTATATAGTATCTTTCCGTAAAGCATCCCGGGGAGCTTGAGATCATTGATATAGATAGCCCTACCCGTTACCTTGTCAACCTCGATTGTTCTTGGCGTGCCCTTTCCAACATACAGAAGATTGGACATGATTTCCTCCTGTGAAAACTATTTTTTTTGTCTGATCAATTCGCCAGCCTTCTCAATAGAGGCAACAATCTGAACGTACCCTGTGCAACGACAAAGATTACCGGCAATGCCTGTTCTGATCTCATCTTCCGTTGGATCAGGATTATGATCCAGAAGGGCCTTTGCCGACATGATCATCCCTGAGGTGCAAAACCCACACTGAACCCCGTTGTTTTCAATAAAGGCCTTCTGAAGGGGGTGTAACGTTCCATCTTTACTGGCAATCCCCTCGATGGTGGTGACAGACTTACCCTCTACCTCGGGAATAGGGAAGATGCAGGAATTTACAGCCTTGCCATCTACGATAACCGTGCAGGCACCACACTCACCCGTCCCACATCCTTCCTTAGGCCCGGTCAATTCAAAGTATTCTCGTAATGTCTTCAGGAGTGTCCAGCTCGGCGGTACTTCCGCCGTTACCTTATCACCATTCAAAGTAAAAGAAATCGACACCTTTTTCATCCTGATCTCCTTTGCTACTCACCTCTGATACGCTCAGCGGCTAATTTGGCCATTCGGGGAACAAAGACCTCTATCATTTCCCTGCGATACCATGCCTTGCCCCTGAGGCTGTCTCTGGGAGAGGCCTCTGAGGATGCAATTTTCCCTGCCTCTACCAGCACATCATCGCCCAAACGCTTGCCTATCAGAAATTCCTCTGCCTTGTAAGCCCTGATGGGAACTGGTGCAGCCACGGTTAATCCGAGTCTGGCATTGGAAATCTCCTGACTCTCTGATAGCGCAAGCCCTACAGCAATGCCTAATAGGGGAAGGTCCATTGCCTTTCTTCTTGAGTGTTTCCAATAGGCACTGCCGAAATGCCCCGGTTCCTCGGGGATATCGAACTCAACAAGAACCTCATTACCTTTTCGAACGGTCTCTGACGGGCCCGTAAAGAAGTCGGCTATAGGGACCCTCCGCCTTCCATTTGGCCCCTCTAATGCTACGGTGGCATCAAGGGCTAAGAGGGGACCGGCTGTATCCGCCGATGGGGCAGCGGTACAGATATTCCCACCAACTGTGGCGACATTTCTGATCTGAACCGATCCCACCTGCGATGCAGCGTCATGAAGGGCAGAAAGCCCCGCTCTCACCATATCCGATTGCTCCAACATCCGGTGAGTGGTCAGGGCACCAATATGGTAACCGTTGTTCTTTCGGATATAGCAAAGATCGCTCAGTCCTCGAAGAGAGATAAGAATTTCAGGAGAAAGCTCCCTGTTTCTGATATTGATCATCACATCGGTTCCCCCGGCAATGAGGGTTGCCTTGGGACCGTACTTTTTGAGAAGGCCAAAAACCTCTTTTAGACTCTTCGGTTTCTTGTAATCATAGTCCACCATCTCTAAACCCCCTTATTCCTTTTCGCGGTTGTCAAACACGCGTTTACTCTTCCTTTCGCTCCTGGGGAGGTTGCCGTAATCAACGATTTGCACAGCAGCACTCACAAGGGTTTGCTTTTTGATTTCTCCTCCTATCTTCTTGCTTAGCTCGGGGTCGCGGCTGGTGTCAATGCCCTGATCCCGCTCAATTTTGAGGGTCATGTAATCTCGCCCGTCTGCCTTTCTATCCAGGATTATCTGGTACTCACTTCCAATCCCCTCAATGCCCGATAACACATGATCAATCTGCCCGGGATAGATGTTTACGGCCCTAAAGATGATCATATCATCGGACCTGCCTAAAAGGGCATCGTGCATTGGCAGCACTGATCCGCAGGAGCATGGCTTTGGTATAATTCTGGTGAGATCTCGCGTCCTGTACCTGATAAGGGGTGCTCCCTCCTTTCTGAGGGTTGTTACTACCATCTCTCC
>JAFDDT010000177.1 GCA_019310725.1 Deltaproteobacteria bacterium | reverse complement strand
AGCGCACAAAACCTCCTGCCGAAATCCAGAGCAGGTGTCCATACAAACGACCTCAAGAGAAAACTCGATGTTTTCACCACTAAGAAATGCCTCAATATCATCGGCAACGACATTAATCTCAGAACAAGAGGAGCCGATAGCATCAGGAAATAACACGGAAACCTGGTAGCTGGCTGTGACACCCGGCCTGGAGAGCAAAACTCGAATAATCTTCGGCTGGTCACCAAAAACCGACCATAGCATAACCAATGGACCGAAAGGGGTGGAGCGAATGCAGTGAGATGAAGAACCTTTATCTCCATTAAAATAGGTCTTCCAGGCCTCCTTTATCTCCATTAAAATAGGTCTTCCAGGCCTCGTTAAATTGTTCCTTGAGTGCCATATCTATAGTATCACCTCCTCCAGTATCTCTCAAAAGCGCAACCTGAAACCAATAAACAACGAATCATCATCTTTCTCCACCTCACCGAGAGGATCATCGAAGCGGGCATCAAAACTCCTGTAACCAACCCCTATTGCTCCATTTTCCACAATATAGAAATAAAGCGTGGCAGAGAATTCCATATACCGATTGGAATCCCTAAAGCAGAGAGCCTCGGGAGCCAGGGAGAGAGACGCTGAAATAGTTATTGGCAGATTCGTCGCCCTTTCCCTGAGGTCGTATTCACCGAGGACCTGAAAACTCACCGCCCCCAGATCATACTCTTTAGGGCCAACTTCTACCTCCCCAACAAAGGCCTTGAGTCCCAAACCGAGAATCAGCCCGGGAACCAACACATCATCTTTCAAGGCGAAATTTAGATTCGTTATCAGATAGTCATCGCTATAATCCAGACCAATGCCAGCTTCAGGGTAGCTGTCGTAGGCCGGAAATATCCAAGACACATTCAGTTTGATATCATCGGCGTTTGCATAAATCTCGGTACTGATACTGGCACTGCGTGCATATGTTGGAAGAATAAGGGTAATCAGGGCGACAATTATTGCTATTGTTCTTATATTTTTCATGCTTGTTTTCCTCTCTCGGTTTGGCTCATGGAAAATTTTCTTATGACAAAAAGCCCCAAAGAAGCGTATCCGTGGTTTTCATAGCACAATTTTCAAATACCGGGTAGTAGAGCAGTTGTCAATAATCAATTAGTCATGCCCCCATTGCCAGGGGAGGGCGTTTTAAGATGTCATGAAAAATCGGTAGAAAAGGTGCGAGGTGATTATAAAAAAAGGGCATTGCCCGGCTTCAATAAAGATTCGGGCAATGCCCTTTGGTGGTTAGGCGCTTAGGCCTACTTTTTGGGTTTATTCTTCTTTTTTGCCTTGTTTTCCTTGACTTCTATCTTTTTGGCCTCAACTACCTCAGCCTTTGGGAGGCTGAGTTTGAAGACACCATCTTTGTAGGTTGCATCGAGGTTGTCCGTTTTGACATTCTTTGGAATTTCAAAGGTGCGCTCGAAGGAACCATAACGTCTCTCAATGCGATAGTAATTTTCGCCCTTGTTCTCGCTTTCCTGCCTCTTTTCACCCTTGATGGTAAGGATGTCATCGGTAAGCGTTACATCGAGATCCTTGGCATCAACGCCTGGAATTTCACCAGTAATCACATACGCTTTGTCGTTTTCAAAAATATCAAATGCTGGTACCAAGGTGTCTTCCCTGTTGAAAAGATCGGTGAGGCCAAAGTCATCAAAAAACAGGTCAAACATGTCCATTCCTGGTAAGAGCGACATAAACCTGTCTGCCCTTGGAATCAATTCATATGTCCTTGTCATTTCTGACACCTCCTTTCTTTATTAAGTCTTGGGTGGTTAAATGGTAATCATTTTCAGTATGAATTCAACCCCTGCAAGATAATTATCGATGGATGCACAGGGGGTGCAGGTGTGCTGAAAGGGTCCCGCTGAAAACTTTCATGCTCTGGGAGCCCTTTGGTGAGATTAAAGGCCTCGTCAAGGTCAGAGCCAAGGTGCGGCTTTCAGGGGTGATTGTTGAAAGAGATATGAACGAACATAGGTAGGCACAAAACTGGGTTTTGTTAATGGGTTTGAAGATTCAGGTGCAGCTAACAACCAACAACGGGTGACTGACCTCATAAGTATTTCAAATATATGAAACATTCCCTGTTTCCTTTTGCACCCGTGATTGGAGATTCAAAGGTTCCGCAAACACCCAATCCTCGGTTAGAGAAGAAAGTGGAAAGATCATTGATAATGGTTTTCTGCAAACCTTCGTCTCGAATCAATCCGCCCTTTGCCACCATGCCCTTTCCGGCCTCGAATTGAGGTTTTATGAGAGCAAGGATGAAGTTCCCTTTACCGAGGTGTCTTACAGTGGCGGGGACAACTATCTTCAGGGAGATAAATGAGGCGTCTATCACTGCGCCATCAAGAGATTCCTTTATCTTTGAGGGCGGTAGATGTCTGATATTGGTTCTCTCTAATACAACAACCCTGGGATCGTTTCTGAGTGACCATGCCAGCTGTCCATATCCTACATCGATAGCGAAAACCCTTTTGGCGCCATGCTGAAGGAGGCAATCGGTGAACCCGCCAGTGGAGGCCCCTATATCGAGAATGGTGAGGGCACTCACATCTATGGAGAACTCTCGTAATGCTGCCTCAAGTTTTATTCCTCCCCTGCTCACATAGGGATGATCAGGCCCTGCGAGTTCAATGGAGGCGGAAGCACTTACGAGATGGCCTGGTTTCTCAACCCGTTTCCCATCCACCCTGACCAGACCGGCCATGATTATTCCTTGTGCCCGTTGCCGGCTCACGAGGGATTCTTTTTCCACCAAGAGCTGGTCAAGCCTTTTCTTTTGCTGGCTCATGCTCGTTACATAATCTTCTGGCCTCGGCTACGATCTCTTTTGTGTCAATGCCACATTGTTCTCGTAGCAGGTTTTGGGGGCCGTGCTCTATGAATGTATCCGGAATTCCCAGACGCTTAACCATTACCGATGATACGCCTTGATCGGCAAAGGATTCCAGAACCGCACTCCCAAATCCACCCTGGAGCGTATTTTCTTCAACTATGAGAACCTTGCCTGTGCGTGCCGCCATCTCAGGGAGCCGGGTGTCTAATGGCTTTACAAATCGACAATTAGCAACACCAACTGAAAGGCCCTCCTTTTCAAGCTCCTGAGCAGCCTCAAGAGAAGGGTAAACTCGGCTGCCCACCGCCAGGATGAGAAGATCTTTCCCCTCACCTAGAATCTCTGCCTCGCCTATGGGTATTTTCTTGTATTCCTTATCCATTGGAACACCAAAACCTTTGCCTCTGGGATACCGAATTGCAATGGGACCATGAAAGGCAAGAGCGGTGAAGAGCATGTGCCGTAGCTCATTTTCATCCTTTGGTGCCATGATTGTCATATTGGGGACGATCCTGAGGTAGGAGAGGTCAAAGAGGCCGTGATGTGTTGGGCCATCCTCACCGACAATGCCACCCCTGTCAAGAGCGAACACGACCGGCAGATTAGGTAGACAGACATCATGGATTAACTGGTCGAAGGAGCGCTGGAGAAAGGTGGAGTAAATGGCAACCACCGGTTTGAAGCCTTCGGTTGCAAGGCCTGCGGCAAAGGTTACCGCATGTTGCTCTGCGATGCCCACATCTAAAAAGCGATTCGGGTATACCTTGGCAAACTCGGTGAGCCCTGTACCCTCAGGCATGGCAGCCGTAATGGCAAAGAGTTTTTCCTCCTTGGCTCCCAGTTCAACCATGGTGTGGCCGAATACCTCTGTATAAGATGGCGGGTCTCCGGCTGATTTGCTTTTGCTGAGGCCCGTGGCTATATCAAAAGAACCAACCCCATGAAAAAGGGTGGGGTTTTCCTCGGCAGGTGGGTAACCCTTTCCCTTGGTTGTTAGAACATGCACGAGAATCGGTCCGTCAAGCAGGGCAACATCCCTGAAAGTTTTAATCAGGAGATCAAGATCATGTCCCTTTATAGGGCCTATATATCTGAATTTCAGGGCCTCAAAAAACATCCCAGGTGTAAGGAGGCCAATCAGGGAATCCTCACTCTTTTTGAAGACAGCAACAATATTTTCTCCCACGCCTGGCACGGAGAGTAAAAAATTCTCCAGTCTCTTTTTAAGATTAACAAACCGCGGTTCATACATCTTTCGACTGAAATAGGAGGAGAGGGCACCAACGTTTTTGTCTATTGACATCTCATTATCATTCATGACAACAATCAGGTCTCTCTCAGTATGACCTGTCTGATTGAGGGCCTCGAAGGCCATGCCAGCGGTCATGGCTCCATCACCAATAACTGCAATAACCTTATTCTTATCCCCTTTGATAGATCGGGCTGTGGTAATTCCCAGAGCAGCGGATATAGAGGTTCCAGAATGGCCGGTGTTGAAGGAATCGCAGGGGCTTTCTTCTCCCTTCGGGAATCCGCTGATTCCTTTATATTGCCTCAGGGTATGGAATCTGTTTCTCCTGCCGGTAATAATCTTATGGGCATATGCCTGGTGGCCGACATCCCAGATGATCTTATCGCTTGGTGAATCAAAGACATAGTGGAGCGCAATTGAGAGTTCCACTACCCCAAGACTGGGGGCCAAGTGCCCGCCCGTGCGTGAGACTGTTTCTATGATGAGGGTCCTTATTTCACGCGCCAGCATCTGTAATTCAACTGGTTTCAAGCCCTTCAGATCTGTAGGACTGTTGATGGAATCGAGGATGCGCGCTTTTGATCCGGTTTTTTTTCTCTTTTGTTCCATAATTTGTGATTTTCTACGCTTTTCTCTTGATGATGTATCGGGCCAGCTCTCTTAATGGCCCTGCCCTGTGATCGAACTTATCCAGAAATTCTATTGCTTGGTCCACAAGGCGCTTTTGAATGTGCTTTGACCCGGTAAGCCCAAACACAGAGGGATATGTAATCTTTCCCCGTTCCTGGTCACTGCCGGTGCCTTTGCCCAGGACATCCTTGCTTCCTTCTATGTTCAAGATATCATCGGCAATCTGAAAAACCAGCCCTATTTCCTGCCCATATCTGTTGATAGCCCTGACCTCTTCCTCAGTACCATCTGCAAGGATTGTTCCTGCCGTAACCGAGGCAGCTATCAGGGCCCCGGTTTTGTGTCTGTGGATATACTCTACCACGATAGGGTCCGGGTCCTTTCCCTCATATGTAATATCTACCACCTGTCCGCCTACCATACCTTTGCAGCCGGCTGCAGAGGCAATCAGGTCAATCACCCTGAGCAGTGGTGTTTTTTCCCCCTGTTTTTCCAGACCATATCGCGCCATGAGATTGAAGGCCTGGGTGAGCAGACCATCACCGGCCAGAACTGCAACCGCCTCTCCGAATACCTTATGGTTTGTGGGCTTGCCCCTTCTAAAGTCATCATTGTCCATTGCCGGAAGATCGTCGTGGATAAGGGAGTAGGAATGAATGAGTTCGATTGCACAGGCTACTGGCAACACATCATCGGCAGATCCCCCAACTGCCTCTGCACCAGCTATGCAGAGAATTGGCCTGATCCGCTTTCCTCCAGCAAAAAGGCTGTAATGCATTGACCGGATCACTTCGACTGCCAGACCAGCAGGCTCAGGCACACATTTTTGTAATGCCTGCTCCACCAGGGATTTTTTCTCCTCCAGGTACTGTTCAATCTTTTTCGACACCTTCAATGTCTTCTGACTCAAAGGGTTCTCTTCTTATGCCTTCCTCATCCTTAATCAGGATGGAAACCCTTTTTTCTGCCTCTTCCAGTTTTCTAAAACAATACCGTGATAGCGCTATGCCCTCTTCAAAAATCTTCAGTGATTCTTCCAGGGATAGATTGCCGCTCTCAAGGCGCTTTACGATATCCTCCAGTTCTTTCATAGCATCTTCAAATTGTTTTTCTTTCATTGTCACTCCAGTGTCTTACTGATCTCAATGAGTGTTAAGGGGTTAATCCTTCTCCCATTGAGCCTGATACCAAAGTGGAGATGGGGTCCTGTTACCCTTCCCGAGCAACCAGATAACCCGATGGGATCCCCCTTTTCCACTAACTCACCGACCCGAACAGAAATGTGGCTGAGATGGAAGTACATACTGAAAATACCACCCCCATGGTCAATAACGATACTCTTGCCACTGAAAAAATGCTCTGCCACCAGTGCTACTAATCCCCTATTGGTGGCCTTGACAGGAGTGCCCACTGCTGCCTTGAGGTCAACCCCTGAATGGGGGGACCTTTCCATATCATTTATAATGTTCTTGCATCCAAAAGGGCTTACAATCGTGCCAGGTAGGGGTCTTGTCCAACTTCCCGACCAGAGTGGACCTTCAGAGGGTGTCATGAAAACCTGTTTCACGGTGCTGATTTCCCTGAGTACTCTTTGCAAGGTATCACGATCAAGCTCAACCATCTCTTTTCGAAGTTTTATACGCCTGATACCGTGGTCCTTTGGGCGTACAGTGATTGGTATGAAATCCGGCTCTGCGGTATTGGTGTAGTTTACTTGAAGTTTATACCTTCCAGGATCTGTAGTCAAATCTGCGCCAATAAAGCCTGCCCACAGCTCATACTTTTTATTATAGACCATGGGAATCCTTTTTCGCAGCCAGATCAGCTGAGGCTCACCTGCTGCCTGCTTTAGGGTTACAAGGCTGACCTCACCCTGCCCGAATGTACATGGTGTTATGGTAATATCGACTGTACGCAAAGAGTATGCCACACCAGGTGACAGGAGGAGGAACAATAGGGTTGCCAGAAGCAGGTACTGTGCGTTGCCCCTTCTCAGTGGCCCGTTGGTTTTAATCATTTGATTTTCCCTGTATTCGCAATTGATTTGATATAAGCACTTATTCTAGGCAGGGCCACGTCATAGTGAAACCTAAGGCTATTGATTCTTAAGCTTCTTGCAGGGTATGGGTATCTTTTTTTTTGGATTATGCCCCACATAGTTTAGATGAGTGGGCGTTTCAAAATGGTTTATATAGATGGGGCCTATGATTCTAGGGCTTATGGCTCAATAAACCATTTTGAATTGACCCAGTAAAGGGCCATATTTGTAGGGGCACAACCAAAAAAAAAGACACCCATGCCCACGACTTTTACGTTACCCTGCTTATTCTAGGGCCAATTCTTCAATCAAATCGACAGATCTAGAAGTGACAAACTCGTAAAAAGCGTTTTGTGAACGAGATTAAGCATTTTGGGAAAAAAGCGCTTGAGATGTTCAGCGTTAAGAAATG
>JAFDDT010000176.1 GCA_019310725.1 Deltaproteobacteria bacterium | reverse complement strand
TTCGTTTTCAAGAAAAAATCAGCAAATAGACGCATTGCTCCACTTTCCCATAACCCATTATTCCATTGTTCCAACATTCCATTATTCCAATTGTGAGCGAAGCGAACTAAGTTCATATCTGACGAATCAGATAGCATTTGATATAATGTTCATATTGATGTACAATTACATGTACAATAAATAAAAAGGAGTAGAAAGGTGGAGAGGTTAACTATAACCGAAGCGAGAAATAGATTTATGAAACTTCCTGATCAAACCGCAGGTAATCAGATTATTGCTGTTACCCGCCGGAATAAAGAAGTGATGGCCATGATGAGTTGGGAATTATATGAGGGTTTATTGGAAACTATTGAGATATTGGCTGATCAGGAACTTATGAAGAACATAAAAAGAGGAATAAAAGAGATCAAATCTGGTAAAACTTATACCATTGAGGAATCCCGAAAAAGTTTGGGACTGTGACATACAGACTGGAAATAACCGATGCATTTCTTTCGTTGGTTAAAAAAATACCCGATAAAAGAATACAGTCGGTCGTTATTGAGCGCATAGAAGCACTGAAGACTGACCCAGGAAAGCAGGGAAAAATCTTAGTGCAAAAACTGGCAGGCTTTCGTTCTATACATGTAGCCGGAAGATACCGTGTTATTTATAGAATTGATGAAGCCTCTTCCACTGTTTGGGTTTTAGCAGCTGGCATTAGAAAAGAAGGTGATCAAAAGGATATTTATAGGATCGCCAAAAAGCTGTTGAAATTAGGCTTGCTAAATTATGAAACATTCTAATTTCCCAGGTCTTAAGACTTTCCCAAATCACAAACACCTGCCAGACAACGTTATTGCTGCAAATAGGCCTTCAGTTACTGAAGTTTTAAATGAAGTGAACGAGTTACTGACTCCTGACAGTTGACCACTTTCTTTTATGTCTTTTGTATCTCGGCATCCTGTAAAAAAAGCTTTATGCCCTTAGCCTAAAATGCCCAAAAAGATGAGTCAGACGGAGATCTGACCCCATTCCCTTCCTATTTTTTCGCTCTGTATTTTGACCAAATAGACTAGAAGGATCAAACAGATCATACTCTTGACAGACGATTAAGCATGAGGTATACTTTAAAATAATAAAAGGTATACCTTGGGAGGTGATGGATTTGTCTAAGGTGACTGCCAAATATCAAGTTACTATACCTGTAAAGGTCAGAAAGGAGCTGGGTATCGTTCCCGGAACCGAAGTTGATATCACAAAAGAGGGGCAAAAGTATGTCCTTGTTGTTGACCCAATAGAAACGGTTAGGAGGAAGTGGCGTGGAAGGTTCAAGGAAGGGGAGACAACAATGGAATATATGGATGAAACAAGGGGCAAAGTAAATTGAGAGTCTGTGTAGATACGACCATTTTGCTTGATATTTTGAAAGATGAGTCTAGGAGCTTCCAGGAAAGGTTGTATACAGCTCTTGCAAGAAGAGAGAACCTGGTTGCACCCCCGGTGGTGTTTGCAGAACTTATGCCCCAATTTAAAGGAAACACCAGACTGTTGGCCGAGTTTTTAGAGGAACACAAAATTGTGATAGAGCCGCTTGACGTCGATTCTGCCATTGACGCAGCACAGGCATGGACGAGATATATAAAACGAAAAACAAAAATAAGATGTCCTCAGTGTGGTCAGAAACTAAATCTCAAAGAGCATTTCTTGTCGGACTTTTATATTGGGGGGTTTGCTTCGGCAAAGTGCGGCGCCATTCTTACCAGAGACAGAGGTATATACACCAAGTATTTCCCCTCGTTGGTTGGGTATGAAGATTGTCTCAAGGCATCATCCATGTGATTGCTTCTATCTTTTTAATGGGTGAGCCTGTGTCATTTTTGGATAATGAGTATCTCTTAAGAAAAAAGAATGTCACAATTTCACGGACGTTATATACAAAAACATCAGGAGGTTATACTTCCAATTATGGAGGAGCGTACACAGAAGAGGGTATATCAGAAGAGAATTCACAATGATCTTTCAGATATACTGGTAATATTGGGCCTCAATTCGCTCCGAGCCATCAGCTGAGTTACTTATTTACAAATGGACGTCCCCAACTTTCATATATCCGCTTCTTCAAATCGGAGAGAGGTCAACGCCTGTTCCGATTAAGAAAGATCACAGTGGAGCCGATGTTTGATATTCTCAAAAGCCTGTTGTCTCTGGAATCAGTCTGGATGAAGGGGAAACGAAACGTCCAACCCATTCTTCTGCTTTCTGTATTCGCCTACCAACTTCTGCTCCTTTTCAATTTTGTGAACGGAAGACCTGCATCTCATGTAAAATACATAACAGATGGAGTATAATAATGACTACCCGTCATTTAACTGGGGAGCTTCGAACTAACTTGCAACTAGGAAAGTTATTTAGTTTTTTAAGGGCATCCCCCTTTATTAGGCTAACTCAAAGTAAGAAATTGTGGTTGACATATTCCTACCTTTCATATAGGCTAAGCTTATCGTCAATTCTGATCATTGAGGTAAAATAAATGGAAGCCATATTATCCAAGGTCACATCAAAAGGGCAGGTTGTAATTCCCAAAAGGCTGAGAGTAAAATATGGGATACGCTCGGCGACAGCGATTCGCTGGGTTGAAAAAGATAAAGGCATTTTGATGGTACCGGAATCCGAGGATCCTATTGTTGAGGCGCGAGGAATGTTAAAGGGTTCCGGTATATTGAAAGCCTATTTGAAAGAAAAAAAACTTGAAAAACAAAGGGAGGATAAAAGATTTGCAAAGCCCAAATAGTTTTGTCCTCGATAGTTATGCCGTAATTGGATATCTCGAAAATGAATCCTTTTCTGACCAGATTCAGCATACTCTCACTCAGGCGAAGAACGGCTCCGTTCGCCTATATTTCCACGCAATTCACATAGGTGAGGTCTATTATATCACCTTGAGGGAACAAGGCCAGAGTTTGGCCGACTTAGCCTACGCCAGAATTAAAGCTTTGCCGATAAAGCTGATTGATCGCATCGATGAAGAACTTCTTCTGACAGCTGCCGGTCTTAAAGCAAGGTATCCTATTTCGTATGCGGATTCCTTTGCTGGGGCCTTGGCGATGATCAAAAACTGCCCGCTTTTAACGGGAGACCCTGAATTTAGGTCGCTTGAAAAACAAGGTATAATAAGCATCGAGTGGTTAAGCCCTTAGGGATGAACTCGAAATAACGCCGCCCATTATACGCAGCGAAAGAAACTTAGAAACTTAAGGGCGTCCCGATTTATGGCTGTAAAATGATCCCAAGAGTTATATCCCTTGGAATGGCGTTCTGTTTTATGTTTGATAACCAAGCGGTAAAATTGTTGTCTATTAAACAAACCAATAAGCTGACTAAACAGACTTGCACAACGCAACATGTTCTTATCCTCCTTGTTTTGGGATTCCGCTTATTCAGCTTCGCCAGAATACCCTGCAGCTTGTCGGCGCGAAACGGAGATCCCGTTTGCGGGGCTGCAGGTATGATCGGCCTTCGACAAAACCTCCGTCCCAACTGAGGATGGCGAGGCGACCGCGCGGTAACTTGAACAGCGCCCGTCGTCGTCCGAGGCCACAGGCTATGGCCGACGGTGTCCGCAGTAGCCCTGCTACGTAGGATGGAAAGGCGGGTTGGCTTCGGCGCAATTCCGCTTGATACCTTGCAGTTTACCGCAGGGACCTTCATTCAGAATTTTATAAAAACCGGACTCTTTGGGATTGAGTTCGGAAAAATGTTCAATAGCTCCATCCTCGCCCGCCGAAATCAAAAACAAATCCTGAAGGAAAACTTGTATTGAAATAGATGAACGGGGCACTAATCTGAACAAAACGCATAAGGCACGAGCGCGCAGGGAAAAAGGAAATGAAAGGATTCCGGGCAACTGCGATTTGCCCCGCGCAATACCTGCCCTATGCGTGAATTAGCATTAACCAATGTAACCGATTAAGCATAGACTAATTTCGTGTTTCTGAAAAACATATTGAAATGTTTAAGGATGTCCACTATCAACTAACATCCCCACCCCCACTCGATAGTCCGATGGAAAAGCAAAGGGAAAAGCAGTTAGAGGAACTCAAAAGGAGCGTTGAAAATCTGTTGGGCCCCCATGCATTCAGAATGAGCCTCTTCGGGTCGAGAGCAAGGGGAGATTACATTGATGAGTCAGATGTCGATGTGGCTATTCTTGTTCGCGGACTGACGAGAGAAATAAAAAATCGGATTCTGGACAGGGTGGCCGAAATTGAACTAGCGTATCTTTTGCCAATAGCCGTACTTGTTTTTTCAGAGGAAGAATTTGATCATCTCAAAAAGAGAGAGCGCAGAATAGCTTTGGATATAGAAAGGGAGGGAATTCCGTTGTGAGGGAAGAAAACAAGAGAGAGAACGTACGGGAGGAGACCGATCGTGCCGATGAATCAATAAGGGCTGCTGACCTGCTGTTCGATAATGGCTTCACAAGAGACGCTGTGGCAAAACTCTATTACTCCTTGCTGTATATGGTTAGGGCAATTCTCTTAACAAAAGGACTTGAACCTAAAAGCCATGAGGGCGCGCTTCGCCTTTTTGGTCTGCATTTTGTAAAGCAGGCGGTTTTTGAAGCAAAGGATTCTCACCTCTTCTCAAAACTTATGAAGTATAGGCAGGAGGCGGATTATAATCCGTCCTACATGTTTACTCCTGAAGATTACATCGAATTTAAGAAAGAGGTGGTAATTGTGATACAAAAGATAACCACCAGGTTGAAAGAAGAAGGTTATCTGGCATGAAAGTCCTGGCTTACAGCCTTCCATGCCTGGCCTGGGCGAGACTAAAAAGGGCGCTCTGCAGGTTCCAAGTCAATGTCACCCATTACTGCGACCAGAAACTGAATGGATCGGAATTATTGAGGCAGGGTGGGAATGTTGTGGTCGGTAGCGACCGCTCATTAATTGTTTAGAAAACCCGAACCATTTACCTACCCCCTCAGCCAGAAAAACAACTGTTTGGCAACGGCCACGCCAGCGACCTGATTTTGGAAGACTTAAGAGAGTATTCGAGCAAGGGGACCTCAAGGATACACATGAACCGACAAAGGTTACAAAGATAAAAAAATGGTCAATATGGAAAGAACACTAAATCAAATGTTAAGGAGCTTGAAAGAAAACCTTGAGAAATTTTCAGTTCAACAGGAGAATTTTCTTCTCGTCTTTTTGTTTGGCTCGCTTGCAAGGGGATTTGGCACAGATGAGAGTGATGTAGATGTTGCCATTATGTTTAAAAAAGTACCTGATTTCTTTGGGCTTAATGACCTCAGGGATCAGCTATCGGGTCTTGTTGGGAAGGAGGTGGATATTCTCACATTGAATACCGCTTCCCCTATAATAAAGATGCAGGTGCTAAGATATGGTCTGTTAGTTAAAAAAGACAAAAGAGCCTATAACGACTTTTTCGTTAGCACTTTCAATGAATACAATGACCTAAAATACGTGAGAAAGGAAGTGGAAGAGAACCTATTGAAAGGTAGAATATATGCCTGACAAAGATATAGTTATAGCCAAGGTTGCCATTATCCAGAGGTGCTTAAAAAGGATAAAGGAAGCCACACATCTTGATCCTGAGAGCTTAGATAATATTGATAAGCAAGATATATTTGTGTTGAATCTCCAAAGAGCGGTCCAGGCGGTAATAGATCTGGCAACACACATTGTCGCATCTGAGGGGTTGGGTTTGCCAGATACAATCAAAGACAATTTCCATCTGCTCTATGAAGGGAAAATAATTCACAGGGAGCTGGCCAAGAGAATGGAGGGCATGGTTGGTTTCAGAAATATTGCTGTACATAATTACGAATCTCTTGATGAAGAAATCCTAAAGTCAATCTTGGGTGAGCATCTGGCAGACTTGGAAGAGTTCTATACAACAGTATTAGACTATTTTGGCTGGAAATAGAAACCGCTGACGAGCATCAGAAAGTAAATGTGGACTAATAAGTGGAGCGAGAGATTGAGTATGGTCATCTCATGGAGAGGTAATAGGAGAGAGAGAAAAAAGCGGTGCTGGCGGATGAGATCCCGATAGAATTACCAGAGGGATGGGATAGATATGTAGATGCACTGTTAACACAGAAGGAGTTAGAGAAGCTTCGCCAGAGTGTCAATCATCAATCCCTGTATGGGAAAGTGTGCAGGAAAAGCCAAAATATTGGTTGATAGATACAAGGCATATGAAGTGCAAACGATGTAATTATGCAACAATGTCACTCATTACTCGAGAAAAGGAGGTTAAGAAGATGTCTACACAAAAAGATATTACCCTTGAAAACATTTATAAAATGGTAGTTGATTTACAGCGTGATATAGATTTGATAAAGAAAAGTCTTATCGAAGAGCCTGAGTTGCGCGATGATTTTATTTTGCGTATGAGAGACATTGACCTCGAAAAAGCACTCAAAGTCGAAGACTTTACCAAAAGATATGGATTGAAATAATGTATAAACTTGCAGTTAAGGAAAGCCTTGACAGGAAGTTTAACAAGCTTAAGAAAAAAGACAGGGAAATGCTGATGCTGATAGATAGCAAAGTAAAAGACATCCTTGATGATCCTTACCGTTTCAAGCCTTTAAAGAAACCTTTACAAAACAAGCGTAGGGTGCATGTGGGAGGGTCTTTTGTGCTGATATATGAAACCAATGAAGAAGAAAGGATCGTGACACTGCTTGATTTTGACCACCATGACAGAACTTAGTTCGCTTCGCTCACAAATGGAATAATGGGTTATGGGGAAGTGGAGCAATGCGTCTATTTGCTAATTTTCTAAGAATCAATATCCCAATATTCCACCATTCCATTACCCCATCTGGCCTACATGGAACATGTTCCATATAAAAATACTGTTATTTCAACAAGTTATAGAAATTCCGATACATGTAATAGAAAATTCTGGCAGAAGTTTGGAATGAATGTAGTGAAAATATTATGCCGCTGAGATTACGGGGGAAATTGAGGGGGAGTGCCATAGAAGAGAAGAAGGAAGAACTTATCAAACCTGGTTCGGTGTGATTTGCTGTAAGCCACCCAATAGTTGTGAATTTGATAGTAATGGCATCAGGCTTATGGCAATGGTGAGGGAGACAAAGAAACTAAACTTTGAGCCTTTAGCTATCAGTTATTATGTCTTTGTTATTTTCTCTTTCCTCTATGCGCTATGCCTTATAAGCGTCGAGCTTTTACTATGTCCCGCCAACCCAGACTAGATACCCGCCTGACAGCGCCTGAAGTGCAGCTGGGTAGGCCCCTGGTAAAGGGCTTGGGAGAGCCTGATCGATACCCCTGGTCTGGCCATAGCGCTATCCTTGGCAACAGCCAAAATCCTTTAATACTAAATAGCCTTGACAAAAAAGTCACCCTGATCCTGTTAATCGTGCTTGCCCCGTAGGTGCCAAGCGTCGTACTGGGAAGAAAAAAATCTTTGGCCGAAAAAGTGACATTTCACCTTGATCTCAACATAGAAAGAATCATTTCTGCCAGGGGCAGAAACGAAATCTGTGAGGCTTTAGCCTTGGCCTGCGATCTTGCCATCAATAATTTGAGCTACAGTGCTTCAGAGGTTGCCCTGTCTTTAGAGATCAGTCGGATAAATGCCGGCCGCTGTGCCGAGCGCAGAAAAAAAGTAATTAATAGCTATGAAGATTTGAAGGATATTGTCCAATAAAGTAACAAAACTACCCACGTCCCCCGTTACCTCACCGTTCAATTGATGTTAATCACAGCACAGCCTGTCCGCCATCGCTCTCGCCCAGAGGAGACAATAAGACCGGCCAGGGCTTCCGCTCAGGAGAGGCGGGCGGCCGAATTTAACCGGGGAGACAATCATCAATCCTATGCGTCCCCCATTACCCATTATTATTTGACATTCTTGAGTAGAAAGTATATACAAACTGTATATACATGATGTGGAGGTAATGTAATTATGAAAACGGCAAGAGTATTTAAATCGGGTAATTCTCAGGCGGTCAGGCTTCCCAAGGATTTCAAGCTCGACGTCACAGAAGTTAGCGTCTTTAAGAATGATGGGGATTTGGTGTTGCGGCCATTGCGAAAGACCTGGCAGGATTATTTCAAGCGTGGGCGAAGGTTCAGTGACGACTTCCCGGAGCGCATCGAGGATATGACACTGGAGGAAATGATCCCATGGTGATCCGTTACATGCTGGATACTGATACCTGTATTACCTTAATCAAGAATCGGCCTGAAGCTATGCGCGTACAGTTGTCTCGACTTTCACCGGACGAGGTAGGGATATCCAGCATCGTTACCGCAGAGCTTTGGTTCGGCGTAGCACTTTCACAGAAGAAAAAACAGAATCAAGCCGCCCTGAAGGATTTTTTGGATTATGCAACGATCCTGGATTGGCCTTACAAGGCATGCCCCATCTACGGACAAATCCGTGCAGGCCTTCAGAAAAAGGGAACACCAATCGGCGCCATGGACATGCTCATCGCTTCTCATGCCCTTTTACTCGATGCAGTTCTTGTGACGAACAACACAAAAGAATTCGGCCGTATTCCCGATCTGAAGATTGAAAACTGGCTTTCCGGGTAGACCCATCGTCCTCGCTTGATTCATCATTTTCTCAGATAAAAAAAGTTATTTATATATTTATGCCCATTATATATATATTCATTGCTGTCCAAAATAATCTGATTTTTCAATTCGGGCTCAAAGATATCAACTACTTATCACCCTTAAAACATGAATTTCAATTTCAGGTTGTCTTTATCTGGAGATGCTG
>JAFDDT010000175.1 GCA_019310725.1 Deltaproteobacteria bacterium | reverse complement strand
CAATCGCATTGGACGAGTATTATTAATGCTGGGCTTTGTGGGCTTTCCGCTTGTGCCAAAGAGGCGGGATATAGCGACATTCATCTTTTAGATATTCGGCAATTGAAGAATTGGGATGCTATGGAAGACCGTTTCAAGGAAATTGACCCGGATTTGGTGGGCCTAACTATGCGTTCCTGTGATTACAAGATCGACCTCGAGATCGCACGGCGCCTCAAAAATCTAAAACCAGGTTTGAAGACAGTAGTGGGTGGCGTTCATGTTTCTATCGACCCTGATTTTGTACAGGGTTTTCCAGAGTATGATTACATCATAAGCGGTGAGGGCGAGATTACGTTTGTTGATTTGCTTAAGGCACTAGATAAAGGAGACGCATTTCCTCGTTTTTCTGCGGGTGAAAAGCCAGATCTGGATAGCTTGCCGTATATCGACCGGGAGTTATATC
Organism: Deltaproteobacteria bacterium; assembly: GCA_019310725.1. Taxonomy (GTDB): domain Bacteria; phylum Desulfobacterota; class DSM-4660; order Desulfatiglandales; family B25-G16; genus JADFWK01. The sequence goes on along the minus strand of JAFDDT010000175.1, from coordinate 6,470 downwards.
CTTATCAAACATCGATCAATCTCCCAAACTATGAAGGCGTATTCAGACCTCCAATGGTAACGATGTTGTGTGCACGTGGATGCCCCTATAAGTGCTCATTTTGCTATCCGCATTCTATGATTCATTTCGGGACAAAGGTCCGGCAGCGTTCAGCAGCTAACGTAATTGACGAACTGGATTTGCTGTATGACCGCTACCGATTTGAATGTGTCAAATTCTATGACTATACTTTCACTCTAGATACTGCTTGGGGCGAAGAATTCTGCGATCAGTACGCACATATAGGAAAACCCTTCTGGATTCAATCTCGCGCTGACCTGGTGGCCAGACAACCGGATTTAATTGGAAAATTGAAAAAGGTCGGCCTAAAGATGATAGGGATAGGATTTGAGTCAGGGTCTGACCGGGTTCTAAAAGCATTGCGCAAGCGAACCACTCGCAACATCAATTTAGAGGCTGCGCAAGTCTGTAAAGAGCATGAGGTCCTTATTTCCGCCTCTTTCATGTTGGGAACACCTACAGAGGAAGAGGATGACGTCAAGGCTACAATAAGCTTGGCTAAGGAGATGAAGCCGGAGTTCACTTCCATTTCGTTCTTTACCCCCATTCCGGGGAACGATTTGTATAGGGAATGTAAGGAGAAAAACTTGATTATTTCCGAAGATCCGGAGATGTGGGTGGAATTTTCACCTGAAATTCCCAAAATCAAGAATAAAGATTATAAGCGCCTCAAAAGGGCAGCTGCAGAGATCATGGGGGATCGCTTTGGTGGAACGCTAACAGGAAAGCTCATCCGTTACCTTTATGTAAAGACTAAGTATCATTACCGGCTTCGTAACTTCCTAGTATATCTTTATTCGAGGTGGGTCAGTAGTTCAGGTTACCGATTAATCCAAAGACATCTTAGGTGATCTCATAGAAAAATCCGAAGATTTTCCGTTGGACGAAGTTCAAAGGATAAAAGAGGTTTACGGTAAGAGAGTAGAAAAAAACAGAGGAGCATATTTCCATCTTTTCTCAAGCCAGCGAGAGAAGGAGATAAAAGAGGTTCTTAGAAAAGAGGCAATCACTTCCTTATCCAAAAAAAAGGTTCTAGATGTGGGGTGCGGGCATGGGGCAGTTTTAAGCTGTTTTCTGAAAGAAGGGGCGCCTCAAAAAAACCTATACGGAATCGACCTTGTGCCTGAGAGAATTGCCAAGGCTAGAAGGCTCTATTCAGGCATATCGTTCACTTATGGAAATGCTGAGCGATTGCCTTACCCCGATCAGTTCTTTGATATAGTAACCCAGTCTACGGTGTTTACCTCTATTTTGGATTCTGGAATGAAGAAGGGGATGGCCGCTGAAATGTTGCGGGTCTTAAAGCTCGATGGAATTATAATTTGGCATGATTTCAGATTTGATAACCCTTTCAATCGCAATGTTAAAGGTATCGGTAAAAGAGAGATTATAGGCTTGTTTTCTGGTTGTCAGTTCAACTTCAAATTGATGAACCTTAACCCTGTTGTAGCCAAGCCTTTGACTGAGATTTCGTTGAGGTGGTGTGAAATTCTGGAGAAATTTCCGATTCTATTGACTCATTGGCTCGTCAGTATTAAGAGGAGTAATCTCAAGCCAGAAAAAACAAATGAGTAAAAAAAATGCCTTGACATTTAGTGCAGAGCTGCCGCTCGTGTCTGTAGTGATCCCCATGCGCAATGAAGCACAGCATATTGACAGATGTATCAGATCGTTGATCCAGCAGGATTACCCAAAGAATTTATATGAAATTTTAGTAGTAGATGGCATGTCTAAAGATCATTCAAAGAAGATAATCCAATCGTTATCAAATAGTTACTCGAATATTTTTTTTCTAGAAAATCCGAATCTACTCACATCTTTTGGGCTAAATGCTGGAATAAGAAAATCAAAAGCTGAAACAATAATCATCTTGGGTGCGCACAGTTTTGTTGTACCCGATTTTATCCGCAGGAACGTAGAAGTTTTGAAAAACAGCGGTGCCGATTGTGTTGGAGGGCCAATAAATAGCTTGGGGGAAACATATGTAGCTTCCACTATTTCACTGGCTATGAGTTCACAGTTTGGCGTGGGAGATGCTCTTTTTAGATACGCAGAAAGTGAAGGATACGTGGATACTGTTGCCTTCGGTGCATACAAAAGAACGGTTTTCAAAGAGATAGGACTATTTGATGAAGAACTGGTAAGAGACCAAGATGATGAATTGAACTATCGGCTAAGAAAGGCTGGAGGGAAAATATTCATTTCTCCCCAAATAAAATCTTTTTACTACAATCAAGCCAACTTAAGAAAACTGTGGATACAATATTTGCTGTATGGGTTTTGGAAGATAAGGGTTCTACAAAAGCACCCCAAAATGATGCAGTTGAGGCAATTTGCACCAGCTTGTTTTGTGTTAAGTATTGCACTTAGCTCTGTAGGTTCTTTGTATTTTCCGATATTATTCTCTCTTCTTTTGTCGATTTTGATGAGCTACATAGTCACCAATATATTTTTTTCCTTTAGAATCACCAGGAAAGAAGGTTGGAAATATCTTCCCTTGCTCCCTGTAGTATTTAGCACTCTGCATCTTAGCTATGGCATGGGATTTTTGGCTGGCTTAATCAAGTTCATTTCAAAGTGGTTTCAAGACGAACCTGAACCGCCTAGATTAATTGAATGAACATGGGAAAATTCAAGAGATGTGAGACGCTGTTAGGCAGACGCTGCAAATACCTCATCCTATTGGCGGCTTCAAGCTTGAAACTAGGAGTTCCATTTAGTTCGCTTTCAGAGCCAAGATTGTTAATCGGAGGATGATAGATATGAAAGTTCCTTTTGCACTACCAGATTGTGGCAAGGATGAGATACAAGAAGTCACAGAAGTCATAAAGAGCAGGTGGTTAACGACGTCTTCCAGAACCCTTCGGTTTGAAAAGGAATTTGCAGAACATATAGGTGCTAGATACTGCCTGGCGGTGAATTCGGGTACAGCGGCTCTTCATCTGGGGCTGGAAGCGCTGGGTATTACGCGTGAGAATAAGGTTATAGTACCGATCCATACATTTTCGGCCACAGCAGAGGTTGTGCGGTATCTCGGTGCCGATCCTGTTTTCGTGGATGTGGATAGGAGCACCTTCTGTATTACGGCCGAAGTAATAGAGAAGTTGCTCGATAGACATGGTGAAATGATCAATGATGGAAGCCTAAAAGCTATTATTCCGGTCCATTTTGGTGGGCATCCGTGTGACATGGACGGAATCATGGAGGTAGCGCAGAGCTCAGATCTTAGAGTTCTGGAGGATGCTGCACACGCATTTCCGGCATTTTGCCAGTTCTCAAGCCAAAAAGACGCAAGTTCAAAGCAAAGGTTGAAAAACAGAGACCTTAAGATGGTAGGGACAATTGGCGATGTTACCTGTTTTAGTTTCTATGCAACTAAGCCTATTACCACCGCTGAGGGAGGGATGCTCGCAACGGATGATGATAGGATAAATAAACGTGTCCAGGTGATGAGACTTCATGGCATTAATGCGGATATTTGGAGCCGGTTTTCTGATACACAGGCTGATTGGTCCTATGACGTCATTGCCCCGGGATTTAAGTACAACATGCCAGATATTACTGCTGCTCTGGGCATTCATCAATTGCGAAAAGCGGAACAGTTTCGTAAAAGACGAGAGATAATTGCCAAAACGTACTATCAAGAGTTAGCAAACATACCAGGGCTGATTCTACCCAAAATCAAATGTTCCATCGAGAACCACTCCTGGCATCTTTATGTGGCACTGATCGAGCCGAAGGAGACCATAGATGGTATCAATCGGGATCAATTTATCCAGAAAATGAAGGAAAAAGATATTGGAACCAGTGTCCACTATATTCCTTTACATCGCATGACCTATTATCGGAAGCAATATGGACTAAGGCCAGAAATGTTTCCTAATTCGGAATGGGTTTTCCAACACTGTGTCAGTTTACCGATCTATTCCGCCATGGCAGATGGCCAGGTGGAGTATGTAGTCGATTCAATAAGGGAAATCCTGAAGCGATAGTGTGTTGGATGCACAGGTCGGTTTCCCCTGTGCATGATGCTTGTGTTACATGAGTTTCTGGACTTGAGGGGCTAGGACGTGATCTGAAGTGTGGATTGAAACATCTTTTTATAGATTATGCGGAAAGCGTCTTTTTGACATACTGCTTTCCCTTTTTTCGCTTCTGGCGTTGGCGCCAATATTTTACCTGATCATTGCGTTCATACTTGTCGATTTTCGCTCTGTACCCTTTTTTGTCCAGAAACGTTTTGGGAGAGGTGTTCAACCCTTTCGTTTGATAAAGTTTAGATCCATGTTGCCGGTTTCACGTGAGTTAAGAAGGGAATTTGAACTAGGATCATCGGCACGTATTACGCGGATTGGTGGGATCTTGAGAAAGACAAAGATTGATGAATTGCCAGCCCTATTCAATGTTCTGCGGGGTAATATGAGTATTGTAGGGCCCAGGCCGGAGGTCGCAAAGTATGTTCAGGCATGCCCTGAAGATTTCAATCAGATTCTCAACATTAGGCCTGGCTTATCAGATTTTGCCTCGATCAAGTATCGCGACGAGGAGGCGATCCTAGCCGGTCAGCCTGATCCTGAGGCGTATTATCTTAATGTGATCTTGCCGGATAAGCTGCGTCTTGCTAAACTGTATGCGAAAAATGTCTCATTTAGCACAGATCTTCGAATTATCATAGACACGATCAAGAGCATAGTGACAAAGGAAACTATAAGCAATGCTCCGGATTGAATTGGTTTTCTCTCATTACTGAATCCCAAAAACGCCGTGAGAGCAGAAGGATATTGGAAGGAATTCAAGTTCTGTAAACTCCCAACAATGGCTATAGATTCCGAAAGAATTGGTAAACCTTCGCCTGCTGATGATGAGCCCAGGATTACGAGGGTTGGAAAGCTATCAGGAAATGCAAGCCGGATGAGTTGCCAGTGCATATGAATGTATTTACAGGAATTAAGGAATTGGGGGATTGAGAAATTACATTTCGGGAATTTCCTAAGGAAATTCGAGAATAGTGAATTGCTATTACTTGCTGGTATTCTTGAAGGAGAAATAAGTTTTATAACGGTGGGGGCTTAACTTTTAGTGCGGAAAGGGGGAGACACGCCGAATATTCCCTATTGGGTATTTGCTAATGAGGGCGATATCTGATGGTTTAAGTGAGCTAAGGTATCTTCGATTTGTCCAATAAACTTCTCAGCATCGTTATATTGCTCTTGAGTTTCTTCTATCGAGGTGTCCACAAAATCCTTATAATCCCCATCTTGCCGTAGATCTTTTCCCTTCATGAGCATTCGGCCCAAGTCGTTTGTAACAATCCCTGTTTTTCACGAAATGCTGATTGAATAAAGAAACGACGCCAGTGTGTTTGCTGCTATCAAGATGTTTGGTAGCCAAAAGAGCTCCTGCTGCTGTAAACATGGCATAATAGGACCTGGATATGGAATCTTTAAACTTGCTGTTTTCAAGAAGAATTTTGGTTGAATCCAGCTTTTCCTTGCTATTTTGCATTCGATACCTTACTAAATCGGCTGCCCTTTCATTTACGCTCACAATGCAACCCCTTCATTGGCCAATGATTCCATGAAAGGGGTATGAGCATCTAGATTATGCCGATATTCTGCTTGGGAAAAGATGGTTAGTGAAATTTTTGAATCGTATTCCAATTCGATATCTAATAGCTTTTCATAGAGGGTATCGATGAGGGTTTTGCTGCGTTCTTTGAGAACAATCAGGATATCGATATCCGAATCCTGGGAATAATCACCCTTAACCTTGGAACCAAATATTTTGGTTTCGACAAGCTGGCCTTTTAGGCTTTTTCTGATGGCCGAAACAAATGCCTCTACTGCCTGCTGTTCTTGTTGATTTAGTGCCAAACGGTTGTCCATTGAGTTGCTTTGGAATTTATGGTTTAGCTATTTAATATCAGAGGAAATACTATACGTCAATAGTAGTGATCATCAAAGGGACTTTTGCCATTTTATCAAAGTGTTGAAACAGGTGGTGTTCTTCTATGAAGGAGAGGCTTGCAGATTTATTGAGACGAGAGAGAGGACCTTATTACTAAGGAAGTGGCCGAACATTAGAGTAAGATACCTGTGCTAAAACGCCTCTTCGATATTATGTTGTCTCTGTTTGGGCTGATATTGCTCACTCCGCTGTTGATATTCTTAGGTCTTTTAATTAAAGGCGAGGATTGGAAGATTTTTTAGAGAATACAAGCTTGATGAACTGCTACAGCTTTAATGTGGTTGCAGGAACTGACCCCAATGAAATATTGAAGAAAGTGCCCAAGTGGAATAATTATGAGCAATCCACGGGGTAAACATTTCATGGGGCAGGGGGATTTATGCCCCGGTGAAATACGCTCCTGAGCTGTAAGCATGCCCCAGTTAAACAGAAGACACAGAGAG
>JAFDDT010000174.1 GCA_019310725.1 Deltaproteobacteria bacterium | reverse complement strand
CTGTTCATCTCAGATCTTGCGCAAGAAGGTCCTTGACCTCCTGGAACACCCCGAACCTTATCAGGAAGCCATATCCCGGTTCCAGCTGACTGGTCTCGATATCATGCGCCAGCGGCTAGAGGCATTCAGAAACAAAGAACTATGAACCCACCTGAGAGGCCTATTTTGGGGATGATTCTGAAAGGGTACCCGCGCATCTCCGAAACCTTCATATCCAACGAGATACTCCTTTTAGAAAAACTCGGCTTTTCCATCCACCTTTTCTCTATGCGCCATCCCCGGGAAACCTTCTGTCATGAAAGTGTCAAACAGATCAGGGCATCTGTGAGCTACCTGCCGGAGAGCATCCTGGTCCACCTCCCGTCGCTCCTGTATCACAATATCTTGCTTGCAGGAAAAAGGCCTGGCGTCTATGCTATGGCGCTGAAGACAGCGCTTAGGCGCTTCTTGCGTACGCTAAAATCTGCTAGCATAAAGCATTTGCTTCAAGCAGGGTATCTCGTGCACCATCTTCCCCCGGACAGCGGGGTGGCACATTTGCACGCCCATTTTGCGCATTCCCCCACATCCGTGGCCATGTTCGCCAGTCAGTTGAGCGGTCTTCCTTTCAGCTTCACCGCCCACGCCAAGGATATCTACACTTCGGACCCGAGGCAGCTTCGGGAAAAGATTGCAGTCGCCCGCTTTGTAGTAACATGCACCGAGTACAATAGACGTCATTTGATGCGTCTCCGCCGTGGCAAGGTCACTCCCATCCACCGCATTTACCACGGTATTGATATAGACCTTTTCTCCGTCTCCGCCGTGGCAAGGTCACTCCCATCCACCGCATTTACCACGGTATTGATATAGACCTTTTCTCCTCTGATAAAAGGAGGAAAAATCCTTCTAAGCCATACCAGGTCTTTACGGTAGCCCGCATGACAGCAAAAAAAGGTTTGCCCACCGTATACAGGGCCCTCCGACACCTCTGCGACCAGGGGCTTTCAATACAGCACACGCTCATAGGTGACGGGGATGATCGTGAACAGATCTTGTCTCTTATAAAAGAGCTGCGTCTAAATGGTGTGGCCAGGTGGCTCGGAACTCAGCCACACCGAGTGGTTTTGGAACATTACCGACAGGCTGACCTCTTTGTGTTGGGATGTGAGGTAGCGCCTAATGGAGACAGGGATGGGATCCCGAACGTCCTTTTGGAAAGTATGGCCATGGGGGTCCCGGTGGTAGCAACACGTGTTTCGGCCATTCCCGAGCTCGTGGAGCATGAGAAGACCGGCCTTCTGGTCCCTACTCACAACCCGGAAAAAATGGCCCAGGCCATGCTCCGGCTCCTCACAGAAAAGGATTTGCGAGTACAGGTAATTTCTGATGCAAGGGAGCGCGTGATTCAAAAATTTGACAACAAGGCCCTCATACATGATCTTGCTGCGCTTTACAGAAAAGCAGGAATTTGAGCTCTGATTTTAGGGGCGATTGATGCTAGATGATCATCCCGTGACACGATTTGCTCTTTTGCGCCACGCAAAAACCGAGTGGAATCAAGACAAGCGGATACAGGGGCAAAACAACAGCCCTCTTACGCCTGAAGGCGAGCATCAGGCCAGAGAATGGGGACAACTCTTGAAACCACAGCCGTGGGATCGGATTATTACAAGCGACGCAGACCGCGCTATGGAAACCGCTTCCCTTGTTAATATTTCATTAAAGGTTCCGGTGATCCACGATCCCCGGCTTCGGGAGCAGGCCTGGGGCCGATGGACAGGCAAGACAGTGGCACAGCTCAGAAAGGAGAACCCCAGGCTTCTGAGTGAACAGGAGAATGCGGGCTGGAAATTCTGCCCTCCGGGAGGGGAAGACCGCAACATGGTTTGGGAAAGGAGCCAAAAGGCTCTGAAGGCGGCAACCGAAAAATGGCCTGGCGAAACGCTTCTGGTGATCACCCATCAAGGGGTAATCACATGCCTGATTAATCGTCTTTGCGGTCGACAATTTCTTCCAACCGAGCCTCGGCTAGTAAAGCCATATCATCTCCACTGGATAACCCACGACGAGAGGGGCTTCCGGGTAGAAGCAATAAATGCCCAGGTACTTCCTTAAACCATATTGCTATTAATTTTGTTACTTATTTTACCAATACAAGGTTGATGGTTTCGTAAAAAGTCGTATTTTGCCATTTATCTGGATTCCCGCCTACGCGGGAATGACAATAAAGCAATTAATATCAATCAGATATGCTATCCGTCATACCCGCGAAAGCAGGTATCCATGCCTTAAAATAACTTTTTACGAGGTTGCCAAGGTTAATCCATTAAACCAGTCAAATCCATAAAAAAAATGAAGTGATTTCTATGAAAATTGTCCACTACTGTCAACATGTCCTGGGAATCGGCCATTTTCTGAGGAGTCTGGAAATCTGCAAGGCTCTTAAAGGGCACAAGGTATTACTGGTTACCGGTGGACCACAGATCGATACCCCGTTACCTCCCCATATCCGGGAGGTTAGGCTTCCAGGACTTATGATGGATAGCAATTTTGAGCGCCTCTTTCCCACAGAAAAAGGGGCATCCATCGAGCAGGTTAAACAGAAGAGGCAAAAATTGGTTTTTGACCTTTTTGATAAAGAGGCCCCCGATATTTTTATCGTTGAACTCTATCCTTTTGGTCGCAAGGCCTTTCGTTTCGAACTCGATCCGGTTCTTGAGGCAATCTTCAACAATGAACTTCCTGCATGCAAGGTGATTTGCAGCCTTCGAGATGTGCTGGTGGAAAGGAATGATTCGGCAAAACACGAAATGCGTGTTATCAGTTCTCTTAATCGTTATTTCGATGCGGTGCTGGTTCATGCAGACCCTGATTTGCTAAAGCTGGATGAAACCTTTTCCCGAATCGGTGACATTTCTATACCACTGGTTTATACCGGCTTTGTGACCCCGAAACCATCGCGCAACATCCGGGCAAGATTACGGCGACAGCTCGAAATCGGAACAGACGAATTTCTCATCGTGGCAAGCGCAGGCGGAGGAAATGTGGGGGCCCCTCTGCTGCAAGCCGTGGTGAATGCCCTTGCATACATTGACAGGGGGAAAACAGTTCACTTGTATGTCTTTACTGGACCCTTTATGGACGAAGCAGAACTTGACCGCCTGCACGCACTCGCTGGGAAAGGCGTACAGGTTTTTCGGTTCAAACCCGATTTTCTGTCGTATCTTGCGGCTGCAGATCTTTCCGTCAGTATGGCTGGGTATAATACCTGCATGAACATATTGGCCGCAAATGTACCATCCCTGGTATGGCCGTTTTCTCAAAACCAGGAACAGCGATTTCGAGCTGAGCGCCTGGCCGGTACTGGAATGATGCAAGTGCTAGATGACAGGGACCTGTGTCCCGACCGCCTTGCGGCTATCATGGATGGGACATTATCCCAAAGATCCAGACAAACTGGCCGCATCGATCTGGACGGTGCCAGAAAAACGGCAGAATGGCTTGAAAATTGGATGCAAAGTTCACAGAGGTTGTGACGCACCATCTTGTTTCTTCCATGCGGGTTTCTGTACATTCGGATATTTGATTATTTCTTTAGCTCCTTTTTACCAATCCATACCCTGAAGAGGGTGGGGTTTTTCGGAAGTGACGGGTGGCCCGTGCGGAAGCACGGCGAGCTTCACTTTAGGGATCTGACAGAGGTTTATTGATGATGAAAATCATCTTCTACTGTCAATATGTCTTTGGAATTGGACATTTGTTCCGGAGCCTAGAACTTGTTCGAGCGCTTTCAAATCATGACGTGGCGCTGGTTGTTGGCGGTCCAGAAGTCGAAATCGACCTTCCCAGCCATGTTAAACTCGTGCGGCTTCCGGCGCTGTATATGGACGAGAAATATACCACTTTAATTCCTGCTAACCCGGAATGGGGCGTTGCGCAGATTCAACATCAGCGGAAAAAAATACTTTTTGCCTTGTTCGAGCAATTTCGACCAGATATGTTTATCGTTGAGCTTTTTCCTTTTGGCCGGACCATATTCGGGTTTGAACTGCTGCCGATTTTAAAAGCAATTCGCAAGGGTGTTTTAGGAGGTGTCAAAAGCGTATGCAGTTTGAGAGATGTTCTTGTGGAAAAAAGAGATCCAATTGAATACGAAGAACGCGTTCTGCATAATCTGAATGAGCTGTTCGATTTTTTGCTCATCCATTCAGATAGTGAGTTCCTCTCTTTGGATGAAACATTCAGCAGATCAAATGAAATCAATATTCCCATCTTTTATACAGGGTTTGTTACAAAAAAACCTGCCCGTAGTTCGGGTAAAAAAATCAGGGAAACACTGGGCATTGGTCCTGAGGAGAAACTAATTGTTGCAAGCGCCGGCGGTGGACGCAGCGGCTATAAATTACTCAGTAGCGTTGTGGACGCCTGTCATTTACTGAAAGATTCAATTGGTGTTGAGCTTGAGGTGTTTAGCGGACCATTTATGGACAATAATGCATTTACACAGATTGCGGCAAAATCCGGACCAGGTATTAATGTTACACGCTTCACCAAACACTTTCTCGATTATCTTCAGACAGCAGACCTGTCTGTGAGTATGGCAGGATATAACACGTGCATGAATATACTGACTACAAGAGTTCCTGCTCTGGTGTGGCCTTTTTCAGGTGACCAAGAGCAAGGTCTCAGAGCCGAGCGACTGTCACACCTAGGAGCAATGACGGTATTGAACGATGGAGACCTTCGACCTGAACGTTTTGCCGCAATGATTCGGCAGGGCCTTACAGGAAAGCCGCAGCCTTCGGTCAGTATTGATTTGAACGGTGCGGTTAACACGGCAAATTGGCTGGAATCGTTGATAAAACAATAAATGGGAACTCACGATGACAACCCTTGCACAAACCATCATTACCGTGAAGAGCCTATCCCAGCGAGTTGAGGGGCAGTTGTCCAGGTGGCAATGAAGTATTCGGTTTCTACGCTCTGGCTATCACCTCCGGGTGATCTCAAATCAAGAACCGAGCGTTGCATAGAGGAAGCCGCAGAGCTTAACAAATCAAAAGAACCGGTTTATATTTTTTTTCGCGCCGACGACGTCGGCGTTCCCAGAAAACGATTTCACAGGCTTATGGAAATCTTTACGCGCCACCGTGCTCCTTTGTCCCTGGCAGTGGTTCCGGCATGGCTTACGCATGCTCGATGGGAGGTGCTCAAGACGACTTGCCAGAGCTCCTCGTCCCTATGGTGCTGGCACCAACACGGCTGGCGGCATGTAAACCATGAAACCAAGGGGAAAAAACAGGAATTTGGACCAGCTCGCCCTGCCGGTGTTATCAAAAACGATCTTATCCGAGGCCGGAAGCGTCTTGAATCACTGATGCAAGATGATTTTTATGAGGCGTTCACACCCCCCTGGAACCGATGCTGCAAGGATGCTCTTGAACTACTCAATCAACAGGGATACCATGCCCTTTCCCGGGACCAGGGTGCCTCCCCGCCTACACCGGAAGGATTGGTTGATTTCCAGGTGAATGTTGATCTTCACACCCGCAAGGAGCTCGATCCTCATGAATGTTGGGATGCTCTTTTCGCAGAACTCAAAGATGCCCTATTGAGCGGCTTTTGCGGGATCATGATTCATCATCAGCGGATGAATGACGCGGCCTTTGACTTTCTTGAAGTTCTCATAAAAGCATTTTCCCACCATAAGGACCTCTGTCTTGTTCACCTTAAAGATCTGGTACGACTCAACAAGGCCGGCATTCTCACCCAGCCCTTCCATCAATAATGTCTAAACCTGATTTGTGTGGCAAATGAGACAGAATAATGATGGATTTGCCGCCACCTGTTTGATAGGATATGGTGAAATCTCCGAAGTGAGAGAGTTTCGGATGCTCTACAAGGGTGAAGGAGAAAAACGAACGATCCGGTGTTTAAACTGCTCTATTATGATACAATTTGGCGGGCTATGTGACTTAAGTTGGATTTCCTTGAGTCTTCTGTTATCCTGTTCGTTAGGACAGGTAACCAGCTCAAGAGGCGGCATAATTTTCGTAACTTATCAATAAGTTGGAATAGAATTGACGGCAAAGTAATTCTGGCCACATATTATGAATTGTAGGGGTTCGATTTATCGAACCCTTCAATATCGGGCTTGATAAATCAAGCCCCTACAAAACCCGAATTTATTGAGAAGAGTGCCAGTTACTGAAATAACACAAAAGGGGAAAGCCATGGGTCTAACTCAAAGGGAAATTCGGAGATGGATGGCAAGACAAGTCCCTATAGGCAAAAGTAACAGAAATCGGGAGGAACATATGATCCATCACTCAAAGCACATTTTGCTGGGTTTAACACTAATTGCCGTGATGTCTGTTTCGATTCCTGGTTTGAGTCACGCAGAGGAAAAACGTGACATGGGCGGGTGGGAAAAAGATAGCCCCTATAACAAGTACTACGACGCAGCTGAGATGGATTCATTCAAGGGCGTTGTTGTTAAAATCAAGGAAGTAGTGCCGCTCCCAGGAATGTCGCCCGGTGTCGCACTGCTGGTTCGCGAATCAGGGGATGAAATCAATATGGTTCACCTCTGTCCTGTATGGTTTGCTAAACCCAACAGCATCGGGATTAAGAGACGTGATAAGGTGAAGGTCAAGGGCGTGTGGGCTGAAATCAATGGTGAGGATGTTTTTATGGCTTCAAAGGTGAAGAAGGGCGACTATTTCGAGTTGAAGGTGCGCTTGACTAAGGATGGAACCCCCTTTTGGACTATGAGTCCTGAGGAACTGGCCAGGGAACGAGGAAGCCAATGATCTTAAAGGTCGTGAATATCTAACCAGTGGTATAGTGAAAGTGTGGAACCGGTGACAGGGATGCAGCGAGGTTTTTCTAGCATTGAGTCCCCCTGATTTTACTGGGGGTTGAGGAGATTGAGTTTACGGGAAGAGATGGTTTAGATCATGGAAAACAGGCATGCCGCCCGAGAGACGGTTAAAGGATCGGATTCTGTAGACCGACTGGTGGTCCTTCCTTTCAAAAAGTCGGTGGAGATCTCTCTAGAAAGCATCCGGGTCCGTTTTTTCCGCTCCCTGATTACCACTATGAGCCTTGTGCTGGCTGTCTCCTTCCTTAGTTTTGTAGGTGTGAGTACAGACGTGGGTAACGGTCTTTTGTCAACTCAAGATCCCAGCTTGCGTCATGCATTGATCAGGTCCGGCTATGATATTGGACCGGAAGATACCAGTTTGGAGAGTAGCCCAAAACAGAGGTGGATTATAATACTGTCGCTTCTGGTGTGCGTGGTGGGAATCGTAAACGCTCAGCTTATGGCAGTGACCGAGCGTTTCCGTGAGATTGGGACCATGAAATGCCTTGGAGCCCTTGATCGGTTCATTCTGAGGCTTTTTCTCTTGGAGGCGGGCATGCAAGGCGTAGCAGGTGCCTTTGTGGGAGCGCTGGCAGGAGCGTTCTTCTCATTGATTAATGGGCTTCTCAGCTTTGGCACTATAGCCGTTACAACACTCTCATGGACAGAGGTTTTCCTGTCCATAACCTTTGCCACGGGTGTGGGGTTCGTACTCAGCCTGGCAGGGGTTATGTATCCCGCGATTGTGGCCGCCAGGCCATGCGGGTCGAGCAGTAGACACCGGGTTCTCATCGGCAACCCTCAGGGATGAGGAAAGGGAACTTTTTTGAAAACGCGAAAATCCGGATGACAGATCATGACAGATTCCCGAAATATTGTTCGCGTTTCCAAGGTGACCAAGACATTTCAACTGGGCAAGGTTGAGGTCCATGCCCTACAAGGTATTGACCTTGAGATTGCGGCCGGGAATTATATCTCCATAATGGGGCCCTCCGGATCAGGAAAAAGCACTCTTTTCAACATGATCGGCGGTCTGGACAAGCCCACATCAGGCAAAGTTTTTATCGACGAGGTTGATATTGCCCAACTTGACGCATATGAACTAGCCTGGCTCCGCTGCCGGAAGATCGGTTACATCTTTCAGACCTTCAACATCATCCAGGTTATGACCGCCCTAGAGAATGTCACGCTTCCCATGATCTTCGCAGGATTGAATAACAACAGCGCAGTGGAAAAGGGAATCCAGCTCTTGGAGCTGGTGGGTCTGGGGGACCGA
>JAFDDT010000173.1 GCA_019310725.1 Deltaproteobacteria bacterium | reverse complement strand
ACAGGCAGGTCAGCCTAAAGGGGATATCCACCACATCATGGGCCTCCTTCTCCATTGACACACAAGACAAAATCGCCTATACTTTGATCCACAAAAAGGGAGTTCTTATCAATCTTCCTACATCCCACTCTGGCATGATTCTTGCTGAAGCAATAAACTGGGGAAGTACTCCCTTGTATATTTAACACCCCCTTTGCACACGACAGCAAGGGCAGCGGAATATTAGGTCAATCTCGGATCGGTACAGAAATACCTCCCGTAATTCACCCTAAAGTTCTTGAAAATATTGGCCGATATAGTGATTTGAGAAAAGGAGAGATTGAATGACTCTGGGCAAAGAAGACCCAAATACCGGATCAGCCTCCTTCGCCATCTGTCCTGTGACAGGTCTACCTATCCTTCGCAGACCTGAATGGACAGCTGTCGATTTCGACACAGACACTGATTACAAGTCAACATTCAGTATGTTGGGGGATAGGATCCTTTTGGCGCAGGCCTCCGGATACGCGACACTGCGTGGCGTAGAAAATGTCCTGAGGTTTTTAGACAACCTTGAGACTGAGGCCATTGACGGAGACCGGCTTTATGTCCAGATAAATGACTGGTCGGACCTCCAAGGCGCCTCTCTTGATGCGCGTAAATACTATATCGACTTTATGAAAAAAAATGAGCGACTTCTGGGGTTAATCTTCTACGGCACCTCATCATTGTTCAAGCTGAGTATCAAGCTCGCCAGGCGACTCAATATTGTTAAGTTTGATGTGCAAATAACTAATGATTACTCGGAGGCGGTCAAGCTTGCCCTTAAGATGCTGTCAGCTGACAAAACTCAGGTAGATGATTCTCTTCCCACCGTCACATCCCAACCATCTCCTATCTCCAGAGAGGAGCGGCTCTCCCCTGAGATCATCACGAATCCTGATTGGCATCTTCAACTCGATGGCTTCTCAGCACGATCCGAGATCATCGATGGCCATATCTTCCACGCGGAGACGAGCGGATTCTTGGAAGAAGACCATGTTGCCCCCATCTTTAGGATGCACGAGAAGGTACTAAACGCCAAGCCATTGCCGAAAGGATACTACTATTTCGTCGGCGGAGTGACAGATGTCAAGGCAAGCCGGAAGGCTCGCAAGCTCTATTTTGACTATACAGTGCAGTGGTATAATGACCATCCTTTCAGGATGTACATCTTTTACGGGGCGAGCAGGTTTTTGCGGGCAGCAATCAATATAGCCAGCCCCTTCGCGCCCTTTCCGATCCGAATGGTCAAGGATTTAGACAGTGCCTTGAGATTCATAGCCGAAGAAAGGGCCAAAGGCCTAAAACCCTCGCCCCTGCCTGCATCCAGAGATGCAACCATAGAACCCCTTGCATCTGATCAGACCCGGCAACACGTTGATGAGCTGCTCCATTTCTTAGGGGGTATCAACTGGGAGACTGATGGGTCTGATCATAGCAGGGAGATAGAGCCCTCCCATCCTTTCAGCCCTGTCTTTGATGCCATATCACTCGTCAAGAATGACCTTGACGATCTTTTTCAGGAGCGCAAGGAAGCAGAGAAGGCTCTAAAGAAAGCAGAGAGTGATCTTGCCGAACAAAACAAGTACAATGAGTTAAGGGCTGACATTTGGAAATTAGCTTCTGATAAATCGTTAAAAGAAGATGAGCTGATACAGAAGCTCTTGGATAAGGTCGGACCTGTTATTGGGGTGAGCAGGACTTGCTATAATAAATTTACAGGAGAAGATCCCTATAAGAGTGATTTGAAATGCATACTTGAATGGTGTGATAAGGGAGTTAAGCCGTCAATGGGGACAAAAATTCCATCCTATCTGGTAAGGCATTTTATTCAGGATGATTGTTTTATACTCAATCATGAGACTGCGCTCGAAATGGTTCCAAAGCCGTTCAGAGGGGTTGCACGGCCCATAATATCACACCTTGTTAAGTCCCGAGATTTGGAATCTACCTTGGGCTTGTCTTATCATATAAACGAAAAAATCCAAGGGATATTCTCCTTTGATATCTGCAGAGATAAAAAAGAGAAACCGCCCTGGACAGAGGATATAAAGAGCATTCTTAATGAAGTGGTTAGTATAGCCTCAAACTACATAGCACAAAAAAAGGCAGAGGAAGCTTTGCGGGAGAGCGAGGAGAAACACCGCACCATCCTTGAAAGCATCGAAGATGGCTACTTCGAGGTTGACACAGCCGGTAACTTTACCTTCTTCAATGATTCAATGTGCAGAATCCTTGGATATTCCAAGGATGAATTGATGGGCATGAATAACCGAGAGTATATGGATCAGGAGAATGCCAAAAACGTCTATGAGGTCTTCAACAGAGTATACACCACAGGAAAACCAACCAAAGGATTTGACTGGGAGTTTATAAGAAAAGGCGGGGAGAAAAGGTATGTAGAGACCTCTGTATCACTAATGAAGGACGCAGAAGGTCAGCCAGTAGGGTTTCGGGGCATTCTTCGGGATATCACAGACCGGAAGCGGGCGGAGGAAGCGCTGCATAAGGCAAAAGTGGCCGAGGAAGGCAGCAAGGCCAAGAGCGAGTTTCTGGCCAAGATGAGCCATGAGATAAGGACACCTTTAAATGGGGTCATTGGCATGACCGAGCTGGCCATGGACACTGAGCTTGATGACAATCAGAGGGACATCCTTCATACCATTAACACAGAGGCCAACTCCCTGCTCGGCCTTATCAATGACATCCTCGATTTCTCCAAGATAGAGGCGGGAAAGTTGGAGCTTGAGGAGATCCCCTTTGACCTGAGGGGCATGATTGAGGATGTGGCCAACACTATCGCCCTGAGGGCAGAGCAAAAAGGGCTTGAGTTTATCTCTTATCTGTCTCCCGATGTCCCCTCTCGATTAATTGGCGACCCGGGCCGGCTGAGGCAGATACTGATGAATCTCGCCGGCAATGCCCTGAAGTTTACCAACAAGGGTGAGATCTTTATCAGGGCAGAGATGACAGAGGAGCTTGGTGAGAAGGTCAAGATCCGCTTCCTGGTAAAGGACACCGGCATCGGCATACCAAAGGACAAACAGAGGGTAATCTTTGAGAGCTTCACCCAGGCAGATGGCTCAACCACCAGGAGATACGGGGGAACCGGACTGGGGATTACCATATCCAAACAGCTGGTAGAGTTGATGGGAGGGGAAATAGGTGTGGAGAGCGAAGAAGGGAAGGGAAGCACCTTTTCATTTACCGTTATCTTCACCAAGCAAACAGGCCAAGAGCCCATCATAGCAAAAGGAGAAGTTGATCTAAGGGATCTCAGGGTCCTGGTCATAGATGATAACCAAACTAACCGATATATCCTCATGGAGTATCTGAGGGCCTGGGGCTGCCTGCCTGTGGAGGTTACAGGTGGAAAAGAGGCCCTCTCCATCCTCAAGGACTCCATCTCATCAAAGGGGCCCTTCAGCCTCATTTTAACAGACATCCAGATGCCCCAGATGAGTGGATTTGATCTGGCCAGGAAGATCAGGAAGATTAAGGCATTAAAAGAGACTCCCATCATAGCCCTCACCTCTGCTGGAAGGAGGGGAGACGGTAAACTATGCGCCGATATAGGCATTGAGGGATATCTAACCAAGCCCATTAGACGGGATGATCTGCACATGGCAATTATATCGGTCTTGGGTCTTTCCAGGGCAAGGGTGGACGCCCTCCCAAGACTTGTTACCAGACATACGCTTGCCGAGGAGGGTAGAAAAGATGTCCATATCCTTTTAGCAGAGGACTACCCGACCAATCAGCAGGTGGCCATAAGGCATCTGAGTAAGGCAGGCTACCAGGTCGATTTGGCTGAAAACGGCAACCAGGCAGTTGAGGCATATAGACGGAAAGCCTACGATCTCATCCTCATGGACATACAGATGCCCTTGATGGATGGTTATGAGGCAACCCGAGAAATCAGGAAACTCGAAACTCAACCACTCAACCCCTTACCAATAATCGCTATGACAGCACACGCCATGAAAGGCGTTAGAGAAAGGTGCCTTGAGGCAGGAATGGATGACTACATTGCCAAGCCCTTGAGCAGAAAGAAGCTCCTTGCCATGGTGGATAAATGGAGCAAGGCGATTGACAATTGCGAAGATGAAATCCGCAGCATACGATCAGAAGCAGCAGATAATCGTCAATCGAAAGAGGTGGCTCCAATGAATTTCAAAAAAGCCATAGAGGAATTCGAGGGAGACAGGGAGTTTCTGATGGAGGTAGTGGATGGTTTTCTGGATAATGTCATGACCCAGATAGGAACCATCCGCCAGGCCATAACAGATGGAGACGGTGAAGTAGTCAGGAGAGAGGCACATTCCATTAAAGGTGGTGCGGCAAATCTTACAGCGGATGCCGTTTCTAAGGTAGCTTTTGAGCTTGAAAACATTGGGAAATCAGGCGCCCTGGAGGGAGCCATTGAGGTCCTCGGGAGACTTGAGAAGGAGTTCTATCGGTTAGAGGATTATGCAAGGGAAAAGTAGGTAAACTGGAAAAAGGAAGGACACATTTCATGAAGATCCTTGTTGTTGATGACGAGTTTGTTAGCAGAAAAAAGATGAAAAAGATAATGGAGACTTTTGGCAAATGTGAGGCGGTTAACAGTGGGAGCGGGGCCATGATCGCCTTTAGAAGAGCCTGGGAAAACCGGGACCCATTTGACGTGATAGCCCTCGATATCTCTATGCCTGAAATGGACGGAAAAGAGGTCTTGTTGAAAATCAGGCAAATAGAAAGAGAAGGGAAGTTTCCAGGGGAAAAACAGGTGAAAATACTGATGGTAACCTCCCATTCGGATAAAGATACTATTATCACTTGTATTCAGACGGGGTGTGATGATTACATTGTGAAGCCATTTGACAGGGAAATAGTAGCCAAGAAGCTTGAGAAACTTGGTTTTAAGTCTAGAGAACAAAGGACAAGGTCTTCATTCTTCATTATTTAGCCAACCAATCAACAAGTAGCCATAAGGCATCTGAGTAGAGCGGGCTACCAGGTTGATCTGGCTGAAAATGGTAAGCAGGCAGTTGAGGCACGTCAAAGAAAGGGATATGATCTCATCCTTATGGACATCCAGATGCCGGTGATGGACGGCTATAAGGCGACAAAGGCAATTTGGAATGCGGAATGCGGAATAGAGAAGATTCTACAATCCCTGCCCGCCACCTGCCAGCCATTGCTCTCGCGCAGGCGAGGCGGGCGGGTCGGCTTCGCCTTAGGCGAGTTTCCGAATTCTCCCGAGATCCCGGGACGGGGCGGAACTCGGAAGCGGGCGGGCGAAATCCGAAATCCAAGAGGCCCCGATGAATTTCGAAAGGGCCATAGAGGAATTTGAGGGAGATAGGGAGTTTCTGAGGAAAATCAGGTGCCTTAGAAGGAGGCATTGAGGTTCTGGAAAGATTTGAAAAAGTGTTTTATCGTTTAGGGGGTTATGCCAAGGATAGATTAAGTAAGCCGTAAAAATCAAGGAGCGCCTTTTATGAAAACCCTTGTTGTTGATGACGAGCTTGTTAGCAGAAAGAAAATGCAAAGAATAATGGATGGTTTTGGCGAATGCGAGGCGGTTGAAAGTGGCAGTGCAGCTATAGCCGCCTTTGAGAAAGCCTGGGAAAGCTGGCTTCCGTTTGACCTGATAACCCTCGATATTGCTATGCCTGAAATGGACGGAATAGAGCTCCTGTATGCTATCAGGGAAATAGAAAAAGAAAAGAAGATCCCGAAGGAAAAACAGGTGAAAATACTGATGGTAACCTCCCATTCAGATAGAGATAGTATTATCACCTCAATTCAGGCGGAATGTGATGATTACATTGTGAAGCCATTTGACAGAGAAACGGTAATCGAGAAGATTGAGAAGATTAAATCAGGGGAGCGCATCGGTAGAGCTGATATAGAAGATATTATGACATCACCCCCGGATATGAGAGTGAGTAAAATGAAAACCCTTGTTGTTGATGACGAGCTTGTCAGCAGAAAGAAGATGCAAAGAATAATGGATGGTTTTGGCGAATACGAGGCGGTTGAAAGTGGCAGTGCAGCTATAGCCGCCTTCAAAAATGCCTTGGAAACCGGGACACCATTCGATCTGATAACCCTCGATATCGCTATGCCCGGAATGGACGGAACAGCAGTCTTGTATGAAATCAGGGAAATAGAAAAAGAAAAGAAGATCCCGAAGGAAAAACAGGTGAAAATACTGATGGTAACCTCCCATTCAGATAGAGATACTATTATCACTTGTATTCAGGCGGGGTGTGATGACTACATCGTGAAGCCATTTGACAGAGAAATAGTAGCCAAGAAGCTTGAGAAATTTGGTCTAAAGGCCTAGAGAGGGCCAAGCCTTCAGGTCTCCAACAACCCTATTGATCCTTTTTTTTTCCATCATCTCTTTTCTTATTCCAAGTGCCACCCGGCTTAGAGCCGTATAACCTATCACAAAGTATCCAACAATCTCCCTATTATTCAGGCTCCTCATACGAATTTGTGGGTAGAAAGTTCATTTAAAAACTTGAAAGCATGAATCAAATCCAATAGTTCCTGTTGGTGACAATCCGATAGGAAAGGAGGATAAGATCCATGCTTGTTGAAAGTATAGTCCGAAAAACGTTGGGACTCAAGAGACATTGCGTCAAAAAGGTTACTGAAGAACATGGTGAAATAGTGATTTATCTGTTTCCCGATAAGAGATGCAGGATTGTTTGTTCCTCTTGTGGCAGCAAAGGGCCTGGGTACGACACATTGAAGGAAAGACGCTGGAAGCATGTTCCTCTCTGGGGTATCCTCGTTACGCTGATTTATTCGCCCCGAAGAATCCAATGCATCAATTGTGGAATCAAAGTGGAGGCTATTCCATGGACTCAGGGGAAAAGCCCGCTCTCTTTGCCTCTGAGTGTGGTACTGGGTACTTGGTCCAAGCTTGTAGCTTGGAAGGTGGTTGGTCAGCTTTTTGGTTTCCATTGGAATACAGTACGTAAAGCCGTTAAAAACGTTGTCGACTATGGACTGGCGAACCGAGCCAAGTGTATGATCTCATAGAGAAAAGACTTCTCTGGTCAGGAGAAGATCGAACAGCTGAAACATTAGACGCCTTCTTTGATTATCTGGGCAAAGATCGTTGCGAACATATCGAGGCTGTTTGTTGTGATATGTGGGCTCCTTATATCGATGCTATCAAAAAACGTCTCCCTAATGCCCTCCTTGTCTTCGACAAATTCCATATTGTTCGTCATCTCCTGCATGCTGTTGATCAAGTCCGAAAAGAAGAAGCTCAAAAACTCAAATCAGAGAACCCGGAACTCATTGATAAGAACTCCCTTTTTGTGGATCAAAGTATAGGCGATTTTGTCTTGTGTGTCAATGGAGAAGGAGGCCCATGATGTGGTGGATATCCCCTTTAGGCTGACCTGCCTGTC
>JAFDDT010000341.1 GCA_019310725.1 Deltaproteobacteria bacterium | reverse complement strand
GCCCGTTTAACAAGCAGGACGATAGCGGCTATCTGCGCCAGGATATTGGCCCTTGCTATGTTAAGGACTTTGGGCCTGACAAGCATATTCATGTCTACCTTAACGGTACTATTGGATCTTTCTGAAGCAGACCTGTTTTTCTTGACAGATTGATAGCGTTTAGTACCCCGTGGTATTTCATTAACCAGGCGGGGATGTTCTTTGACATACATGTGTTTCGTGTATCCTGTTTGATTCTGGATATAGGGGCATTGAGAAATATCGTAGCGACCCTGTAGAGTTTCCAGTGCTTTGTATTTGAGGCTTAGGCACTGCTTAAAGCAGCAGAAGGTGAGACGTTGATATTTCTTGTCGAAGCCATTAGGTCTTGTCAGCAGCCCACAGGGAGCAAAAGGGTATCCCTTTTCATTATAGCCTCTTTTAAGGAGGGCTTGCTTGCTTAGATCTTCATTTCTGGGGTTATAGTCGATAATAGGAATCGATCCTTTACCACGGATGTAGTCATAATTGCTGGTGATATCATACTTTGAGTCACCAATATCAATCATGACTTGGCAGAGATGATGACTATGGAATAAGTTGACTTCCCTCCTCAGCATTGCCAGCAATATTGGTAATGGCCACGGGCAGTTCAATACCCAGATGGATTTCTACAGAGGTGGATAATATGAAGTTATAGCCGAAGATCTTCTGCTTCTTATCCGGGTTTTGTGGATCTCTTCGGACACCGATCCTGGCATCGGTGTCTTTTGGAAGCTTTGGACAACAGATAGCAATAGAGCCATCATAAAGGCTAACACCTGAGACATTAGATCGTATGGTCTGGATACATAGATGTTGTGTGTTGAGTTCTTCTTCTACGCCAAAAAGTATTGCAGTGTTTCTTTGCTCTTTGGTTACTTCTCCATCGTCAAAGGCAAGCCTAAAGGCAAAGAGTTCAACTTTGGGTTTCTTAACATCTTCTGGGAAGCGCTCACTGGGACACTCAGTATAGGCGCGTACCTCAGAGCCGAGGTTGTTTTCAGCAAGGTTATTCAAGCGATACAGGATCTGCTTTCTCACCTTATCGATGGCATCAGAAACGCTAATACATGAACACTCATTACAGAAATAGGCACACCCCTTATACCGTGCCCATGTGGGATAGAGGGTTCCGTCATGGGCCAGGATCTTAAAGGTGATCATCTCAAGTTGATGGAAGATACTTACAAGAACATGGAAGATCTCATTATAGAGACCTTCGCCGATGCGGATACGGAAATGAGAGAAGGTGCCCTCAGAAGGGATATGCTCCATGGAGATGCCAGCGTAAGTACGGTAAGCTCTGCCTCGGTCTTTATCATGGAGAACTTCAAGAAACCCACTCATGTTCTGATGACCATCAATATACCTAAAGAGGTCCAGCAGAAACAGACTCGCAGGATCATAACAGGGAGGACCACTATTTGAGTAGTGGTGTGCTACCAGAGATCGGATAAAGGAAAAGTCGATCAGGGATGTGATCATTCTGGCATATCCACCCTGGATAGTGCCATTGGGAAAGATTTTAACAAAGTGTTTTTTAAATCTATAGCTTGAAAGGAGGCTCAGATTCGGGAAAGGCTTTTGGTGGGAGAGAGAAACTTTAACGTTGATTTTATTAAGCTTTTTGCTAATATTGCTGATGGTGAATTTATTGAGCTGGTTCACCATTTACCTCAAAATCCGGACGGTCTGGTTACTGCGGACTGTCCGGGTTATCCTTTTAGTTTCTCCCTAAAGTCTTTCCTCAAAGGATACAGATAAAGCTCTTTAACGTTTCCATGAAACAAGTGATTATGTCCTCTTTTGGCAATGCCTTTGGTCTGGCCTACGCAGATCCAGTTGGCGGCTTTGTAACAGGTGCCTTTAAACCGATTTTTTTCTACAAACGTTTCAAGTAAGTGTAATGGATGGTTATAAGTATTAACCCAATCATCAGATATTCTTTTGGCGTTAAGGGCCAAGATCTTGCTAGCTAGGTACTTAACAGAGACCCAGGGTAGAATGAGGAATCGAGTGTTATTGGCTATGAGATGGAGGTTTTTCTCTTTGGTAGCCTTGTCCCAACCTATGAAGGAATCTCGGGATTTCACAGACCAGGCAGCAGATCCCCACCCCAACTATTTGTCGATAACCGAGATAATGATGTTGTTGGATAAGACTATTGTAAAGTGGTTCAAGATTGGTGTTGCGAACAGATTTGAGTTTAACGGGAGGGAGATTAGAGAGTTTTTCCTGTAGTGGACTCTGATCAATCTCGATGACAGCAATGGAGCGATTGCGTTTTAGATTTCGTCCATCGTGCTTTCCAGCAGGCAGATTGATAAGACCTTTGCGATGGAGGGTGACCAGAATTTCCCTACAAGCCATATCCTTGAGACGACCGTTTGTCTGAACCCAGTTCCATTTGTTGCAGAGGATTTGAGAGATTTGAGTGCGGCCTTTATCCCAATGGTCGTTGACAGTAGCTTGAACCAACTCAAGATCAGTCTCGGCGATAGTTCTTTTTCTGATAGTAATGGGTACCATCCCTATTGTATAGCAGAACAAAACAGAGGACGCCAGCAAAAAATGCATGACATCGGAAAAAATTTTTGCTTCAGGAATTTGGCTGGGAAATTGACCAGATTATGGGTTGAAATGAGAAATCATGGGTTGAAAATAGGTGAAATTTTAGGGAGTTAGACTTATTAAAT
>JAFDDT010000172.1 GCA_019310725.1 Deltaproteobacteria bacterium | reverse complement strand
TGATATATGCGGTGATGAGGTTCAGAGAATCAGGAACTACGTTAGAGCCAAGGGCGAGGTATTTATGCAAAATACATCTATGATAAGGCTCTATTTTGCGGAAACCAGGGGGGCTAGCTTCAATATCAAGGCAGGGCTCGATACAGAGATACAGGAGATGTACGAGGAGTTCCTTCAGAAACTTGCCTCTGTCTTTAGATCAGGGATCAAGAAAAGGCGCTTGAAGAGACTACTCAATCCCTATTATCTGGCGGTAGCGATTGACAGTCTAACCAATGCCTTTCTGTTCCTGTGGTTAAGCGATCCGGAAAAACACCCATACTCAGAAAATGTGGATATGATGATGAAGATATTCTTTGAGAATATAGTGCTTGCCTGAGGAGGGGAATCAATGAATTACAAAAAGCTAGTTTCTTTTAGTTTTTCTCTAGTTCTTCTTCTTTTATCAGGATGCATCTCGCCTGGAATCCAGTATCAAGAACATAGGCTGGCGACATTGAGGGAGCGGATTCTTGTTCCAGAAATGCCCTCCATTACTGAGGACAAATCAGAAGGGCCAATTAGTCCAGCACTGATCCCGAATCGCCCGATTTCCCTTCAAGAGGCGATTGCGATTGCCCTCAAGAATAACCACACACTCAGGAAAGCATTTGAAGACATGGATATCGCGGCAGCCGATAAAGACATTGCTCGTTCCCTCTTCCTGCCTGGTATCACGGGGGGCTATGCCTATGACTGGAGCGACAGGCAAAGGGCAATGGGAGACCCCGCTAACCCGCTGCGGCCGGTAATGCTTGTCGGGGAAAAGGAATTTAGAAGGGCGGAAATCAAATTAATGATGACAATCTGGGATTTTGGCAGGTCCCTGGGAACCTACAACCAGGCAAGGCTTGGACATGACATTGCAGGCCTTCTCTACGAAAGGACCCGCCAGCAGGTTATCCTGGACGTGGTCAGCGCCTATTTCGATCTTCTGCGGGCCAGGAGGGGTAAGGTCATCGCGGAGGAATCGCTTGTGCAGGCAAAGGGACACCTTAGGACAGCCATCAGTTTCGAGAAGTATGGCGTGGTGGACATGAATGACGTACTACGGGCCAGGGTCCAGGTGGCCGAGGTAAGGCAGCTGCTCATAAAGACAAATAATGCCGTGGAACTTGCTACCTCTATGCTTAACAGTTTCCTTGGAGTTAATGTAAACTTCCCCACGAGGGTAATAGACGATACAAGAATCGTACCGTTTTCACTCAGCCTGAAGGATTGTCTTGAACTTGCGGTAGAGCGCCGTCCAGAATTTGAAGTTGTTCAGAAGGCCATAAGTGTGGAAGAGGAAGGGATCACTGCTGCCAGGGCAGGTCACCTCCCACGGATCTATGTGGCTGGAAACTATGCCTGGGATAACGACGATTACCAGAAATGGGTAGATTCAAGTGGGAACGTCCACGATGATAACATTTCCGGGGAGATCGGTATTCAGATGGACCTTTTCAGCGGCGGCAGAACGTCCGCCGAGGTGCGGAAAGCCAAAAAGAAACTGGCCAAGGCCGAAGAAAAGGCAAAGGAGATGTGTGACGGAATTTCTTTTCAGGTAAAGGCCGCATTTTTAGACGTGCATGAGGCCAGGGAACGTATAAAGGTGACGGAAGAAGCCGTTACTCAGGCAGAAGAAAACCTGCGGCTCCTGAACAACAAATACAGGCAAAATGTCGTGACGTCCATAGATGTGATAGACGCTGAGACGCTTCTCACTCGCTCCAAGCAGAATTATTACACCGCCCTTTATGACTATATTGTCGCCCTTGCCAGACTGGAAAATGCCACAGGTGCCAGCTTGAAGGATAAAGAACCGGCTCTATGATGCCGCTCTGTATAATGATGGCAAACGTTCACGGTTCAATGAAAACCCGCCTGCCGTCCGGCGGGCAGGTTTGAACCGTCCTGCAAGCAAGGTCAACAAAAAAAAGTAACCATGAATCCCGTTTTCAGCGGGAAACCCGGAACCTGTGAACGGCTACAAATGGTGAAACGCATTAAGGAGAAGAAAGAATGTACATGTTTATGAAGAGGGTTTCTATGTTTACATTTGTATTTCTCTTTGCTCTCAATTTTTTCCCGGCCGGGCTCTGCACTGCCCTTGCCCAGGATGCCGTGCCGGTCAGCACAGTAAAGGTTAGGGTCCATTCCCTGGAGACAGAACTGGACTTAAAAGGAGAGATAAGGGCATTTGCCGAGATTACGGTGTACTCAAAGGTCAATGGTGTAATTGAAAAACTCCTTGTAGAAAAAGCAGACATGGTGAAAAGAGGAGACGTAATAGCTATTGTTGAACATCGCTCAGAACTTGCCCAGAGAAAAGAGCTTTTGGCGGTAGTAGAATCTGCAAAGGTAGCCATCCGCCAGGCTGAGTCAGCAGTCAGGGTGGCAGAGGCCTCCCTTTCCCAGGCAGAGGCGCAACTGGAAAACGCTATCCTTGAGAAGACACGTGCCGAAAATCTCGTAAAGGATAAATCCATGCCCAGACAGCGTTATGATGCTGTTATTGCCCAATATAAGGTGGCCATGGCCGGAAAAGAACTTGCTGAAGCTAATCTTACTTCTGCTAAAGAAGCTGTGTTCCAATCAAAGGCTGGATTTGCCAGGGCAACTGCGGCACTTGAACAGCTTGATGTCCGCATTGCAGATTTCACCATAAGAGCGCCTATCTCAGGAGTTATTTCAGCTCGTTTCGTTGATGAAGGGGCCATGGATAACCCGCAGCTTCCAATTGTGTCCATCACAAACATGGAGACCCTGAAGATATTTTCACAGGTGCCCGAAGCCGATGTTGCAAGAATCAGGACAGGAACGAGGGCAACGATATCAGTGGATGCATATCCGCATGAAAAGTTTAAAGGAAATGTAGCGATTATTAATCCAAAACTCGATTCAAAGACCCGCACATTGGAATTTGAGATTCATCTGAAGGACAAGAAGGCTCTTCTCAAACCCGGGATGTTCGCGCGTGTGATTCTGCATCTTGGCAGGCGTAAGGTACTTGCAGCGCCAAAAGATTGCTTGCTGCGGCTCCCTGGTACAGGTGTTTATTATGCCTTCGTAGTAGAGAATGGAATAGCCAAAAAAAGGCCGGACATAAAGCTCGGGATAAGTAAAGGGGATCTTGTGGAAGTGATAAGCGGCCTTACTGAAGGGGAAGAGGTAGTAGTTGTGGGCCATGGATTACTCAAAACGGGTACCCCGGTTGTTATCACAAATTATAAGAAAAAGGGAGGGAAAGTTCAATGAAACTCCCAGAGTTTGCGGTGAAACGACCGAACACGGTCCTGATGATATTCCTCGGGCTCTTTCTTTTTGGAACTATATCCCTGTCCAAGCTGGGCATAGATATGCTCCCAGAAATCGAACCCCCAGCTATAAGTATTATTGTTCCCTATCCAGGGGCAAGCGCCTCGGATGTGGAGAGCGATGTTACAAAATATCTGGAAGATCAGCTCAGCACTGTCAATAACCTGGATAAACTCAGGTCCCTCTCCAAAGACAACCTTTCCGTTGTGACATGTCAATTTGATTGGGGAACAAACCTGGATGTGGCATCAAATGACGTTCGTGACAAGATTGACCTGGCAAAGGCAGACATAGAAGAACATGCCCCGGATGCCAAAGAGCCCATCCTATTCAAGTTTTCAAGCGCCAGCGCCCCGATAATGGTAGTCAGTGTCATCGCCACCGAAAGCTGGAAGAATCTTTATCGGATAGTTGATAAACAGATCGTGGATCCACTCAAACGAATAAAAGGTGTGGGCGCCATCATGATCTACGGGGGCCTCAGAAGGCAAATCAATGTTGAGTTTGACAGGGAACGCCTTGCGGCCTTTTATTTATCTCCAGATGTTATCATCCGTACCCTGGCAGGAGAGAACCTGGATATGCCCGCAGGCAATATTAAGATGGGTCGAACTAACTATATCCTGCGCCTCAGAGGCAGGTTTGAATCCTCTAAAGAGGTAGGTGGCATTATTGTTGGCCAGAACAGGGGAAGACCAATATACCTGAGAGATGTTGCGCATGTTGAGGACGGTTTCGAGGAACAGAAGATGAAAGGCTGGGCAAATGGGAAGGATGCCGTGATCTTGATTATTCAGAAGCAATCAGGCGCTAATACCGTTGCTGTTTGTAACGCAATTCGCCAGAGAATGGCCGATCTCAAAAAGGATCTACCTCATGACTTGGAAATAACAAGCCCGATGGATAGCTCCGAGTTCATCATAAATTCCATAAATAATCTGAAAGAGACACTTCTTGTTGCTGGTATCTTAGTTGTCCTGGTGACCATAATCTTTTTGAGAAGATTTAGGGCCAGTTTGATCATTATCCTGACAATCCCCTTTTCTCTAATCATTGCCTTTATTTTCCTTTTTTCCATGAAATATACGATAAATATAGTTTCTTTGATGAGCCTATCTATTGCTATCGGTATGGTAGTAGATGATGCGATAGTTGTTCTGGAAAATATAACCAGACATGTGGAAGAAGGTCACGAAGGGCCTTCAGAGGCATCTATATTTGGCTCATCTGAGGTTGGACTGGCGGTCGTAGCTTCAACTTTGACAACTGTGGTAGTATTTGCACCGCTTATTTTTGTTTCGGGTCTGGCAGGAATCATTTTCAAGCAGCTTGGCGCAATTGTCGCAATCACTATGCTCGGCTCCCTCTTCTCTTCCCTGACACTCACCCCGATGCTCACCTCTAAATGGCTGAAGCCTGTTGAAGAACAGAAGATAGGCCCGCTTTATAGAAAGAGTGAACAGATTTTCAAAGCAATTGAGAGCTTTTATGGCCGCCTCCTTGCAGGGGCCTTGATGCACAGGAAGAAGATACTCTTGGGTCTCCTTGTGGTTTTCGCTGGAAGTTTCTTGCTATTGCGTTTCATGGGCACTGATCTCTTCCCTGACGTGGACACTGGGGAATTGGATATTCGTGCCTCTCTCAATGAAAGCGCCAGGTTGGAAGAGAGCGAAAAGGTGGCCATGAAACTTCAGGAGCTTTACAAGGATCTAGTCCCAGAAAAGAGGGACTATTATGCCTTTATTGGAGAAACTGAGATGGGAATTGGAGCAGTGCTTGGAATGGAGGAAGGGCCGAATATAGCTGAATCCGGGGCAAAGCTAATTGACAAGGAGTTTAGGAAACGCTCGGCAAAAGAGATAGCCGCAGCGCTTCGTAAGGAGGCAAAAAAGATCCCCGGCATTGAAAGGATGACTGTTACTGCCACATCAATGACGAGCCAGGTGTTAATGGGCGGAGGCAAGAAAGTGGAGATAGAGATCACCGGCCACGATCTGGCTGTGACCAATGACCTCGCCCGGAAGGTAAAGGAGATATTCGAGAGAACGCAGGGGGCCGTGGATATTCGGGTAACTCGAAAAAGGCCAAGGGCAGAGGTGTGGGTTAAGGTGGATAGAGTAAAAGCTGCGGAGCTGGGAGTGAGTACAGCAGCGGTAGCTTCAGCCCTCAGAACGAATTACTATGGATTTGAGGCAACGAAATTCAGAGAGGCAGGTGACGATTTCGATGTATTTGTCAGGCTACACGAAGAGGATCGCTCCACCCTTAAGGGCATAGGCGAGATAATGGTTCCATCGATGCGGGGAGATGTCAAACTCGTCAAACTCAAAAACATAGCCAGGATCGAAGATGCCATGGGGCCGGTTGAGATCGAGCGGAAAAACAGGGAGCGCATCGTAAAGGTGGGGGCTGATACATATGGGCGCTCCCTTGGCGAGGTGAAGACCGATGTGGAAAAGGAACTGGCCAAACTGGACATCCCACCAGGCGTGAGTATCTCATTCGGTGGGGAAGTAGAGGAACAACGAAAGACCTTCCGGGACCTGGCCACCCTTCTTATCGTAGGCATTATCCTTGTTTACATGGTTCTGGTCTCCCAGTTCGAGTCCCTTAAAACACCATTTGTTATAGCTTTCTCTCTCCCCTTTGCCTTTACCGGTGTTATATGGGCATTTTATGTTACAGGGATAACCCTCAATATTATGTCCTTTATGGGAGTAATCTTGCTCATGGGCGTTGTTGTCAAAAATGCCATTGTCCTTATTGATTATACCAACATCCTGCGTGCCCGCGGACTCCCACTCTTTGAGGCGATAAAGCAGGCTGGCTCGCATCGGCTCAGACCCGTCCTGATGACAACATTCACCACCATTTTTGGCATGGTTCCACTCGCCCTATCTCGAGCACAAGGGTCTGAAATGTGGCAGCCTTTCGGAATTACCGTGATTGCCGGGCTTACGCTTTCCACTCTTGTCACACTCATCTTGGTACCCATAATATACTCTATTTTTGAAGAACGAGCAGAACTAAGAAAAGGAGAGGTAGCAAAATGAAATGCACTTTTATTGTGTACAATATTGCTATACATGCGGAAATACTTGAGGCCCTCAAGAAAGCCGGGCTGAGAGATTACACACGCTGGGAGGAAGTAGTGGGCGTGGGCAAAAAAAGCGGCCCTCACATGAACACCCATATCTGGCCCGCCAAAAACTCCGCTATGATCATAATGGCTGAAGAGAAAAAAACAGCTCTGCTGATGGAAGAAATCAGGGAGCTGCAGGACAAAATGAAGGACGTGGGATTAAAGGCATTCTGCCTGGCGGTGGATGAGTGCGCTTGAGACCAATTATCCTAAGATATACTGGACAATGGATCCAGCATGGAATTTTCAAAACAATTTGGCCTGGACGCAGGGATTGCGTTTCAACTGATTAACGACCTTCTGGCATCTCGTATGCAGAGGAACTGTAAAAGCCAGTAGGTAATGACCTGAGAGAGGGTAAAATCAACCTGCCCCTCATTTATACTCTATCACGTCCTGGAAAAGCCGAGAGAAACAATTTGAGTATTTATTTAGAGGATTACAGGGGGCTTATCAAGTTTGGCACGGATAACGGGGGCAAGCTAACCGCCAACAGCACGATGGTTTTCTGCCCTGCATAAAGTGCAGTGGCATTTGCAAGTTGGTCGCTCCGCAATATTGGCGGCAGCTTACCCCTGATATTAGGCGATGTATATGAGGAACTTATAGGAGATAGGCTGATGTCAAATACGAAACGAGCTTTTTTCCGAATGAATGG
>JAFDDT010000171.1 GCA_019310725.1 Deltaproteobacteria bacterium | reverse complement strand
ATGGGCTGATCACCAAAGAAACAGCCCTGGCCTATGCATCACAAAGGGCAGCTTTGGGAAGGGCAATCGATACAATAAGGGCAGCCAAGGGAGAAAAGACTACTACCATAGAGGGTCTGGCCATAGACAGGGGCTATGACGAAACATTCAATTAGGATAAAAGAGAGATAGGCTTATGGATGTTACCTGTAAATCGTGTGGGGCAAAATTAAAGATTCCTGATTCAAAGCTTCCGCCTCCTCACGTGAGGATGGTGAGCATTACCTGCCCCAAATGCAAGAGCAAGCTAAAAATAGATAGAACAAAACCGGACGTCGGTCTGTCCCCAAAGAAAAAAGCGGAAATTAAGCTGGAAAAGGATCTGGCCCCTAAAAAGAGGGAGAAGATCAAGGAGGGTGGCAAGGGCCTGGTCTCGAAAGAGAAAGGCGAGGGTGCCATTATCTTTGACTATGAATATGACGAAGACATTAGCCCGCTGGAATTTTACGAAGAAGGAACCAGACTGGCCCTCATTTTGGATGGAGATGCCAAGCATGTAAACGAGATCAGTTCCTCCCTTGAGGAATTATCCTATAAAACAGTTGTCCCGGTCTCTATTAAAGAGGCTATGGGTAAGGTGCTTTTCCACCACTTTGACCTCATCATGCTCTCTGATGGTTTTGATGGACTTGCCCTTGGAGAGAGCCCGGTGATTAACTACCTCAATCGTCTCTCCATGAGTGTAAGGAGAAGGATCTTCCTGGTTCTGCTCAGCAGGAAGTTCAAGACCATGGATCTTATGAAGGCCTTTGGAATGAGTGCCAATCTGGTCGTGAACCCCGATGATCTCTCTAACCTGACCCTGATCCTGAAGAAGGCAATCTCCGATAACGAGAAGTTCTATAAGGTGTTCTTGGATACCCTTGTAGAGACAGGGAAAGAATGAAAGGGAAGTTATCGGCCTTTCAATAGAGCTAGAGGTTTTTCCTGCAGAAAAGATCTTAATAAAATTTATCTAATTCCGAATTTCAAAATCCCAATATCAAATCAATGCCAAATCCTAAATATCAAAAATGCTTGTGCTCTCCGAGTGATTGGGCTGGGGCCTACGCCTATTCCGACATTTCTCTCTATCTATATCTGACTCTATGAACAATGCTATAGGCAATGGGGATAATAAAGAGGGTCAGAAAGGTAGCAAACAGCAGGCCAGATGCCACGGCAATACCCATAGGTGATCGGAGTTCCGCCCCTTCCGTATGACTCAAGGCCATGGGAAGCATACCCAGGATAGTGGTAATGGCAGTTACCAGTATTGGCCGAAGCCTTACTGCTGCTCCCTCTATAATAGCCTGCCCAAATTCCATCCCTCCTTTTCGCAGTCGATTGACATAGTCTATCATAACAATCCCATTGTTAACCGCTATGCCTGTGAGTATCACAATCCCCATGAGAGCGGGCACCGATAAGGTTCTTCCAAAGGCAAGGAGACCGGCGACAACGCCGATAAACCCCAGTGGTACCGTAAACATAATGACAAAGGGTGAGACAAGAGATTCAAACTGTGCTGCCATAATCATGTACACCAGCATCATGGCTACCAGGAGCGCCCACGAGAGCGATGAAAAGGTCTCCTCCATATCCTGATATGTGCCTCCATATTTCACAAAATACCCTTCCGGAAGCCTGATATTTGCCACCTTTTTCTTGATATCCTCCACGATGCTGCCTACGTCCCTCCCAAAGGTGTTGGCCTTTACCGTGACCTTCCTCTCCTGATCCTCCCTGGTTATCTCCACCGGCCCCCTGCCGAATTCGATTTCTGCTACCTGGTAGAGGGGAATCTGGGTCCCCATGGGGGAAGGAATATTGATATTGCGTATGTCGTTGATCGAGTTTCGGTCAAGTTCCTGCAAGCGCACCCTTAGGTCGTATTCGTCACCCCCGATTCGATACCTGCTGGCCACGACTCCCAGAAAGGCCTCCTTCACAGTCCTTCCAATGGCCCCGACCGTTAGCCCCAACCGTGCTGCCTTTTCTCTGTCCACCTTTATGCGTATTTCCGGCTTTGTGTGCTTGAGGCTCAGTTCAACATCCCGCAACCCAGGAATATCTCTACATGCCTCTGCAATGGATGCGCCGACACCTTTTAGCACGGAAAGCTCTTTACCAAAGATCTTCACCTCTACCGGCGATTCATTCCCACCCCCCATCATCATCTCGCCCAAATCTGAAAAGGTAAATTCAGCACCCCTCACCTTGGGAAGTCTCTCTCGTATAGCATCGGTTATCTCATCCGCTAATCTGATCCGATCCTCTTTATCAACGAGCTTGGCCATGACCTGTACCTCATTCACATCAGATGTCCCCATGCCCCAGGCAAGATCCATCTTACTGGTTTCAGTAAGCCCGATAACGAGCACAGAATACTGGATTTCCGGCTGATCCAACAGTATATTCTCAACGTTCCTCATCACCCGGTTCGTTTCCTCCAGGTTGGTTCCTGCTGGCATCTTTGCCATCATGGATAAAATCGGGATATCCTGTTTGGGCATAAACTCAAATCCCAAGCGGGGCACCATATACACACTTCCAGCAAAGAGCAACAGGGTAGCTGTAATAACTGTCTTCCGGTGCCGCAGGGCCAAGCCAAGGAATCTCCGGTAGACGTTCCTGATGGGTTCAAACCGCCCCCTACCAGATCTCGGCCCTGATTCATCCCGCTTTCTTGCCTTCAAGAGGGTAGAGGCAATCATGGGAACAATGGTGAGAGAGACAAAAAGAGAGGCTAGCAATGCCAGGCATACGGTCACGGCCAAGGGCCGTGAGAGCTTGCCTGCGATTCCCGAGGTCAACACCATGGGTAAAAACACCGCCATGGTCGTCAGGGTTGAGGCTGTTATGGCCATCCCAACCTCTGTTGCCCCGGATTTTGCAGCCTCGTTGCTGTCTTCGCCCAATTCATCTAAGTGCCGGAAGGTGTTCTCTATCACCACAACGGCATTATCAACAAGCATGCCGATCCCGAGGGCCAGACCACCTAAGGTCATAATATTAAAGGTATAGCCCAGGCCATAAATACCCAGAAAGGTTGTCACTATTGACAGGGGAATAGCCAGAGACACAATGAGGGTCGGCCTCCAACTCCCCAGGAAAAGTAGGATCACCATGACAGCCAGGATGCCCCCCTGAATGGCATTGAAATTCGTTCTCTTGACAACCTTTTTGATGATACGGGAAAAATCTAATACCGGATGAAACATAACGCCCTCTGGGATTTCCCCCTTCATCTCCTCCAGGGTCGCCTTTACCCGATCGATTACCGTAACCGTATTGGCCCCCGACTGTTTCAGGATCATCATGACCAACGAGTCTTTTCTGTTGGTCCTGGTGTAGTTCCGAATCTCCTTGTGGGTATCCTCCACCCTGGCTATGTCTTTGATATAAACCGGTGTGCCACTATGCATGCCGACAATGGTATAGGCAATGGGCCTGAGGGATTTGTACTCGCCGATGGTCCTCACCAGGTACTCGGTATATCCTCGGGTGACGTGCCCGGCTGAGACATTCAGGTTCTCCCTTTTTAGTGTGGCAATAACCTGGTCGAGGGAAAGGTTGTAGGCCCTGAGTCTATCCCTATCAACAAATACATTTATCTCTCTTTCCAGTCCCCCGGTGATCCAGCAGACTGCCACCCCATCAAGCCGCTCAATCCTTCCTTTCACATTATCGTTGAGGTATCGGCGTAGTTTGATCGTATCCTCCATTCCGGTGACACCATAGAAGAGGATAGGGGAATCTGACATGTTAAACTTAACCACTAGCGGGGTATCGGCTTCCTCAGGGAGGTAATCTGTTATCCAGGAGATCTTATCTCTGACATCCTGGGCGGCAAAGTCA
Organism: Deltaproteobacteria bacterium; assembly: GCA_019310725.1. GTDB lineage: Bacteria > Desulfobacterota > DSM-4660 > Desulfatiglandales > B25-G16 > JADFWK01. Next base: position 3,264 of record JAFDDT010000171.1, on the reverse strand, counting down.
AGAAGGGTGCCCCATTCAAACTCTATCATGACCACTGACATGCCCTCTTTTGATATTGATCTGATGCTGCTCACCCGTTTTACCGTGCTCACCGTCTCTTCTATAGGCTTGGTGATCTGATTCTCAATATCCTCGGAGGCCACCCCTTCATAGCTGGTAACCACAGACACAAAAGGGTATTCGAGCTCAGGCATCATATCAATACCGACTCTCGTAAAGGAAACAACACCAAACAGGCACACGATCAGGGTTAGCATGAGAACGGTGATCTTTCGGTTAACAGAAAATGCCGGTATATTCATCTAATTCCTCAGCACCTGAACCTTGGTGTTGTCCGCCATTCCATAGTGCCCCTCAACTACAACCTCTTCCCCTTGCCTCAGGCCATCAATCACCTCGATTTCCTGCTCGCTGGTTATACCTATGGTAACTGCCCGTAAGGAAACATGCTCTCCGTTAATCACAAACACAGCGGTTTTCCCGTCTCTCCTCACCACTGACTTGAAGGGGACGATAAGGGCACCTTTGTGTACACTCGGGTAAAGCGTTACCCTGGCAAACATTCCTGCCTTTAGCCGATGGTCCTTATTGGAGATCTCGATTTTAACCGTAAATGCCCTGCTCACCGGGTCTACCAGGGGGTTTATTGTTGTGATCTTTCCTGCAAACGTAACGCCCGGGTAGGTATCGACTGCAATATTTACTGGATTGCCAGTGGCTATGCGAGCTAAGTGGACCTCGGGCAAGCCAACCTCTGTTTTTACCTTGTCGATATTCACGATGAGGAAAAGCACAGTAGGTGGCATCGTGGTTATATACTCCCCCTGATTAACCAACCGTTTCACGATCATACCGGAAAAGGGGGCTACAATGGTTGAATCCTTCAATTTCTGGTCTGCCATGGCCAGGTTTTCCTTGCATCTCAAAATCTGGGCCCCCAGGACTTCCAACCCGGTCACCGCCATGGAATGAGCCGTGACAATATCGTCGTATCGCTGCTGGGAGATCACCTTTTTCTCATAAAGGTTGGCCAGCCGTTGCATTTCCTTTCGCAAATTCTCCTCTTTCACCTCCGCCTCTTTGAGTTGTGCCTCAGCTACCCTTACCGATGCCTCACACTGTCTTCGAGCAATCAGGATGTTTTTTTGTTCCATCTCGGCCAAGATCTGCCCCTTTTTGACCTGATCCCCTTCATCCACATAAACCTTTTTCAGGGTTCCAGAAACTTTTGGTCCTATCTTTGATTGATGTTGGGGAAGTATGGTTCCTGTGGCAAAGATGGAAACCGCGATATCCCCTCTCTTCACCGGAGCAACCTTTACCGTTGGGAGTTCAGCCTCTTTTTTTGGAGGAGGCTGGATCTTATTGTCTGAATTGAAACCCTCACACCCGCAGATCAGCAGCGTTACCACGACTAATATTGCGCCAAAAACCGAATATCTATGAATCATCTCTTTCTCCATGGGTAGACTGATGCCGACCACTCGCTTCCCGTATCTCACCAAGATCGAGCTTCACCACCTCACGATACAGAAACACGCTGGCATTCAACGCCTGATTCTGGGTAGCAGCTGCCACCTTTTCATCTACGGCCAGATAGGTGAGAAATCCACCTATTTCATACTCGCCCATCTCAGCAGGGTGACGCCACCTACACCTCTTCGGTTCTGATGCTGTAGTGTTTGAGGCGGATTGCATCGCTGACTTGATCGAGGAGTTTCTTCTTGCCCATATCAGTCGACTAAGGGGAGAGATTGTAATGCCCTAGGCCTTGTTTGGGTCCCCTGCTCACAAACAACGCACGGTGACCACCATGCATTCCGCTTTTTCTTACCCAGAGTTCTAAGCAGTGCTCCTATTCCCCTTGCTATTGCATCTACCACTCTACCAGCAGACCCTGTTGATTGCAAGGACTATGAGGCGTATTTATTTCTGTCTATGATGCAAAGATGCAAGGTAACATATTGAATTTAAGTGCTTTATGAGGTCTGCCGAATTTCGAGTCGTAAAAAAATACATCTTTTCGGCAGTCTAGTATTAATGTTCGACGAATGATATGATTTTCATAAGACTAATATCGGTGAGAGGCATTACCCGCATCTTGCGATTGATCTTGGCTACTCGCGCAATAAGCCTACGTCTGGAATAGTTTACGAAGGTATCGATCAACCGGTGGAACTCCAGTTTGGGGATGCTATCAGCACTGTCGCTCAATGGATTTATCGAAACGTGCCTGTATTCATGGGTGAAAATCCCAATGGTTTTCCAATTCCTCGACAAAAAGGAAAACGGGCAGCCATCGTCACTGCCTGCACTACTCCTTGGCCTTCTAATTTTATTGCTGCCGAGAGTCGGGGAGCAATAAGATCTGTTCGTGAAGTATTACATTATGGTGGCTATAAAATTATCGGGAAGGTTGCTAAACCTGGAAGCAAGAAAAACTCAAAAATTCCCCAAAAGCTTTTGAACAAGGCTAAGAGTATAGGGCTACGATTCTAAAAGGGATTTTTTCTTGAACACGTCGGAACAGCTAACAAGGTAAATTAACTCAGACAGTTTGAAGCTCTGCTCCTTCTTCGCTCTGCTTTAAACTGCCGGTTATTTGCGCCGTTAGCAGCACTTTTCAGTGGTTCCCCCAAGTGTTTTTCACTTAATTTAGTTATCTCACTATTTTCATATTCAATTTTGCTAAACCTGTAACTAAAAATAGTTGCATTTTTTGTGCGATCATCGTAAGTATAAGTTCTGATGAAGATGGAAGCTTATGAGTCGTAAAGATAAGTTATTAGCAAGATTGCAACACCGACCAAAGGATTTTACGTGGGATGAACCTACAGCATTGTTAAATTCACTTGGTTGCAAACAGGCAAAACCTGGTAGAACTGGAGGCTCAAGAAGGCGATTTGTTCATCCTATCAGTGCAGTGGCGAGCCCGTCCTTTTTACTGGCCCCGCACGCTCCGCGCGCCTGAAGCAGTCAATAGAACGGAAAGAACCTCCACCCCAACTGCGCTCACGCGTGCCCGGGAGCGGAGAACCTTCCGCTCATCTCATCGTTAGAGAAACAAGGGAAACATATGAAAACCGTATTTAACCCAGATCTTACAGCGGCCATTTACTGCGGCTTTAGAAATCTTGCTGCAACGCTTGTTTCGCCAAGGTTTCTTGTGCCTCGCTACGATGCCTACTGCAAAATCTGGGTTTAAAACCGTCGGCGTGAGCCTTGGTGTTTTACTGTTAGCTGCTATCGCAAACAAAAACATAG
>JAFDDT010000016.1 GCA_019310725.1 Deltaproteobacteria bacterium | reverse complement strand
GGCCGAAGGAAAAGCCAACCGGCACTCCGAGAAGCATTATAATCACAACAAAGGTCATTATAATCAAAACAACTGTCATAGCTCACCTCCGAGTATTTCTCTTGATTGAGTGACCATCTGTTTAAGGTATTTAATAAAGTTGGCAATGCTGTATACAGTCATAAATATTGCTCCAAAAAACATACTTCCAACGCTCATGATCCTAGGCCACCAAAGGCCAGTAGTTCTCTCCCCTGTCCCATACAACCAAATGCTGTACTTGGTAGAGTGATAAAGGAAAAATAAACAAAGTAGAAGACTTAAGCACCAAGTTATTGTCTTGATGACGGACCTAGAACGGGGTGTATTGAATAGTAATCCTGCCACATCCCCTTGCACATGAGAATCCAGTTTTATTCCGAATATGGCACCGAGGAAGTATACCCAAACGGCTATTAGTCGGGAGAATTCTTCCAAACCGAATAGGGGAGTCTTGAATATGTAGCGAAGCACGACCTGGAGAACTACTGTGAGAGTGACAGCCGCTCCTCCGATGACAATTAGTACGGTACCACTTTGATCAAGAAAAGTGTCTATATGGCTGCAAATCTTTTTAAATTTTTCCCACATGATATGCACTCCCTATCATTTTCAACGGAAGAGGGCCAGAAAAAGGCCCCCTTCCAGTGTGAGTCTATAAAAACATGAGTGACCAGATAGAATTTGCCACACTCCGTTATTTGGATATTTTTGTTGCATACTTCTTGATTTTACCCATTAGAATGGAACCAAGAAGTTCTTCTTGAATCTTAGGCCACGCCTTTTTGCGAACCATCTTTGCACCTTCCTCCCACTCTTCATGTGTAACTTCGTAGACTTTTACTCCAGCGGCTTTTAGTTTATTTTTAAACTCTGTCTCGTCCTTTTCAGCTGCGATAGCTTGGTCACTCATTACCTTGTCAGCAGCACTGGTTAGAATTGCCTGATCCTCTGGTGACAACCTATTCCAGAGATCCTTATTCATGGTCAAAAACCAGTACTCAAAGGCATCACGAGTGGCCACCCAATATTTGAGTGCATCCCTCATTACATAAGCCTCAACTGCTGGGCAGGCCGAGCGAGCATCCACAATGCCAGTCTGTAGTGCAGTGAATGTCTCGGAATAGGCTATAGGGGTGGAGATAAATCCCAGGGTGGGAATGTATACCTCAAAGATCCTTATCGGGGGCACTCGCATTTTTATGCCTTTAAAGTCAGCAGGAGTCTTGCATACCTTTTTGACCCTCTTAGTGAATGCCATTCCGTCCCATGCGTTTAGGTAGATTCCGAGAACCTTAAGCCCAATTCCAGAATAAAGTTCATCAAAAATACGGGGGAGCCATCCTCCAGGACGAATAGCGGCCCGTGCTTCATCCCAGGTTGCAAAAAGATACGGCATGAAAATGAGATTGGTCCGTGGATCGTAGGAGGTGGAACCAGCATTCAACCCAAACTCCAAGGTACCCATCCGGTTGCCCTCGATCTGCTCCATCCAATCACCCAATGCGCCAGAAGGAAAATCGGTCATCTTGATACGACCCCCAGATTTCTCTTCCACTAATTTGGCGTATTGCTTACAGCGTGCAGCAGCGGGATGATCCTCCGCTATTCCTTGGCTTATTTTCCACTTGTAGCTCTTACCCTGGGCGTCCGTTGTGGCTAAGGCTACTGTAAAAGCAATAATAGCCACCATACAGACAAAAATAGACATCCTTGCCTTGCCAAAAAAAGTTGTCATCTTCTTCCTCCTTTTTTAAAAATGTTCTCTACTATTAATCCGACGCCTTTTTCTCCGTTACCTTTATTCCATCACCTCCTTTCTTTCCTAAAAAACTGAATAAAAGAACATGGTCTTAGATTCTCTTTGATGAACAGGTTTCATGTTGTAATTTTTAATTATCTAACGCCCGCTCGTTAGGTTATTTTTCAAAAAAATTTTCACTCCTGAAAATTTTCTACCTTTATTGCCTTGAGATTAAAATCGGTGTAAATTTGGGCAATCTCTTCTTTTGAAAGCCGTCCTTGTGGATTAAACCATATGGATACGGCTGTGCACATTGTTATTATTGCATATGAAAGGATCTTGTAGTCATTTTCAGCAAAGACTCCCTCATCTATTCCCCTTTTGATGATTGATTGGAATTTGTGATCGTATTCATCTCTCATTTTGATAATTGTCTTATAATTATCTACGGTTAGCCCCCGGATCTCACTATCAGATATTATCACCTCCTTTTGCCGCTCCATATGAAATAAGGTGTGACTATGAATAGCTGTTCGCATCCTTTCTTCGGTGTCCTCGATGCCTTTAAGCTGCTTCTCTAAATTCGCATCTAGGTCGATCATTGTGGTTTTCAAAATGTCAAAGAGAATGTCTTCTTTGTTTGAGTAATGGTAGTAGATACTGGATTTTTGAATTCCTGATGCCCTGGCGATGTCATTGATGCTGCTAGCAAAATAACCCTTCTTGTAAAACAGATCGATGGAGACAGCTTTGATGGTCTCTTTCATATTAGCTTTAGCCATCAATTCTTACCCTTACTTCAGTGAGCTGGTCAGAGAGAACCTAGTTTTATGCTTCTATTAGAGGATAATTTATGTTGTGACTTTTGATTATCTAACGTCCGCTCGTTAGACAATATTCTAAGAAATGTTCCCTTTTAGGCATAAGTTGTTTACCTTTTCTTTGTTGAGCAGGCGTGAGGGAGGCTCGTTTTAGACTCTTTCGAGGGATAGATTCATATTGTAGCTTTTAGAATTATCTAACGTCCGCTCGTTAGATAATTCTAAAAGGCAACTTCTTGTTTGTCAAGACTTTTTTTCTGCTTTTTTGTGGAAGAAATAATTTTTTTAACAACTAATTGATATAATAGGAAAAAATATAAAAATTTTGTTGAAAAAGAATCCACTCTAATATTGATGAATTAATTCCAAATAATATACAAGAAAGGAGACCAACCATAAATTTATCAAACAAGGTATGAAAATATTAACTTTTATGACATGGAATTACGCCTATAACCTTAACTCACCTTCATGTTTTCTTTTTGAAGGAGAATCTATTTTCTTAACATGTTGATTTTTTAAATCTTTTTCTTTTGTCTTGACTAGTAACTATAATTGGATTACACGTAAGCACTTAAAATAAAAGTAGTAATTAGTCAAGCAGAGATTTATTTTGGCGCAGATTCACCCTGTTAAATCCCCATAGGGGGCGGCATTTAACAGGGTAAACGCAGATAATCAAGATTTTAAATATAAAGAACTAACTGAAAAGATTTTTAAAATCTGCGTCCTAATCAATTGAAAGGAATTTTTTCTTGATGGATGAGTCGAGCAGGTTAATCAAGGAGGTGAAGGAAAAGGTTAAGGAATTGAGGTCAAGAGGCCTTAACCTTTACCCATCAGGCTTCAGGAGAGATACCACCGTCGAGGGAGTGGTAAAACGTTTCGGTAAGCTTGAATACGATACGCTGAGCAAGATAACCGAGACCTTTACCCTGGCAGGCAGAGTTATGTCCATGAGGGATTTTGGGAAAGCGGTTTTCATTCACATCAAGGATGGGACCGGCCAACTCCAGGCATACATCCGCAAAGATCGGGTCGGCGATGATAACTTTGAGACCTTCAGGTTGATAGATATAGGTGATCATGTAGGGATTACGGGGAAGCCATTTAGGACAAAAACAAATGAATTAACGATCCTGGCTGACTCTGTTGTTCTTCTCTCGAAATCCCAAAGGCCGCTACCAGAAAAGTATCACGGGTTGGTAGATGTGGAAACGAGATACCGCCAGAGGTACCTTGATCTGATGGTTAATGATAATGTGAGACAGGCCTTTATTCTTAGAAGCAGAATAGTCAAGGCCGTAAGGGAGTTTTTTGATAACCAAGACTTTATCGAAGTAGAGACCCCAATGATGCAATCGATTCCAGGTGGTGCAACAGCCCGACCATTCAAAACATATCACAATGCACTGGGCATGGAGCTTTATCTGAGAGTAGCCCCTGAACTCTATTTGAAAAGGCTTGTTGTGGGAGGGTTAGAGAAGGTTTATGAATTAAACAGGAATTTTCGCAATGAGGGGATATCAACCAACCACAATCCCGAATTCACTATGCTGGAATTCTATGTTGCCTATGCAACGTATGAGGATCTTATGGAGTTAACCGAAGAACTTATTTTATGCCTCCTCAAGAAGCTGTTTGATACGACGACTATCACCTATCAGGGGAACAGGGTAGATTTTACTACACCATGGCCCAGGATCTCGCTGACCGATTCTCTGGTGCACATGGGTGGCGTGCCTGAAAATGCCCTGTCTGATAATCAGGCCCTAAGGGATTTTGCGAAATCCAAGGGAGTTGAGGTGACCGATCGTGAGGAGAGAGGAAAAGTAATTATGGAGCTTTTTGAGCACCTTGTTGAGCCGAAATTAATTCAGCCTGCCTTTATTATCAACTACCCGATAGAGGTAAGCCCCCTGTCAAGGAGAAAGGATACAGAGCCTGAGATCGCAGAGAGATTTGAATTATTCGTTGGTGGTAAGGAGATTGCGAATGGCTTCTCCGAACTTAACAACCCGGATGATCAGCGGGAGCGATTTCTTGAACAGGTCTCCCTGAGGGACTCAGGTGATGAAGAGGCCCTGTTTATGGATGAGGATTATATTAGGGCATTGGAATACGGGCTGCCACCTACAGCAGGAGAGGGCATAGGAATCGACCGACTGGTTATGCTCTTGACCGATTCTCCCTCTATTCGGGATGTTATACTCTTCCCCCATCTGAGGAAGAAATAGGTGAACTTATTGAGAAGTTACCTCTTTTGTGTTCATTGAGTCGTTCCCTTAGGTGAGCAGTGTTGTTGCGTCACTAAAATGGGAAACGCCTTGACCACTCAACCATTTGACCACTAAACTTAAGGCCTTGTGACTTTAGCTCATTTTAGGCATTTCCAATTTTAGGCACTTAAGCGCTATGTCTTTTGAAACATTTTTCTCTCTCAGATACCTCAAGGCAAAGAGAAAGCAAGGATTTATCTCTGTCATAACGGCTATTTCCATTTTAGGCATTATGATAGGCGTTATGGCCCTGATTGTAGTTCTGGCAGTCATGAACGGTTTCAGGGAAGATTTGATGAAAAAGATACTGGGTGTAAATTCGCATCTGCTTATCTTAAGCTATAAGGGGGGTATTAGCGATACAGAGAGGGTAATCCAAGAGGCTTTGGAAGTGGATGGCGTGCTTTCAGCAACAGCAGTTGTCTATAGCCAGGTAATGATAAAAAATTATGGCAACATCTCAGGAGCCGTTCTACGGGGTATAGATCCTGCTACAGTTGGTACGGTAATAGAAATTGATTCCATGATAAGGGGAGGGTCTGTCGACCTTTTAAAGGACTCCGGGACTGATCCGCCAGGAATCATTCTTGGTAGTCAGTTATCCAAACAGATAGGAGCGGCGCCAGGAGATACCGTAACCTTGGTATCACCCATAGGCAAATTGACCCCATTAGGAAGGGTACCCAGTGAAGGCCAATTTAAGGTAAAGGCCCTTTTTGAATCCGGGATGTATGAATATGATAGTTCAATGGTTTACCTCTCTTTACCTGATGCTCAGGATTTCCTCTCCCTTGGGGATGAGGTGACAGTAATCGAATTAAAGGTCAAAGACATAGATCAGAGTGATACGATAGGAAAACGCATTCAGGAGAAGCTTGGCTATCCTTACTGGACCAAAGACTGGAAGATGATGAACAGGAGCCTATTTTCTGCTTTGAAACTTGAAAAGGTAACCATGTTTATTATCTTGACTATGATCGTTCTGGTAGGTGCTCTCAATATTATTAGTTCCCTAGTTATGATGGTGATGGAAAAGAATCGCGATATTGCGATACTCAGAACCATGGGGGCATCGCCAAAGAGTATCATGTCCATTTTTATCTTTCAGGGTCTCTTTGTTGGGCTTATCGGTACCTTGCTGGGTCTGATGTCTGGATCTTTTCTCTGCCATATCCTGGCACGATACAAGTTTATCAAGCTTCCCCCGGACGTATATTATATCACCACCTTGCCTGTTAGAATGGAGTGGTTAGATGTTATCTCCATTGTATTTGCAGCAGTAATTATCTCTTTCCTAGCCACTATCTACCCGTCCTGGCAGGCTTCCAAGGTAAATCCCGTGGAGGCGTTGCGATACGAATGAAACCTCTCCTGCACATAGAAAATATCCATAAGAGCTTTGAGAATAACGGCACGGTAATCGATGTGCTCAAGGGCATTGACTTACAGGTACTACCAGGTGAGTCTCTTTCCATTACCGGGCCCTCTGGATCTGGTAAGTCAACCCTTCTTAATATTATGGGAACACTCGAGCCACCATCTAAGGGTACTGTCTTTTTCAAACACCGGAATGTTTATGAGACGGATGAGCTTGGCCTGTGTAAGATCAGGAATCGGGAAATAGGCTTTGTCTTCCAGTTACATCATCTTCTTCCTGAATTCAACGCCGAGGAAAACACCAAGATCCCTGCCCTCATTTCGGGTTACAGCCAGGAAAAATCCACTGAGATGGCTGTTGCTATACTCTCTCAGATGGGTTTAAGAGATAGGCTCCGTCACAGGGTTGGAGAGCTTTCCGGAGGAGAACAACAAAGGGTTGCAATTGCCCGAGCCTTGATTATGGGGCCCCAGCTGCTTTTGGCAGATGAGCCCACAGGGAATTTGGATAAGGTTACAGGCAATGAGATCACAGAGCTGCTGCTTTCCCTCAATAAGAGCAAAGGCTTGGCCCTCATTATAGCCACTCATAATCTGGAGCTAGCTCACCAGATGTCCAGACAATTGCTCCTTGTTGATGGCAGGTTTGAATAAAGATCACGTGTCACTTGTTACGGGTTACTCGTGTCTTCGAATCCGCCGGCGAGCAAACAACAGTAGACCGAAAATAGTAAGCAGGACAGGTAACCAGGAACGAGCATCTGGCAACGAGTACATCAATGATTCGAAACACATGCTCCTATAATGCCTGTATATGGGCACCCTTCGCTGCTCTATTATTAGCAATCTCTCTCATGATATCCCCGGCTGAAGGTGCGGAGTCATCAACCAGGATAGCCGTTCTTCATTTCAAAATCTATACGTTGAAGCCTATGAACCATCTTGCCGAGGGTCTCCAATCCATGATGACAGCCAGATTGGCGCGGGAAGGCTTTGAGGTTATGGATCCGGCGGCAACAAACAAGAGTGAGCTTTCCAGGATACCGCTTTCGGATGTTGATATTGTCAGGAAAGTGGGAAGAGATAGCAACATTGATTGGGTGATAGGAGGAAGCCTCACACAGATCGGAGAGAAAATGAGCGTTGACCTCACTGCTGTTCCCATTTCAAGGGAAAGGAGACCTTTTTCCATTTTTGCCGTAGGAGATAGGATAGATAAGTTAGTGGAGATAATTGATTGGCTAGCAGTAGCAGCAAAAAACCGAATCATAGGTGTTGCTCAGATAGATTCACTGTCTGTTACGGGAAACAAACGGATTGAAACCGACGCTATCCTTGCTGCAATTGAGAGCCAAAAGGGGATGATGTTTGACCCTGAGGCACTCAATAAAGATCTCAGATCCGTATATGAGATGGGTTTTTTCGAGGATGTCCAGATAGATGTCGAGGATGGTCCAGGAGGTAAAATAGTTACCTTCAAGGTGAGCGAAAAACCATCGATCGGCAAGATTACCTTTGAGGGCAACAAGAAGATCGACCAAAAAGAGTTGGAGGAGGTGGTCGGCATCAAGAAATACGCTATCCTTAATAGAACAGCTATCAAAGATAGCATAGAAAGACTGCGAGACCATTACTATCAGGAAGGATATCATAATGTTGAAATAAGGGAACGGATCCGGGAGCTTCGGAACAATGAGGTGGCCCTTACCTATCAGATTACAGAGGGAGACAAGGTCTTCATAAAGAAGATACAATTTATAGGGAATGTTAACTTTGAGGATGGTGATCTGAAAGACGTTATGGAAACCGGTGAAAGAGGGTTCTTCTCATTTCTCACTAAGTCTGGTCAGCTGGATAGAAAAAAACTGGAAAGCGATATATCCAAAATAAAATCCTTTTACCACAATAACGGCTATATAAAGGCGCAAGTGGGCGAGCCCGATATTTCTTACCATAAAGATGAGGGGTTTATCATTACTATTACCATTAACGAGGGCCCACGATACACCATCCGTAAGGTAAGTGTTGAGGGTGACCTCATAAAAGAAGCTGATGATCTCTATGAGGCGCTCAAAATAACCCAGGAGAATGTCTATAACAGAGAGGTTATCAGGTCTGATGCATTGAAGCTAGGTGAGATTTATGCAAACGAAGGCTTTGCCTTTGCCGATATTTCCCCCCAGATCAAAGAGGATGACAGAGAACATACCGTTGATATTACGTACCGGATTTCAAAGGGCAAGAAGGTTAAATTTGAGCGGATAGAAATCACAGGAAATGATAGAACAAGAGATAAGGTTATTCGGCGGGAGTTGGAGGTTGTTGAAGGAGGATATTTCAGCGCGCAGAAGTTACAGAGAAGCGCTCAGAATCTTCATCGCCTCGGTTTTTTTGAGAATGTCCAGGTAAGCACAAAAAAGGGTAGCAGCGCTGATAACATGATCCTCGACATAAATGTTAAGGAGAGATCTACCGGCATGATTTCTCTTGGCGTTGGATACAGTTCGCAAGAAAAGGCTATGGGGACTCTCCAAGTATCAGAGAACAACCTTTTTGGCCGGGGGCACTCGCTATCAGCGCGAGTTTCTGTGAGCAGCTTAGCCACCAGATATACCGTGAGTTTTACTGAGCCATGGCTTCTTGGTAAGCCTCTATTAGCAGGCATAGACATCTATGACTGGGAATACGAATATGACGAATATACCAAACGTAGCCGTGGAGGAAGATTGCGATTTGGTTTTCCCCTAGGCCTTGATTTCACCAGGGGTACTGTCATGTATACCTATGAGGATTCTGATATTTATGATGTAGCGGACAATGCCTCTCAGGAAATAAAGGATATGGAGGGAGAAAATGTGACCAGTAGCATGACCTTTCGTGTGGTGAGGGATAGTCGCGACAGACTTTTTAATGCCAGGAGGGGTTCTTTCAATGTCTTACGGGTAGAATATGCCGGAGGGCTCCTCGGAGGTGACAATTATTTTACCAAATACCATATCAGATCAGCCTGGTTTTTCCCTTTTTTCTGGGATTCCGCATTTTCGGTGCAGGGCAGAGGGGGCTTTGTGAAGCAGAGAGCAGGTGGCGAGCTGCCTGTTTATGAAAAATGGAGAATAGGAGGCATCAATACAGTCAGGGGGTTCGACTATGAATCTATTTCACCTGTTGATCCGGTTACCGGTGACAGGATCGGCGGAGAAAAGATGATGATTTACAATCTTGAGTACAGATTTCCCTTGATTAAGGATCAAGGAGTGGTTGGTATCGTCTTCTTTGATGCGGGAAATGTTTTCACCAAGGATGAAGACTATACCTTCAGTGGCATTAGGATGGGCGCCGGGGGAGGGATACGGTGGTATTCTCCGGCAGGACCTCTCCGGTTGGAATGGGGGAAAAATCTTGACCCTAAGCCCGATGAACCGAAAAGCGTTTGGGAGTTTACTATTGGAACGCCGTTTTAGTGTTTGTTGAGGTTAGCTGCCAAAACCCAATGAACGTTAGAGATGGAGTAAAGCTGCGGTTTCGTCAGTTGACTAACAGGAAAAGAATAAGGTAGTATTTAACCCAGATTTTGCAGTAGCCATCTACTGCGGCTTTAGAAACCTTGCTGGAACGCTTGTTTCGCTAAGGTTTCTTGTGCCTCGCTACGATGCCTACTGTAAAATCTGGGTTAAATCGAGTTTTCTGTGCTTGATTATCAACCAAAAAATTGTATTAACCAGGGAGTCAAAAATGAAAAAGAGCTTTTTGGTATTTACTGCTGTTATGGTAATTCTCTTGGGTTACCACATAGCTCTGGGAGAAGATCCCAACAGGCTTGGTATGATTGATCTTCAAAAATGTATCAAGGAATCAAAGGAGGGGCAAAAGGTCTTTGCAGCGCTCAAAAAAAAGAAAGACGGACTCCAGAAGCGCCTTGATTCAAAACAGAAAGAACTCTTGGAGTTACGGAAGGAGTTTGATAAACAGGCTATGATGTTAAGCATGGACGCTCAGCAAAGCAAAAAGAAGACCATTGAGCGAAAGACCAGAGAGCTTGAATATCTGGTAAAAGACTTAAATGAAGAGATGAGGAGATCCCAGGGGATAGAACAAAAAAGGATTCTAAATGAATTGGAAGAGGTTATCGAAAAGATAGGTTCCGAAGGGAACTATGCCATGATACTGGAAAAGAGGGCAGGCGGAGTTCTCTATTGGGCCAAACCGTTGGATCTTACTGATGAAGTTATTAAGGCCTATGATCAGATGAAAGGGGGAAAGTAGGAATAGGGTACGAACATTGGGGCTAACGCTTAAACATATAGCTGAATCAATAGGTGGTGCCGTTAGGGGTGATGATCGGGTCTTGATCAAAGGGATCAATTCCCTTCTGGAGGCCAAAGAAGGAGAGATCTCTTTTCTGGTAGGGCCGCGGTTCAAGGATCAGGTTGAGGCAACAAAGGCATCTGCAATTCTTGTAAGGGAGCCAACCAGTGCTTATCAGGGTCCACAAGTGATTGTTTCTGACCCCTACCTTGCCTATGCTCGGGTGGCAACCATATTTGCGCCCGCCATTCCTCGCTTCTCGGGTATAAGCGAAAAGGCAGTAATTGAACAGGGAACGCGCCTGGGAAACGATGTATCTATCTATCCTTTTGTATATATTGGCAGAGAGTCAGTGGTAGGCGATAATGTCGTTCTTTTTCCCGGTGTCTATGTGGGGAACAGGGTTAGATTGGGAGATGAGACTGTAATCTACCCGAATGTCACCATACTCTCCGATTGCATAATAGGAAAGCACGTCATTATTCATGCAGGAACTGTGATAGGAAGTGACGGGTTCGGTTACGCCAAGGACGGGGATGTGAGTGTCAAGATCCCACAGACAGGCATTGTTGAGATACAAGATAACGTAGAGATTGGGGCAAATAATACCATTGATAGGGCAGCCCTCGGTAGAACACTGGTTCGAAAGGGGGTGAAGACCGACAACCTTGTTCAGATCGGACATAATGTGGTTGTTGGTGAAAACACCATTATTGTTGCTCAGGTAGGCATTTCAGGAAGTACCAGGATAGGGGAAGGGGTAGTCATAGGAGGGCAGGTCGGTCTGGTGGATCACATTGATGTAGGTGATGGGGTGATGATTGGTTCAAAATCCGGGGTGGCTCAATCTATCCCGGCTGGTGAGGTTGTTTCCGGCATACCAACAATGCCCCATCGGCTCTGGCTGAAAACCAGAGGGCACATAAGGAGACTTCCCGAGTTTGCTGAAAAGGTGAAGAAGTTGGAAACTAGGGTTAGGGAACTTGAAGAACAATTGAAAACGGAGTAGATGGTATTATGGATTTGCCGCTGACATATAAGGACATTATAAAAATACTCCCACACAGACATCCATTCCTACTTGTGGATGCTATTACGGAGCTTGAGTTAGGTGAGAGGATAGTGGGGATCAAGAATGTAACCGTTAACGAGCCTTTCTTCCAGGGCCATTTTCCAGGAAACCCAATTATGCCGGGCGTTTTGGTGATAGAGGCCATGGCCCAAGTGGGTGGAGTACTTGCCCGATTATCGGTCGGTGAAAGTATGAAAAAAAAGGGAGATCAGGGTATATTCTTCGCAGCTATTGACAAGGTAAAATTCCGAAAACAGATCATTCCCGGAGACCAGATCGTCTTTGAGCTGACTGCACTGAGAAAAGGTACCAGGATATGGAAAATGAAAGGCAAGGCAATGGTAAACAGTGAGCTAGCGGCAGAAGCTGAGCTGGTAGCTGCCATAGGACAAGAGTAATGCAAGTAGAAATTCATCCATCTGCTATTGTGTCGCCCCGGGCAAAGATAGCCGAAGGCGTTCAGGTCGGACCATTTTCGACAATAGGTGAAAATGTGACGATAGGCAGAGACACGATTATCGGCTCTCATGTAGTGATAGACGGTCATACGATGCTGGGAGAAAGGAACAAGATTTTTCCCTTTGTCTCCCTTGGTCTACCACCCCAAGACGTCAATTATCGGGGTGAAGATACCAGTCTTATTATTGGGGATGAGAATATAATCAGGGAGTTTGTAACCATTAATCGGGCTACTACAAAACAGCATAAGGTAACCATGGTAGGGAACAAAAATTACCTTATGGCCTATGCCCACATAGCCCATGATTGCACCTTGGGTAATTTGATTATTATGTCGAATGCTGCAACCCTTGGTGGTCATATAGAGATAGGCGACCACGCTATCATTGGAGGGCTGGTAGCCATACATCAGTTTGTCAGGATTGGCGCCTATGCATTTATCGGTGGTAAATCGGCTATAGTCAAAGACATCCCTCCTTTCATGATGGCCGCCGGCGACCGGGCAAGGTTATTTGGCTTGAATCAGACAGGTCTTAAAAGGGAAGGGTTCTCTCAAGAAAAGATACAGAACCTGAAAAGGGCATATCAGATAATATGGCGTGATCACCATCTGCTTAAGGAGGCGATGGAAGTGGTCAAGAGAGAAATACCTCCTTTTGGTGAGTTAGACCAGTTGCTTGATTTTTTGAGCAGCTCGGAAAGGGGTGTGGTTAGGTAGGCAACAAGCAATTGAAAATTGTCAATCGTCAATTGGAAATGGAAAAGATAGGCCTTATAGCTGGAAGCGGAAAGTTTCCCCTTATGGTGGCAGACTCAGTCAAGCAAAGGGGAATGCCGGTAATTGCTGTGGCCCACAAGGGCGAGACAGAACCGGAGTTAGCCGAAAAAGTAGATGAGATCACCTGGATCGGGCTTGGTCAATTCGGCCATTTGGTTAGTGCCTTTAAATCAAAAGAGGTGAAGCACGTATTGATGGCAGGCGCAATTACCAAGAGCAGCATGTTTTCTGATGTAAGGCCTGACCTGAAAGGGCTGGCAGTACTTGCAAAACTATTAATCCTCCATGATGATGACATATTAAGGACTGTAGCTCGGGAACTCGAAAAAGAAGGTATAACCGTTGTAAGTTCCACCACGTATCTTCCCGAACTTCTGGCACCGTGCGGCTGCCTTACCAGAAGAGAGCCAAGAAAAGAAGAACTGGAGGACATTGAGTTTGGCTGGATGGTAGCCAAAGAATTAGGTCGCCTGGATATCGGCCATTGTGTTGTGGTCAGGAGAAAGACCATTTTGGCTGTGGAGGCAATAGAGGGAACCAATAAGACCATACTCAGAGGAGGGGAATTAGCCAAAGAACGCGCTGTGGTTGTTAAGGTTTGTAAGCCCAGCCAGGACCTGAGGTTTGATCTGCCTGCTGTCGGGCTTGACACTGTTAAAGTCATGAAAACGGTCAATGCAACTGTTTTGGCTATTGAGGGAGGCAAGACCCTGATTTTTGATAGAGAGGAGATGATAAATCTGGCAGATGCTCATGGTATTGCCATAGTGTCCAGATAAAGGAGAAGGCAGTATGAAGAAACGGGCAACGGACCAAAGATTGCATTTAGGCGTTGTGGGGGTAGGCTATCTGGGTAGTTTGCATGCCCAGAAGTATGCTGCTATGGAGGATATTGATCTGGTCGGAGTTGCCGATATAGATTTTCAAAGGGCGCAAGAGATTGCACGTAAATATCATACGGAAGCCTACAGGACTCATGATGAACTGCTTCCCCATGTGGATGGCCTCAGTCTGGCTGTTCCAACAGTATCTCACTTTGAAGTGGGACGTGATATCCTAAATCACGGGAAACATCTATTGATCGAGAAGCCAATCACCCTGAGTGAGGCGGATGCTGATAGTCTGATTGAAACGGCAGAAAAGCATAATTCTACCTTGCAGACAGGCCACATCGAGCGATTTAATCCTGTTGTGACCAAGATGGAGGCCCTGGTTTCTAAGCCCCTTTTTATTGAATCTCACCGCCTGAGTGTATTCACCAAGAGAGGAACAGATGTGGATGTGGTTTTGGACCTCATGATCCACGATCTGGATATTATCTTGCACATTGTAGATTCAGGGGTTGCAAATATAGATGCCCTGGGGATGCCCGTTGTAAGTGATAAAATAGATTTTGCCCACGTGAGGATGCAATTTGCCAATGATACCGTAGCGAATTTCACAGCAAGCCGGGTTTGCAATGAATCGGTGAGAACGACACGGATTTTTCAACCAGACAGTTACCTATCGGTCGATTATCAGAATAGGAAAATCAGCGTAACTCAGTTTGGAGGAGATAGAAACAATTCAATTGATCTTTCTCCTTTAACGCACCGAGAGAATAGGTTCCACGATTGTGATCCCCTTGCCGATCAGCTTAGATCCTTTGTAGAGGCTATGAAAAATGGCACAAAGCCAAGAGTATCTGGACTTGATGGAAAAAAGGCCCTTGGGGTTGCTCTCTCTATCAGTGAACAGATAGAAAGAAGATAACCGTTCGCCGGGTCAGGGTTCAGAGGTTCAGGGTTTCCCGATGAAATCGGGATTGTGGATTCACTGCAGACCCACCTGCCACGCGTCAGGCAGGGGTGAACTGCGAATCTCTGAACACGTGCAAAAAAACAATAGGGGGTAATGCCGCTCTGAACGGGATGAGCGAAGCGAAATAAGTTCTTTATCTATTCCTTTTGATGGGCCGGTGTTGGAATAAATATCAACGGCACCTGAAATTGATGCATTCGCAAAAAATCGATTTTGCTCAATCTCGTTCACAAAACACTTTTTACGAATTTGTCAAAATTGAGCCAGAAAAAGAACGTCATGATCGTGGCAGGAGAGGCCTCAGGGGATATTTATGGGGCTCGTTTGGTTTTGGCACTCAAGGAGTTTGCCCCTGATATCAGCTTTTTTGGCCTTGGTGGCCCAGAGATGGAGAACGCAGGTGTTAGGGTTATTCATCGAGTATCGGATCTTTCCGTTGTAGGGTTGACGGAGATCATACCCAGAATCAGGCATATCTCTCGGGTCTTGAGTGATTTGAAGAAGGCTTTAAAGGGTAATCGTCCGGATCTCTTAATACTAATTGACTACCCGGGCTTCAATCTAAACTTGGCCAGGAAGGCACACTCTCTGGGAATTCCTGTCTTTTATTATATTCCTCCTCAGGTGTGGGCATGGCGGAAAAGAAGAGTGAAAAAGATAGGGCGAAGGGTAGATCGGGTTGCGGTTATTCTCCCATTCGAGAGAGAATTTTACCAGAAACACGGGCTTGAGGCGGACTATGTTGGGCATCCGCTCCTGGATTTATCTCTACCTTCCAAGGATAACAATGAGATCCGAAAGGATCTGGGCATTAGCTATGAGCACGATCCCATACTTGCACTGCTTCCCGGAAGCAGGGCTGAAGAGATTATCAGGCTCATGCCCGCAATGACTGAAGCGGCTGAAATTATTTCCCGTTCGTATCCCCGTCTGTGCTGCATCTTGCCACTAGCGTCTACCGTAGGAGAAGATCTAGTCGAGCCATATATAGAAAACGTCATGGTAGATATTAGGATTGGAAGGTATGATACCAAGGAATTATTGAAGATAGCCGATTTGGCTCTCATTGCCTCTGGTACAGCTACACTAGAGGCAGCCATAATGGAAACACCTATGGTAATAGCCTATAAGGTATCCCCATTAACCTATATTTTTGGCCGATTCCTTGTAGAGGTGGCTCACATTGGCCTGGTGAATTTGGTGGCTGGAAAGGCCATCATCCCGGAGTTGATTCAAGGTAGCGCAACAGGTAGGCGTTTGGCTGAGGAGGGTTTAGCCATCCTAGAAAATGGTGGAATGAGAAGAGAGATGAAAAAGCAATTACAATCGGTAAAAGATCAGCTCGGGCAAGGCGGTGCCTCCAAGAAGGCGGCTTCTATCGCAGGGGATATGATGGGTTTAGAAGTACAAAGTGACTAGAATTGTAAGTGATCTAAAGTGCCTAAAGTTAAGTCAAGAAAATATCAGTTACAAAAACAACGGACAACGGACAACGGATAAATATGGCAGAGACAATATTAATCGTTGATGATGAGCCAGGCATAATACAATCCTTGCAGGGCATTCTTACTGATGAGGGGTTTGAGGTTGTGGCTGCTGGCAGCGGTTTGAAGGCCCTGGAAATAATCAAGGAAACCATTCCGGATATCGTATTGTTGGATATCTGGATGCCTGATATCGACGGTATAGAAACACTGAAGAGGATTAGGGAACTGTACCCAGGTCTCCAGGTAATTATGATCTCAGGCCATGGCACCATCGAAACCGCTGTAAAGGCCACCAAATTGGGCGCCTATGACTTTATTGAAAAGCCTCTTTCGCTGGAGAAAGTCCTCTTATCAATAAATAACGCACTGGACTATAACAGGCTTGAAGCAGAGCTTGACATTTTCAGGGAGAGGGACCGTCAGCGGTATCAGATAACCGGACATAGCAGGGCCATTACTGATTTGAAAGAACAGATAAAGGTCGTTGCTCCAACTGATGCGTGGGTTCTTATTGCTGGAGAGAATGGGACTGGCAAGGAACTGGTGGCCCATAGCATCCATCGATTGAGCAAAAGAAGCAATAAACCCTTCGTAGAGGTTAATTGTGCTGCGATACCAGAGGATTTGATTGAATCAGAGCTCTTTGGGCACGAAAAGGGGGCATTCACCGGTGCAACTACTATGAAACGGGGCAAATTTGATCAGGCCAATAATGGAATACTCTTTCTGGATGAAATTGGAGATATGAGCCTCAAGGCCCAGTCAAAGGTTTTGCGCATTTTGCAAGAGCAGAGATTTGAGCGGGTAGGCGGCAGCAGAACCATTAAGGTTGATGTTCGGGTTATTGCAGCAACAAACAAGAACCTGGAGGAAGAAATCGAAAAGGGAACCTTCAGGGAAGATCTCTACTTTCGTCTCAACGTGATACCGATTAGGGTCCCTCCGTTAAGGGAGAGAGTTGAAGATATCATTGAACTCGCGAACGAATTTTTGGATGAGTTTTCCCTAGATGCCAAAACGGAGCAGAAATTTCTGGATTCTGATGCCTTTGACCTGCTCAAGAAGTATAGCTGGCCAGGAAATGTCAGGGAACTTAAGAACCTCATAGAACGGCTGGCAATCATGTGCCCTCAGAAGACGATTAGTGTAGAAGAGATACCGCCTCCCTATAGTAGCTTGAGACCTGATGAGCGTAAGGTGGAAACCTTTTTGTCCTTTGAAACCCTCAGGGAAGCTCGGGAGACGTTTGAAAGATCCTTTATCGCCCGTAAGTTACAGGAGTTCGAAGGAAATATCAGCAAGACAGCCGAAGCTATAGGAGTTGAGAGAAGTAATCTCCATAAAAAGATAAAGGCGTATGGGCTTTGAAAGTTGAAAGTTAAAAGTGAGCTAAGGTTAGAAGTTAAAGTGATTTTTTCCCTTCACTTTAGGCATTTGTAATTTTAGGCACTTTAGACACTTCCTGTTATCTCATTTATCTTTTCCCAGAGTTCTTGTCTCCCCTGGCCTGTTTTGGCAGAAAAAAGGATGGGTTTGGCAAAGCCCTCCTTTGTGAGCTGAGTTGAAATGAGATCGAGTTGTCTCTTTGCCTTGATTCTTGATAGCTTGTCGGTCTTTGTGAGTACAATAATTGTTTTGATCTCAAATGTTTTCAGCCAATGTAAGAGATCCAAATCCCCTTGTGCTGGATTCCGGCGTATATCGAGAATCACCACAACCGATTTTAGGTTGAGTCTTTTCTTCAGGTAGCTCTCAACAAGTACCTTCCAATTCCGCCTGACCTTTAGCGGGACCTCTGCGTATCCATAGCCAGGAAGATCGGTTAAACAGAAGGCTTTTCCAACAGAAAAAAAATTGATAGCCCTTGTCCTTCCCGGCCGGGAGCTCGTCCGGGCCAATTTGGGGCTGTTTACCAGTCTATTTATGAGGGACGATTTTCCTACGTTTGATCTGCCAGCAAAAGCAACCTCAGGTCGATCGGGTGGCGGGAATTGCTCTGGCCGGATAGCACTCTTTAGAAAGGAGAATTCCATTGGCATCGATGAACCCAACAAGCATAATAAACCCAACAGACTCAACAGGCATGAATGCAGACAACTGCAAACTGACGACTGACAAAACTTTGTTACCTGTTTTTCAAAAACTTCTCTATGCTTTCAAGCCCCTCGGTGATATTTTCAAGTGAGTTTGCGTAGGAAAACCTAAGGTATCCTTCGGCATTGGCTCCAAAGTCAATCCCAGGTGCAACACCTACTCCTGCTTTTTCCAAAATCTCAAAGGCCAGCTCGTAGGAATTGGTGGATAGATGATTCGCCCGAGCGAGCACATAAAAGGCTCCAACAGGATCAACACCAATTCCGAAACTGAGTTCTTTGAGTCTTTTGATGATATAATGCCTTCTCTGGTCGTATATGGCTTTCATCTTTTCCACATCTGGCTGTGCTTCGCTCAGAGCTGTCAGACCCGCCCATTGGGAGACACTATTGGCCGAGATAAAAAGGTTTTGCTGGATCTTTTGGATTGGTCTGACGAAATCGGATGGCGCAATAATGTAACCCAGTCTCCATCCGGTCATGGCATAGAGTTTAGAAAAGCCATTCAAGACAAATGCTTTGTCGGTGTATTCTAAGATTGTGTGCTCTTCTCCTTCATACACCAGGCCATGATATATCTCATCAGAGATAACATAGAGACCTAGATCAGCTATCCTCTGCATTCTGTCAGCAGAGAGGAGATTGCCAGTCGGATTTGATGGAGAGTTGATCAGGATTGCCTTGGTGCGGGGAGTTATTTTTGGAGCAACATCTTCGAGCCGAAATTGGAATCCATCGTCTTCATGGACATTTACGGACACACAATTTGCGCCAACATAGGCAATGATGTTGGGATAGCAAGGGTAATAGGGATTGGAGACGATAATTTCATCTCTATTTTCTAAGAGAGCTGAAAAGATCAATACCATTGCCGGCGAAGTGCCAGAGGTTACTATAACTTGGCCAGGGTTAATGTTTACGCCATATGTATCCAGGTATCGGCGGCATATGGCCTCCCTGAGCTCGAGTATTCCCAAGCTGTGGGTGTAATGGGTTTTTCCTTCCATGATAGCCCTAATCCCTGCCTCTCTAATGCACTGAGGGGTATCAAAATCTGGCTCCCCAATCTCAAGATGAATGATATGCTGCCCCTGCCTTTCAAGGACATTCGCCCTTTCCATGACATCCATAGCAATGAAAGAACGGAAATCTATAGCCCTGGTAGCAACTGGCATAAGCTTACTGTGTCCTTTCTAATAGGCGTTTTGCCTCCGGCGCAATAATGCCTCTTTTATCTAACCTGATAGTTTCTTCAAGGTTTTCGACGGCCAGAGGCAGTTTGTTGAGGCGAAGGTATAGCTTGCCAAGATGGAAGTAAGATCTGGGATCATCAGGTGCATAGCGTATCGATGCCTCATAGGCCTCCAAGGCTTTCATCCATTCACCGAGGGCCTCATACGCAACCCCGAGATTATGAAAAGCCCTGCTGAAGGATGGGTTCGCTTGAACGGCCTTTAAATAGGCATCTACGGCCAATCTAAACTGTCCTTTTTCATAGTATGCTAGTCCCAGGTTATTATAGGCAAAGTGGGGTGTGGCATAAACGCTATTGGTCAAGGCTTTCCTAAAGCAGGTAATCGCACGGCTCCAGTCAGCAAGGATGAGATATACTGTGCCGAGGTTATTGTAAGCCTCCGAATAATCAGGCCGCAATTCTATTGCCTTATCAAAATGGGTAATGGCTTGGGTGTACATCCTCATTTCGCGGTAGGTGAGGGCCAGGTCATTATGTATGTCTGGGTTTTCAGGGTCAAGCCGCACTGCCTCCAGTAATTCGCTAAGGCTAGCGGCATAATTTCCGTCCGCCAAAAGGGATTTCCCCAAGTCCCGTTTTGCCTGGGCCTGGTTTTTCATCAGAGCCTTATCTTGTGCACAACCACCGAGCATGATAGCAAACAAAATAAAGATCAATGGACTCCTTATCCATCTCGATAAAATCTCCATAGTCAAATTACCTTATTTAATGGATATTCAATGATACCTTCGGCCCCTTTTTTTATCAATTGGGGGATAAGTTCCCTGACCCTTTCATTGTGAACCATAATCTCAACCGAGACCCAATCGGATTGGTAGAGACTGGCTATTGTGGGAGAGGTAATACTGGGGAGTAAGGGGATGATTTCGGCCAATTGTTCTTTTGGCATATTCATCTTGAGGCCCACCATATTTTCAGCCCTCAAAGCCCCTTTGAGAAGAAGAGCAATCTGTTCAATTTTGCTTCTCTTCCATGAATCTCCCCAGGCGTTTTTGTTTGCAATGAGTATAGTGTTTGTTTGCATCAATTCATGGATAATCTTCAAACCATGAGCCTCGATAGTGCTCCCTGTCTCGGTAACCTCAACAATCGCATCTGCTAAACCTGCTGCAACCTTTGCCTCGGTTGTTCCCCATGAAAATTCAACTTTAACCTCTATTCCCTTTTGAGCGAAGTATTTTCTGGTAAAATTAACCAGTTCAGTTGCTATTTTTTTACCGGTGAGATCGGACAATTTCTCGATGTCGGAATCGGCAGCCACTGCCAAAACCCAGCGGGCAGGGCTCTGGCTCACCTTTGAATACATCAGGTCAGAGACAGTGACAACATCTGATTCATTTTCCTCTTTCCAGTCTAACCCGGTGAGGCCAACATCGATTGTTCCGTTTTCCACCTGCACGGGCATTTCCTGGGCCCTCAGGATCGAGCATCTAATGGAGGCATCGTTTATTTCAGGGAAGTAATTCCGATCAGCAATAGATATCTTCCAGCCTGATTTCTCAAACAGCCTGAGCGTTGCTTTCTCGAGGCTCCCCTTTGGAATACCGAGTTTCAATATGTTCATTTCTTGTATACCTTTTCTGGGTCAAATATCCTTTCGCCTACAGTGATTTCCTCTCCATACTTATCAATCTTGTTGTGAAAGCAGCTCTCATACCCCAGATGGCAGGCGGCCCCTCCTATTTGCTCCACCTTAAGAAGGATGGCATCATGGTCACAGTCAGCAAAAACCTCTTTTACTTTCTGGATGTTGCCTGAAGTCGCCCCCTTATGCCAAAGCGCCTGGCGAGAGCGGCTCCAGTAATGGGCTTCTCCAGTCTGGAGGGTAAGCTGCCACGCCTCATTATTCATATAGGCAACCATTAAGACCTTGCCGGATTTATAATCCTGGGCAATAGCGGGCAATATCCTATTACCTTTGTTGAAATCTAGTTCGACCATCTTGATGCTCTCATTTCTCAATAGTTAATGGTGCCTGCGAGTCAAACTGTAAAATTCTAGCCTTTTTATATACAGAGAATATAGTATATTGTCTATATTGATTTTTTGCAATTTATGTTTCGTATTTTATGGCAACACGATCTATTTTGAGGTATAAGGAATGCCATGGAAACAGTCAGAGAAACAAATTTTTCCAATCTGAGGCTGGCTAATCGCGGGAAGGTTCGGGATATTTACGAGGTAGGGGAGCATTTACTTATCGTTGCCACTGACCGAATCTCCGCATTTGATGTGGTAATGGATGATCCGATTCCGGACAAGGGAGGGATCTTGACCCAGATTTCTATCTTCTGGTTTGAAAAACTCTCCTCCATAATTGATAACCATTTCATAACAGCAGATCCCGATGAGTATCCTGAATCGTGTAAGCCTTATAGGGACCAATTGATTGGCCGGAGTATGCTGGTGCATAGAGCCGAGCCCCTTTCTGTTGAGTGCGTTGTGAGGGGATACCTTTCGGGGTCCGGATGGGTTGAGTATCGAGCTCAGGGGAGCATTTCAGGTATTCCTCTTGCTGAAGGCTTGAAAGAATCATCTCAACTGCCAGAGCCGATCTTCACACCCTCAACCAAGGCTGCCCCGGGAACCCACGACGAAAATATCTCCTTTGAGGAAGTTGTCAAAATTGTCGGGGAGCAGAGAGCCAAGGAGATAAAAAGGATCAGCCTGAAACTCTACCAGTATGGAAAAGATTTTGCCTCTGAGAGGGGAATCATTATTGCGGACACCAAGTTCGAGTTCGGGCTGGTAAAAGATCGCCTCATGCTAATTGATGAGGTGTTGACCCCTGATTCATCCAGATTCTGGCCAATGGCTGAATACAGCCCCGGGAGGGCTCAAAAGAGCTTTGACAAGCAGTTCCTGAGGGACTACCTCAACGGGCTTGATTGGCCGAAAAAACCACCTCCACCAAAATTACCATCAGAGGTCATTCACATTACGAGGGATAAATATCTCGAGGTTCTTGAAAGGTTAACCGGAAAAAAACTGTGATGAATTAGGTCTTTCTTGTTGCCTCCTCACCCTTGACAACGCCTATCCCGATGTTTAACATTTTTTAATGATTTAGATGAGCCCTATGTGGTGAATCTTGCCCTGTGGAGGCTTGTTGGTGATGTGAGTCGGCACGGGTTACATGGCTATCTTACAGGGCAACAATAATAGACAAAATCTTTTTGGTGCGTTATGAGAGAAGGATGAGGCGCTCAAAGGGATTTCCGTTTGGGCAACAACCTGTGAACATCTGATTGAGTGAAGTAAATTTGCAGATCATGTTTTAGGTGAGATATGGCGAGAATAGAGGTCAAGGGAGTCGAAGATCAACAGAAGGCTGAGGGCTTCGAACAGGTGGATACAGAAAACAAAAAGGCGGAAGATCTAGCACAAAAGCCAGAAAAAAAAGCTAAGGAAAAGGGCCCAGAAAAGGTGGTGAAAAAGGCAGAGGAGATGACCAAACAGGAGCTCTTGAAAAAACTAACTGATACCCGTGAAGAGGCCGAAAAAAATTACGATCTGTATATGCGAACCTATGCCGAAATGGAAAATATCAAAAAAAGAGGAATAAAGGAACGGGATGAACTGGCCAGGTATGCTAATGAATCCATCATTAAAGAAATCCTTCCGGTAATTGACAACCTTGACAAGGCGATATCCCACGCACGAAATGATGAAAATTCCTCGGCGTTGGTTGAAGGACTTGAGCTGACGCGAGACGGTCTGATGAAGGCGTTAAAGAAAGCTGGTCTCAATGAGGTGGAGGCACTGGGAAAACCTTTTGACCCCAACTTCCATGAGTCGGTCTCACAACAGATAGACGATACCGTTGCACCAGGGCACGTAGTCATGGAATTACAGAAGGGCTACTTGCTCAATGGGCGTTTGATGAGGCCATCAATGGTTGTGATCTCACAAGGGAAGGCCACAAAGTAAGAAAAAATTAATAGAAAATTCATACAATTCCAGGAAATATACTTTCAAGGAGGAGACGATGAGTAAAATAATTGGAATCGATTTGGGAACCACTAACTCCTGTGTTGCTATTATGGAGGGAGGTGACGCAAAGGTAATTGCCAATGTTGAAGGAAACCGGACCACACCCTCTGTTGTGGCATTTACTGATAGCGGGGAGCGGCTTGTTGGGCAGACCGCTAGAAGGCAGGCGATTACCAATCCGGATAACACTGTTTATGCAGTTAAAAGACTGATTGGCAGGAAGTTTGATTCGGATGAGGTTAAAAGAGATGTTAAGATATCTCCCTACAAGATTACCAAGGCAAAGAACGGCGATGCACAGGTTACCGTTAGGGGCAAGGATTATAGCGCTGCCGAGATTTCCTCGATGGTCTTGACCAAAATGAAACAAACCGCTGAAGAATATCTTGGTGAAAAGGTAACCGATGCCGTTATTACGGTTCCGGCATATTTCAATGACAGCCAAAGACAGGCAACAAAAGATGCAGGAAGGATTGCAGGATTGAACGTTCAGCGAATCATTAATGAACCTACTGCTGCATCACTGGCGTATGGCCTGGACAAAAAGAAGGATGAGAAGATTGCTGTCTTTGATCTGGGGGGTGGCACCTTCGATATCTCTATCTTAGAAATAGGTGATGGCGTATTCGAGGTTAAATCAACAAATGGGAGGCTGCTGAGAAGGCGAAGATGGAACTTTCCACCTCAATGGAGACAGACGTTAATCTCCCCTTTATTACTGCTGATGCGAGCGGCCCAAAACACCTGAACATCAAACTGACCAGAGCAAAACTCGAGGCCCTTGTAGGTGATCTGGTTGAAGAGACAACCGAACCGTGCAAGATTGCCTTGCGAGATGCCGGCTTACAGCCCAGTGACATTAACGAGGTTATTCTAGTTGGTGGGATGACCAGGATGCCCAAGGTTCAGGAAAAGGTAAAGCAAATCTTCGGTAAGGATCCGAACAAGGGTGTCAATCCCGATGAGGTTGTTGCAATCGGTGCAGCTATACAGGGTGGTGTTTTAAAGGGTGATGTAAAAGATGTCCTCCTTCTTGATATTACTCCACTCTCCCTGGGGATTGAAACCCTCGGTGGTGTTTTCACCAAGCTCATTGAGAAAAATACGACCATACCAACTAAAAAGAGTCAGATATTTTCAACTGCAGCCGATAACCAGCCAGCGGTTTCCATCCATGTGCTTCAGGGCGAAAGGGAAATGGCTGCATACAACAAAACTCTTGGTCGCTTTGAACTGGTTGGGATTCCGCCGGCTCCAAGAGGGATGCCTCAGATAGAGGTGACCTTTGATATTGATGCAAATGGTATTGTTAACGTCTCTGCCAAAGATTTAGGAACCGGGAAGGAACAATCGATCAAGATAACCGCCTCGAGTGGCCTCAGTGAGGAGGAAATTGAGAAGCTTGTCAAGGATGCTGAGCTTCACTCTGAAGAAGACAAGAAGAAGAGGGAACTGGTTGATGCCCGAAATGCTGCTGACTCGCTCATCTATGCGACTGAAAAGACTATCAAAGAGGCTGCGGATAAGCTCGATGCTGGTAGCAAGGGCGAGATAGAAAATGCTATCGCCAACCTGAAGAAGGCTATGGAAGGTGAAGACGCAGCAGAGATAAAACGGCTTTCAGAAGAACTAACCCAGGCTTCACATAAACTCGCCGAGGTTTTATATGCCCAGGCTGGCCAGGCAGAAGCTCAACCTGGCCCACAACCTGGTGCTGAGGCATCTGCCGAATCAGCCAAGCAAGATGAGGAGGTTGTGGACGCTGACTTTGAGGAAGTAAAGTAAGGCATGGCGACAAATAACACTGCTTATTTTAATAAGGTCATTACTATGGTGCTCCTGGTTGTGGCCTTTTTTCTTGTTTCGTGTGAGCAAAAGATTGTTCTAAAAGAACCCTTCATAGAGAAACCACTGGAAGAGAAAGCGGTCACCGATCATTTCGCTATCGCTGAAAAGCATTGGCGTCACAAAGAATATGATAAGGCCCTGGCTGCTTATGACAGGTACCTTGCTGAATATCCGAGAGGGGATAGGGTGAGGGATGTATTGGCCAGGAAGGCAACTATATACTATGGAAGGAACCAATATGAAGAGGCCCTGCCTCTTCTCTTAGAGGTTATTGATAAATATCCCGTGAACGAACAAAGGGCTGAGATCAATCTGTTACTCGCAAAGACATACTTCCACCTAGAGAAATACCCTGAATCAAGGCTATCTGCTCTTCAATGGCTTGAGCTTTATGAAGATTATCCTGGGAAAGAGGAGATATTTTTTCTTTTAGGTCAAAACGCAAAACAACTCAAAGACTACCCACGAGTCTGCTATTGGTGGTTCAAGGTATTGGAATCGCCACAGTCCACTAAAGAAAAGAAGGAAGAAATCAGGTCTCAGTTGCTCGATCTTATCTATGAAGCCACAGAGGAAGAATTGAAAGAGATGGCTGTCTATGCGAGGCAGAGCAGTCTTCTATTTCCGATCTACTACCGGCTTGCCACATCTTATCTTCTCACTGATAGATTGGAAGAGGCACAGGAGTTGGCAATCAAGATAATGAGGTTTGCAGGGGAGGGAGAATGGTTCACGGTGGCGAAGGAATTGATGGAAAAGATCCAAAGGGTAGTTCAGGTTGAACCTAATGCTATCGGTTGCCTGCTACCGTTAAGTGGTCCTTTTGCCATTTATGGTCAGGAGGTTTTGCATGGTCTGGAGCTGGGTTTGGATATCTTCCGGGAGACTGACGAAAACCTTTCATCCCTGGAATTAGTCATAAGGGACACTGAAGGCGAATCTGAAAGGGCATGCGAGGCAATTAGGGAACTTGCTGAGAAGCAAAGGGTAGTTGTTATTATAGGTCCTCTTCTGAGCAGAGTTGCTGAGGAGGTCGTAACCATAGGACAAGAATTGGGGATACCCATCATTACCCTCAGCCAGAGTGAAGGAATAACCAGCGCGGGAGAGATGGTTTTTCAGAATTGTCTTACTCCAGAAGACCAGGTTAGAAGTCTCACCGATAAGGTCCTCGGTGAAATTGGGTTAAAGAGATTTGCCATTCTGCATCCTGACAATGCTTATGGCAGATATTTCATGAATAAGTTTTGGGATGAGGTCGAATTCCACGGGGGCACCGTGACCGCAGTAGAGACGTATGATTCTAAGGATACCGATTTTGCTACGCCAATAAAAAAGATGGTCGGTCTTTTCTATACCAGACCAAAACCGGAGAGTGAGGAAGAGAAAGGATCAGGAGAGAAACCTGATCCTATCATTGATTTTGATGCGGTATTCATCCCTGATAGCTATGAAAGGGCGGGCCTTATAGCGTCTCAATTGGCGTTTTATGATGTTGTGGAGGTAACCCTTTTAGGAACCAATCTTTGGAACTCTCCCAAATTGATTGAAATCGCCGGAAGATATGTTAATGGAGCAATATTTCCTTCCGGCTTCTTTCCTGGTAGCGGTTTCAGAGGTGTGGACAGTTTCGTTGAGCAATACCAGCTCAATTTTCAGCAAAAGCCAGGACTTTTAGCAGCCATCGGTTATGATAGCATTGGAATAATCAAAGAGATCGTCAGAGAACAGGGCGGGGATATTAGAACAAGGGAAGATCTGCGCTCTGCACTTGCGGGAATTGAAGGTTTTGAGGGTGTAACTGGGCCGATGGCTTTTGATAGTGAAAGAAGATCTCAAAGAGACCCGCTTCTCCTGACCATCAGCGGCAAACATTTCCTTCCTTTGCCATGATCTAGTGCCGACCACTCCAACGCTGCTGGTCTGCTCCCAAGATCACCTGTTTTGAGCAAGTGCTTTCATGCATAAGACCAGAATGATAATGAAGCTCACCCTGGTGCGATATGCCGGGAATACGCTTATGTCATTGTACTGTTTATGAATTGTACGACAGTTGCGGCGTGTTTGAAAAGATAAAAGGGGTGAGCTATTAGGACGTCTGGTTCATCAGGGCCACAGAAAGAACCCAAGCTGTTTGTTGGTGAAGTGATCGAGCTTGGAAAATTTTACCCCCATCATAAAGGTATTGCCATTATTTTGCGGGATAATCCTGGCAATTTCCGCCTGCACCTTGAGCAGTTCTTTTCGCGGAGGCAGTGAAAACAAAAACGTAAATGAGTTGCCTTCCCTAAAGTAGTTTTCTGGGAAGTCATGTCTATGGCTTTCGACGCCCATGCCTTGCTGGGAAATATCCACAATTGTTGCCTCCCTTGCCCTCTTATCATCAGGGCGATGTATATCATACGGAGAGTAGTGGACGGGAATTGAAACAGTCTTTCTGTAGAAATTTCTAACATTGATTTTTATCAGGAATTTATCTTTGCACCGCGGGCATACAACCGTGAAATCTCCCTGCGGGGGTTTCTCTTTTCTCACCTTACCCTCGGCCCCACAATTCGGGCAGGAGATTCTCATGACTACTGATGGATAGACTGTGGTCACCTTCATGATTGTCTACCGGATGATTGTATTTCTCCTCCTGATTCCCTGAGGAACAAAGATTATTGAAGGAATTACCCTGTATCCGTAAGGCGTATCAGGATCATATTCCATCCTGATGAATTCATTGTTGCAATGAGGACAGGTGACGACCATCAGGTATTTTGATCGATCAACAATCTTCCACTTCCATATGTCTGGGAGCTCGTAATTACATGACTGGCAGCGGTATTTCATAATCTTTCCTTACAATCTCAAATATAAACTAGAGGTATGTTGAAACACCTCTTACCACCGGTAATAATACAAAGATGAGACGCTTGACGTTGCTCTTCGATCGCAGGGGCCCCAAAAGACCTTGGTTTCACATATAATAAGGTAACTTCTCAAAAAGTTCGGCTGATTCCTTGCCGTTGGCATTTACGGTCATTGCGAGGAGCGGAGCGACGTGGCAATCTCATTGCAATACTAGAGATTGCTTCGCTTTGCTCGCAATGACAGAACCCGAACTTATTGAAAAGTTACATAATAACTATATGCTAATGAGTGAGTTTCTTTCAAGCAAAAAATGGATTAAACGGCTGGTGAATTGGAAGGATACCGGGCATCTATAATCTTACACTGATCGCACTGAACGGTTGCCCGATAGGTCAGAGAAGAAAGTAGACCCGCTCGGTGAAATTATCGGAGGCATACCTTCCTGACCTGTTGAATATCGGTCAGTCCCAGAAAAACCTTTCTGATTCCGTCCTGCATGAGGGTGGTCATCCCGTCTCTAATGCCTTGGTCTCTCAATACCTCCACTGTAGCCTTGCTCTGAATGAGTGACTTGACTTCATCTGTGGCTTCAAGCAGTTCTATGATAGTTGTCCTTCCTTTGTAGCCGATGTTATTACATCGGTTGCATCCGCATGCTCGATAGAGAGTCAGGTCATCCCGATATGAAGACCCGAGCGCATCAAAATCACCATCATAGCTTCTCACAAGACCATCGTATTCTTGGCGGCTGGGGTGGTAGGGCTCTCTACAATCATTGCACAGGGTCCTTATGAGCCGTTGGGCTAAAATGCCTATCAGTGCATCGGAAAAATTAAAGGGGTCCATGCCAATGTCCAGGAGCCTGATGATGGTTTCTGGGGCACTGTTTGTATGGAGTGTGGTGAGTACGATATGACCAGTTAGTGATGCCTCAACAGCTATTGAAGCGGTCTCATGGTCGCGTATCTCGCCAACCATAATGACATCCGGGTCGGCTCTCAGGAAGGCACGCATGGCAGAGGCAAAATCAAAGCCTATCCTGGGGGATACCTGCACCTGTCGCAGGCCCCGCTGGGTGATTTCAACAGGATCTTCAGCTGTCCAGATCTTAGTCTCGGGCCTGTTGAGGTAGCCCAGAGCAGCATGAAGTGTTGTGGTCTTGCCGCTCCCGGTGGGGCCAACGACCAGAATGATGCCGTAGGCTTTTTGGACCATGTTCAAAAAGAGGTCATAGTCTCTTTTGTTCATGCCTATCTCGTCTAAGGGCATAGCTTCGCCCGTTGAGAGGATTCGTAGCACAACGTCTTCTTCTCTACCTGCCGTAGGGATGGTTGCTACCCGCAGCTCGATATCCAGTGGTGAAAATTTTTTCAAGCTTATTTTACCGTCCTGAGGTTTTCTCCGCTCAGTTATGTCCAGGTCAGCCATGATTTTTACCCTGGAGATAATGGCCTGTTTGTAATTGTAAGGAATGGTTTGGTAGAGCTGGCAGTTTCCGTCAATTCTGAATCTGATCTCGGCCCCTGCTTTACCCGGATAAGGTTCTATGTGAATATCCGAACAGTTTCTAGCGTGGGCATCCTTTATGATCTTGTTGACGAGCTGAACGATAGTGTTGTCATTTTCAGTGAGGAGATCGGCGCTGTCTTCCGGTGCATCCATAACTGGCGTTTCCAGTTTTCCGAGAAGCTCATCTATTGATCCCTCCTCATGCTCAGCAGGGGTTCCGTAGAAGTAGTCGAGAAACTGGATGATGTCTTCTTTCAGACCAACGGCAAGCTCGTAATGTTCTGCTGGGATCAGTGATTTTATGCTGTCGATTTTCTCCAACTGTTGTGGATCGTCTACGAGTACCTTGACCGTGCCGTTTTCTCTGGCCAGGGGCACCCAGAGATTCCTCCTCAGATAGACCGGCTTCAGTTTTGGTAAGAGGTCTTGTGGGATAGGGTAATTGGAGTCGAAGGGGACGTACCGGCAATTGTAGTAATCGGCAAGGGATCGTCCGACTTCCTCTTTTTTGGCCTTCATTTCGTTGATAATGACGGATTCAATGCTAGACCCTCTAGTTCGGGCTATCTCCGTGGCCTTTTGCAATTCCTTTTCGGTGATGATATGATTCCTGACCAGGTAGTTGAACTTGGTCTGTTTCGCTCTCCTTTTGGAAAGTTTATTTTGATTGTAAAAGGCGATTCCCAAGATCTTGGCCATTTCCACAGCAGAATTTTGGTCTTCAAGGATGAAACGATCGCCATTTTTCTTGTTGATGAGCTGGAGTACACCGATAACATACTTTTTGAAAAAGATGGGAACGGTTAATATCTGCTTTGTGACATAATCGTAATTTGTATCCCAGCTTCCGTCAAAGGAGATATCCTTATTGATCATGGCCAGTTGATGCTGATCATAGGCATTTGCAATGTTGGTTATATGGGCAGTGTTGGCGGTATACCCTGCAATGCTGTTATTATTGATAGGGACTCGGATTTCCTTGGGGATATCCCCAACCTTAAACCGGGAGAAGATCTCCTTTGTTTTTCCATCCACCACATAAATGGTGATCCGATCGGCATCAAATAAACTCAAAATGCTGTCTTTGAGGCTGATTAAGATCTCATCGATATCCTTGGCTGCATGAATCTGATTGGCAATATCATGAAGGGCCTTGTAATAGAGCAATCTCTGTTTTGCTTTGTTGGGGTCCTCTTGTGGTTTTATGTCTTTTTTCATGCCCTCGCTCCTGACTCGGTGTTCTCTTTCCCCTTATCGGCTTGCTCCAGTTAACACTTTAGGAGGAAATGTTGGTTTTCGTTCGGAATACTATTGGGTCATAGCCTTACAGGCTGTTGCCCAAACGGAAATTCCAAACAAGCCCTAGCGAAGTGGAAGATAAGCGATGTCAACCGTTTTAGCCCCAAAAGGCAGGGTAGCGTCAGGGTCCAGGGCATAATCCAAAAAAAAGACACCCATACCCTGCAATAAGCTTGAGAATCAATAGGTTAGGTTTCACTATGACGTGGCCCTGGAAAAAACTGGTAGAATGATAGGGGTGTGTGGATCTGAGCTCAAGGCAAGTTTCCTCTGTTCTTCTGAAAACTGGTGGTTTGCGAGCGATCAAGATCCTGCGGAATGAGAATCTTTCTGCTTTTTTCGGCGCACTGCTTTGCTAATGAAAATGCTGAGCTCATAAAGGGTGATGATAGGCAGTGCCATCATTAATTGGGTAGCAACATCCGGCGGGGTTAGGATTGCAGACAAGACAAACGAACCCAAGATGGCATATTTGCGGTATTTTTTCATCGACTCTGGGGTAATGAGGCCGATCTTAGTCAGGAAGAGGACGGCAACAGGCATTTCAAAAACCAAACCAAATGCCAAAAGTAGCCTTATGGCGAATGAGAAATACTGCTTTACAGACGGAAGTGCCTGGATGTCTTCGGTTGCAAGACCTATAAAAAACTTGAAACCATAAGGAAAAACAACAAAGTATCCAAACAAAGAGCCAACAACAAAGAGGATGGTGGAAAACAAGACAAAAGGGACAACATATCGTTTTTCTGTCCGGTAAAGGGCAGGCGCCACAAACATCCAGAGCTCATAGAAGATGACAGGCACAGCTAAGATAATGCCAGAAATGAGGGCTACCTT
This sequence comes from Deltaproteobacteria bacterium, assembly GCA_019310725.1. GTDB lineage: Bacteria > Desulfobacterota > DSM-4660 > Desulfatiglandales > B25-G16 > JADFWK01. Next base: position 4,370 of record JAFDDT010000016.1, on the reverse strand, counting down.
GATATAGGCGATAAACATCTCGGGGAGGCTGGTAAATATAAGTGTGCTCTCGTCAGGAAGAACTTTCGTTAGGGGCAAAATGAGAAAAGAGAAGAGCTGTTTGGAAAAGATATAAGAAACAATAAACCCGGCGCCTACAGTTATTGCACAGACGATTAGTCTTTTTCTGAGCTCGTCTAAATGGGCCAGGAATGGTTGTTTTTCATCGGTCATCCTCTTTTTTCTCCGTAGCTTTCTCCGTAACCCTATCGCTGTTTTCCTCTTCACTAGTTTCTGATGCTACCGGGTCTTTGGGTTTTGTTTCCTCCTCTGTTTCGGATACGTCTAGTAGACCGCTCACAGAGTCGGCCAAATCCTCCTGCACCCCTTTAAGTTCGTCCTCAACGTCGTCCATATCAAGATTTGCCTTTAATTGGTCGGTTGCTCTTCTGAACTCGGCTAACCCCTTACCGAGGGCTCTGGCCAGGTCAGGCAACTTTTTTGGTCCGATAATAATCAAGGCAATCACAAAAATGATGATCAATTCAGGCATGCCTATGCCGAACATAAGCGGGCTCCTGTTTAAAGTCTGGTGATAATTATCTGTTTCATCAACACCGACGGTGCGCCGATCCTTCCGAAGAATCTCAGATCATTTCCCAGCTCTTCAATGGATTGGCATCTTCACTGGTTGCCTGTTGCTTGTTCTTCGTTTCAATATACCGGGAAACACTAGTCAGTTTTGCTCGGATATACTACAAAGGGTTTGAGACCCTCTCTATCAGCCAGTCTTTTGGCATACTTTTTCGCCTCCGGTATGGTATAAAATGGACCACAACGCACTCTATAAAAGATCTCACCATTAATCAGGGTTTGATAATAGTAAGCATGATAGCCCAAACTGCTTAATCTCTTCACCATCTGTTCGGTTTTCTCTTTATCTTTGAGTGCGATTACCTGAACACTATAATGGCGTGAGTCCTCGCTTGTTTGCCAGACATGTGTCTGCTTTTTCTTCCTGTCGGGCTCTTTCACAGAGAGCCGTGAGCTTATTTCTTCCTTGGCCCTCTCTTTTTTGTTAACGAGTTGATTATAGAAGGTAAGTTCTTCTTCTTTGATCGGCTCTACGTGATCTCTCTTTTTCTCTTCCTTAGGCTCCACAATCGTTTCTTTGGTTCTGGAAAAGGTACCAAAGGCTATTGGCAGGAAGTTCCTGCCAACAATAACACCTAAGCAAAACACCCAGGCTAGAACAAAGATCACACCAAAGCAGAACAAAAGCAGGGAACCGATGGTTGGTCGAAACGTGTATCTCTTTTTTATCTTTTTTGAAGAGGATTTTCTGTTAGCCATTGTTTCTTATTACATTATTTCAGGCGCACTAAGGCCCAAGAGGTTAAGACCATTTTTGATGAGAATCTTTACCCCTAAAGATAAGTAAAGCCTCGCCTGGCTCAAGGCCCTATCGTTACTGATGACCCTGTGTTTGTTGTAGTATCTATGAAAGCTGCCGGCTAACTCTATTAGATAATAGGTGAGCCTGTGGGGTTCTGAGGTAGATGCAATCTCCTCTATCAGGGACGGAAATTCGCTGATTTTTCTAATGAGGGCGATTTCTTCATCTAACACCAGTTTTTCGAGGCATGGGCCAGGGTCTTCAGGAAGATTCATGCTTGCTTCAGCTGCCTTTCTAAAGATGCTGCAGATTCGGGCGTGAGCATATTGGACATAGTATACGGGATTTTCACTATCCTTCCTTTTGACCAGATCTATATCAAAATCAAGCGGGGAGTCATGGTCTTTGCTCAAAAAGACAAATCGTACTGCATCAACGCCAACATCATCCACAAGTTCTCTTAACGCAACATACCTGCCTGACCTCTTTGACATCTTTACTTCGGTTCCGCCTTCCCAAAGCTTGACCAGTTGGATCAGGAGGACCTCCAGCCAACCCTGGGGAATTCCTTCTGCCATGAGAGCAGCCTGGACCCTGTTTACATAGCCGTGATGATCTGCCCCCCAGATATTTATTACCTTCTTAAAGCCCCTTTCCCATTTATCAAGATGGTATGATATATCCATAGCCGTGATGATCTGCCCCCCAGATATTTATTACCTTCTTAAAGCCCCTTTCCCATTTATCAAGATGGTATGATATATCCGAAGCGAAATAGGTAAATTCACCATCTTTCTTTCGAAGGACCCGGTCTTTGTCGTCACCAAAAGCGGTGGTTTTGATCCACAGTGCACCACCCTCTTCAAAAAGCAGGCCCCTCTTTTCAATCAATTTGATTGTCTGATCTACTTTACCCGATGAGTAGAGATCGGTTTCCTTGTACCAGAGGTCAAAATCCACTCTGAAATCAGCAAGGTCTTGCTTGAGCTCCTTGAGCATCTTATCTTTTCCCAGTTCAGATAATAAATCTATTGCCTCATCAACTGAGAGATTTTCAAGGTCTTGTTTCTGAGTAATATCAAGGGCCAACTCCTCAATGTAGTCACCTCGATAACCATCTTCAGGGAAGGGATAGGATGGATCAGATAACTGCCTCCACCTGCTATAAATGGATTTGCCAAGTAGCTTGATCTGTGAGCCTGCATCATTAATATAGAATTCCCTCCTGGCATCATAACCACAAAAACTTAGGATTCGGCACAGGGTATCCCCCAAGGCTGCTCCACGACCATGGCCGAGATGGAGAGGGCCAGTAGGATTAGCACTTACAAACTCTACCATGATTTTTTCCCCTTTTCCGAGGGAGCTCCGACCATAATCATCCCCGAGCTCAGCAACCTGGGTAAGGAGACTATGCCATTGTTTTCTTGCTACAAAAAAATTTATGAAACCGGCACCACCTATCTCGGCCTTTAAGATGAAATGATCATGATCCATCAAATGCTGGATAATGATCTCAGCTATTTTCCGGGGTGAGTTCTTTTGTTCTCCAGCAAGGGTCATTGCCAGATTAGTGGCAAAATGCCCATGATCGGGGTTATGAGGAACCTCAATAACAAACTCCGGGATGGGTGTCTGTTTAAGATACCCCTCCCTGAAACAGAGATCCAAGGTATCTCTAAGAATCGCAGTTAACTTCTTTTTCATAAACATATTCCCGTGTGTTTCTGGTTCCGAGGGAGCAAAATATCTCATATGAGATCGTATTGGCCCATTGGGCCATATCGTCAGCGGTGATCCTATCTCCGTTATCCTCACCCAAAAAAACTACCTTGTCCCCCTTTTTTATGTCTTTGATTGAGGTTACATCAGCAATTGTCAGGTTCATACATACCCTGCCGATAATCCTTGCCTTTTCGCCGTGAATCAATACCTGCCCTGTATTGCTCATAGCCCTGCTGAGGCCATCGCCGTACCCTGCTGATATGATAGCGATCTTTTTGGTCCCGTTTGTGTAAAAGGTTCGGCCATAGCTAATCGGGGTTCCACCCCTAACCTCCCTCACCTGCACAATAGAGGAGTAAAACGTCATGAGGTGCTCCAGGGCCGGGGGGTCTGCGAAGTCTGGACACGGAAGCCCACCATAGAGCATGATACCTGGCCTCACCAGATCAAAGTGGGCTTCTTTATACCCGATGATACCTGCACTGTTTGCCAGAGTATTCATGGTAAGCTCAAGGCCAAGTCTTCTACCAACAGAAATGGCTTCCTTGAAATGCTTGATCTGATTGTTGGTAAAGAGGGTATCTTCTTGATCAGCAGCAGAGAGGTGAGAAAAGAGGCCTTGAATTTTGATCCTCTTTATGTTCAGAAGCTGTTCAAGAAAAGGCCCCACTTCTTTGAAGTCGACGCCAAGCCTCCCCATCCCTGTGTCAATCTTTACATAAACACTGGTTGATCTCCCGCTCTTTTTACCCTCCTCTGAGATCAACCGCGCAGACTCCACATCGAAGACAACCGGAGTCAAGCTGTAATCAAGGACCTTCTTTGCCTCTTCAGATTTGCTTATTCCCAGTAACAATACAATTGGTATTTTTATTCCCTCGGCCCTCAGTTTTATAGCTTCAGAAGTATAGGCCACTCCCAGAGATTCTATCTGTAATTTTTCCAATTCGCGTGCTACTTGAACCAGTCCGTGGCCATACCCATCTGATTTGACCATCCCCATGACTCTGGTCTGTTTCCCCACGAGTTCCCGCACCTTGAATAGGTTATGCTGTAAGGCCGAAAGGTTAATTTTTACTATGTTAGGTGACGAATTCATAATAACTGTTTAAATTAGCCCATAACAGATCTAATTTCAAGGACTATGTAGGAGCCGCAGCAATAAGGAATGAATAAGAAACTGTGGTGATGAGAGCCTGGGCAATCGAATGTGCTGGAGGACCTTACGGCATAAGGGCATAGATGAGTAATCCCGGTGTGGTATCGGGCT